>MUNB01000667.1 GCA_002154345.1 Streptomyces griseus
GGACAGACCCCGGCGCCGGGGCGGCCGATGTTTCCGCGCAGCAGGAGGAAGTTGACGACTTCGCGGATGGTGGGCACGGAGTGCTTGTGCTGGGTGAGGCCCATCGCCCAGCAGACGATGGTGCGCTTCGAGGCGAGGACGAGAGCGAGTGCCTCCTCGATCTCGGCGCGGGTGAGCCCGGTGGCCCTCAGCGTCTCGTCCCAGTCGGCCGCCTCGGCGGCCTTGGCGAACTCCTCGTAGCCGTGGGTGTGTTCGGTGACGAACGCGGTGTCGACGGCTCCCTCGGTGGCGAGGATCAGCTTGTTGAGGAGGCGGAAGAGCGCCTGGTCGCCGCCGATCCGGATCTGGAGGAACAGGTCGTTGAGCGGGGTGCCCTTGATCATGCCCTGCGGGGTCTGGGGGTTCTTGAACCGCTCCATGCCCGCCTCGGGCAGCGGGTTCACCGAGACGATCTTCGCTCCGGATTTCTTGGCCTTCTCCAGGGCGGAGAGCATCCGGGGGTGGTTGGTGCCGGGGTTCTGGCCGGCGACGATGATCAGGTCGGCCTGGTGGAGGTCCTCCAGCGAGACGCTGCCCTTGCCGATGCCGATCGTCTCGGTGAGCGCCGAGCCGGACGACTCGTGGCACATGTTGGAGCAGTCCGGCAGATTGTTGGTGCCGAACTCACGGGCGAAGAGCTGGAGCAGGAACGCGGCCTCGTTGCTGGTGCGGCCCGAGGTGTAGAAGAGGGCCTCGTCGGGGGAGCCGAGGGCGGTCAGCTCCTCGGCGATGATCGCGAAGGCCCGGTCCCAGGTGATGGCCTCGTACCGGTCGGCACCCTCGGGGAGGTACACCGGGTGGGTGATCCTGCCCTGCTGGCCCAGCCAGTAGCCGCTGCGCCCGGCGAGATCGTCGAGCGGATGGGCGGCGAAGAAGTCGGGGGTGACGCGGCGCAGCGTCGCCTCCTCCGCGACGGCCTTCGCGCCGTTCTCGCAGAATTCGGCGGTGTGCCGCTTGTCGCCCTCGGGCCAGGCGCAGCCGGGGCAGTCGAAGCCGTTCTTCTGGTTGACCTTGAGGAGGGTCTGCGCGGTGCGGCGCACGCCCATCTGCTGCTGGGCGATGCGCAGGGAGTGGGCGACGGCGGGCAGTCCGGCGGCGGCGTGCTGGGCCGACTCGACCTGCGGGGCGTCCTGGACCGGGTCACCGGTCGGCGGCTTGGTGGCCATGATGCTGCTCCCCTTCGAGCGCTCTTCCGCGTGGCGGCGTACTCATGTTCTTGTCCTCACCATCGATCCTGTCACGGCCCCGCGGAAGTCGTGCCGGTCCGGATTGTCAGTGGTCCGTGGCAGGATCGGGGGCGTGGCTGAGACGGCATCGAAGAAGACGGCAGACAACCGACCGCGCCTGCTCCTCATGGACGGGCACTCCCTGGCGTACCGGGCGTTCTTCGCCCTGCCCGCGGAGAATTTCACGACGGCGGTGGGGCAGCCGACGAACGCCGTGTACGGCTTCATGTCCATGCTGGCGAACACCCTGCGTGATGAGGCGCCCACACACTTCGCGGTCGCGTTCGACGTGTCCCGCAAGACCTGGCGTGCCCAGGAGTTCCCGGAGTACAAGGCGAACCGCTCCAAGACCCCCGACGAGTTCAAGGGGCAGGTCGAGCTGATCGGCGAGCTGCTGGACGCGATGCACGCGGACCGGTTCGCGGTGGACGGTTTCGAGGCGGACGACGTCATCGCGACGCTGGCGACCCAGGCCGAGGCGGCCGGGTTCGAGGTGCTGATCGTCACCGGCGACCGGGACTCCTTCCAGCTGATCACGGACAACGTGACCGTGCTGTACCCCACCAAGGGGGTCTCCGAGCTGACCCGGTTCACCCCGGAGAAGGTCGTCGAGAAGTACGGACTCACCCCGCGGCAGTATCCGGACTTCGCCGCCCTGCGCGGCGACCCGTCGGACAACCTCCCGGGCATCCCCGGCGTCGGCGAGAAGACGGCCGCGAAGTGGATCAACCAGTTCGGTTCGTTCGCCGAGCTGGTCGAGCGGGCCGAGGAGGTCAAGGGCAAGGCCGGGCAGAATTTCCGCGACCATCTGGACGCGGTGAAGATGAACCGCGTGCTGACCGAGATGGTCCGTGACGTGGAGCTGCCGAAGACCCCGGCCGAGCTGGAGCGCGCTCCGTACGACCGCACGGCGGTCACCGGTGTCCTGGACATACTGGAGATCCGTAACCCGAGCCTGCGCGAGCGGCTGCTGGCCGTCGACCCGGGTGCGGCGGAGGCCGAGCCGCCCGCGCCCGCCGCCGGGATCGAGCTGGACGGGGCGGTGCTCGGCTCCGGCGAGGTCGCCCCGTGGCTGGCGGAGCACGGCGCGCAGCCCCTCGGCGTCATGACCGTCGACACCTGGTCGCTCGGCGCCGGTACGGTCACCGAGATCGCGCTCGCCGCCGCCGACGGGGCCGCCGCCTGGCTGGACCCGACGCAGCTGGAGGAGGCCGACGAGCAGGCGTTCGCCGCCTGGGTGTCCGACCCGGCCCGGCCGAAGGTCCTGCACAACGCGAAGAACGTGATGCGGGTGCTGCCCGAACACGGCTGGCGGCTCGAAGGCGTCACGATGGACACCGCGCTCGCCGCGTATCTGGTGAAGCCGGGCCGCCGCTCGTTCGCCCTGGACGCGCTGGCCGTGGAGTATCTGGGCCGCGAGCTGGCCCCGGCCGCCGCGTCCGACGGGCAGCTGGCCTTCGGCGCGGACGACCGGGCCGAGCAGGACGCCCTGATGGCCCAGGCCCGCGCCGTCCTCGACCTGGGCGACGCGTTCACCACCCGCCTCAAGGAGGTGGGCGCCGCGGAGCTGCTGCACGACATGGAGCTGCCCACCTCGATCCTGCTGGCCCGCCTGGAGCGGCACGGCATCGCCGCGGACCGGGCCCATCTCGAAGGCATGGAGCAGCAGTTCGCCGGGACCGTGCAGCAGGCGGTGAAGGAGGCGCACGCGGCGGTGGGCCGCGAGTTCAACCTCGGATCGCCCAAGCAGCTCCAGGAGATCCTCTTCGGCGAGCTGGGCCTGCCGAAGACGAAGAAGACCAAGACGGGATACACCACGGACGCGGACGCGCTGGCCTGGCTGGCCGCGCAGACCGAGCACGAGCTGCCGGTCCTGATGCTGCGCCACCGCGAGCAGGCCAAGCTGCGGGTCACCGTCGAGGGCCTGATCAAGACGATCGCCGCCGACGGCCGCATCCACACCACGTTCAACCAGACGGTCGCGGCGACCGGCCGGCTCTCCTCCACCGACCCCAACCTGCAGAACATCCCCGTCCGCACCGACGAGGGCCGGGCGATCCGCCGCGGCTTCGTCGTCGGCGACGGCTTCGAGACGCTGATGACGGCGGACTACAGCCAGATCGAGCTGCGCGTCATGGCGCACCTCTCCGAGGACGCCGGTCTCATCGAGGCGTTCACCTCCGGCGAGGACCTGCACACCACGGTCGCCTCGCAGGTCTTCGGCGTCGAGAAGGACGCGGTCGACGCGGAGATGCGCCGCAAGATCAAGGCCATGTCCTACGGCCTGGCCTACGGTCTCTCCGCGTTCGGCCTCTCCCAGCAGCTGAACATCGACCCCGCCGAGGCCCGGGTGCTGATGGACACCTACTTCGAGCGGTTCGGCGGGGTACGGGACTATCTCCACCGGGTCGTCGAGGAGGCCAGGGCCACCGGCTACACCGAGACGATCCTCGGCCGCCGCCGCTATCTCCCCGACCTCAACAGCGACAACCGGCAGCGCCGCGAGGCCGCCGAGCGGATGGCGCTCAACGCCCCGATCCAGGGCACCGCGGCGGACATCGTGAAGGTGGCGATGCTGCGGGTGGACAAGGCGCTGACCGAGGCGAAGCTGACCTCGCGGATGCTGCTCCAGGTCCACGACGAAATCGTCCTGGAGATCGCCGAGGGCGAGCGGAAGCAGGTGGAGGAGATCCTGCGCCACGAGATGGCGAACGCCGTCGAGCTGCGCGCCCCGCTGGACGTCTCGGTCGGCGTCGGCAAGGACTGGGAGTCCGCCGCGCACTGAGCCGGCGGCGCCCCCGCGTCACGGGGTGGGCCCGGAACCGCTTCCCGGTGCCGGGCCCACCCCTGTCTCCGCCACCGCCCCAAGCCGCTTGCCGTTGGTCGCTACCGCGCCCGGCCGGCCGGCTCTCCGGTACGGGACTCCTCCGGTACGGACCCGGACCGGCCCGGACCCCGCGCTCCCCGGCGCAGCCGCAGCCGCATCCCCACCCCGTACAGCAGCAGCCCGGCCGCCAGCCCGGCGCCCGCGCCGAAGCAGGCCGTCGGGATGATGTCGAGCGGGGTCTCCACCCGGCCGAAGTGGGCGTACCAGCGGGCGCACCGATGGACCACGCCGGCCAGCACGCACACGGTCAGCAGCCCGAGCGCGCCCCACCGTTCCCGGCGGCCGAGCACCGGCACCTCCGCGGGCGCGGCGGCCCGTGCGGTGCGGCGCAGCCCGGTGGCGGCGAACCAGCCGATGGCCACGAGGGCCAGGGCCGAACTGCCGTACTGGACGAACTGGAACACCGGGAAGCCGCCGACGCTCCGGTTCAGGAACGGCAGCAGCTCCGTCCCCCACCGGCTGTGGTGGGTGAACGCGTCCCACACCACATGGGTGGCCGCCCCCAGCGCGCCGGAGACGGCGAACCACAGCCAGGCGGACGGCCCGAAGGAGGCGCGCGTCCACCGCTGCCCCCGGACGAACGCGTGCACCCGGCCCCGTACCCGTACCGGCAACAGCGCCACCAGCGGCTCCCGCAGCAGCGCCCACACCGCCACCAGCGACGCGGCGATGGCCACGTTCACCGTGACCACCCCGAGGAAGGTGTGGGTGAACGAACCGAACTCCATCGCCCCGGGAACCACCGTGTCCGCGAAGTAGGTGATGTCGGGCGCGAACGAACCGGCGACGAGAGCCGAGGGGAACAGCGGCCACCGGGCGGTCCCGTTCCGGCGGATCGCCGGGAGCACGGCGGCGGCATGACTGAGCGTGAACGGCATGGCGGCAAGTATGCGGGACCGTCAGGGCACCCTTGCGTGGCCGACCGGACAACGTGCGAACGGGAACGTGAGAAAACCGTAAGAAGCGGTCAGGGCTCGGTGTCCGGGCGACACGAGTTGCCGTAGGGTCGCTGGAGTCCTCGCGCTGGGGAGCGCGAGCAGCCTTCGAGGGGGAGGGACCGGAACGTATGGCAGCGCACATTCGCCGACGTCTGCGCAAGGGGGCCACGACCACCGCGGTGGCGGCGGCCGCCGTGGCGGCACTCGCGGCCTCGCAGGCGCCCGCCGCGACCCTGGCCGACGGATCCGCGGGCAGCGGCGACCCGAAGGCGGCGGGCGAGGACACCGCGAGCGCCGACAACGACGGCGCCGCGACCGGCAACTCGCCCTACTACACGGACCTTCCGCCCCTGGTCACGCCCGACAAGCCCGGATCCTCCAGTAATCTCCCGGCCACCGGCAGCGCGGAAGCGGGCATTCCGGCCTCGATCCTCGCCGCGTACAAGCAGGCCGAGCAGACCGTGGCGACCACCGACCCGAACTGCCGGCTGCCCTGGCAACTCCTCGCGGCGATCGGCAAGGTCGAGTCCGGCCAGGCCCGTGGCGGACGGGTCGACGCCAACGGCACCACCACCTCCCCGATCCTCGGCCCGGCCCTCAACGGCCAGGGCTTCGCGCTGATCAAGGACACCGACGGCGGGGCGTACGACGGCGACGCGGTCCACGACCGCGCGGTCGNNCGACGCGGCGCTCGCCGCCGGCCGCTACCTCTGCGCCAACGACCGCGATCTGGCCATCGCCGCCGACCTCGACAAGGCCGTGCTGAGCTACAACCGCTCCACGGAGTACCTGCGCACGGTCCGTTCCTGGTTCTCCTACTACCAGCGCGGTACGCACGAGATCCCCGACGGCACCGGAACGCTGCCCACCACC
>MUNB01000668.1 GCA_002154345.1 Streptomyces griseus
GCTGCGGCTGCGATGCCCGCCCACGGGTGAACCCCGCCGACCGGCAGTCCGGTTGGCGGGGTTCACTTGTGCAACAGGGCCGGACCGGGCGATGCCGTGGCTGCGACCATCGCCCGGTCCGGAGATCAGAGGTGCGAGGTCACCCGTTCCTCGTGTTCGCACGCGTCATCGAGGCCGTGGGTCTCCCACTCCGGGAACGGATCGGCGGCCGTGAACCACGACTCCTCCTCGGACAGCAGGCACCGGGCAAGGGCCTCGTGCAAGGCGTCCGCGTCCAGGTCCGTGCCGATGAAGACCAGCTCCTGGCCCTGCGTGGTGCCGGCGTCGCGTGCCCCGGAGGGCTCGAAGCGGGCGACGGAGCCGGCCTGTGACCACAGCCCGGTCACCCTCGGCCTGCTGGACAGCNNAGGCCCTCGGTGACGAACGCCCACAGGCGGCCGGGGTGGAAGGGGCGGTCGGCGCGGAACACCGTGCTGGAGATGCCGTACTCCTCGGTCTCCGGCGTGTGGTCGCCGTTCAGTTCCCGGACCCAGCCGGGAGCCTGCTGGGCCCGCTCCAGGTCGAAGAGGCCGGTGCCCAGGACGTCACCCG
>MUNB01000669.1 GCA_002154345.1 Streptomyces griseus
GTGATCCGTCTCCATGGCCGCTCTCCGGTGATCCGTCACAGCGCCCACGCGGCTATCTGCTCGGCGACCTCGGCGCGTCGCTCCTCGGGCAGGACCCGGCTCGGCGCGCGTACTTCACGGCGGCACAGGCCCAGTACGGACAGGGCCTCCTTGATGACCGTGACGTTGTTGGCGGACTGCTCCTCGGCGCGGAGCTCCTCGAAGCGGCGGATGCGCTCCCACACCTTCATGGCCGCCACGTAGTCCCCGGCGCGCAGCGCTTCCAGCATGTCGAGGGAGACGGCCGGGGCGACGTTGACGAGGCCGGAGGTGAAGCCGGTGGCGCCGGTGGCGAAGTAGGAGGGGGCGTACAGCTCGGCGAGGCCGGCGACCCAGACGAACCGCTCCAGTCCGGCGTCGCGGGCGAAGGCCCCGAAGCGCGCGGCGTCAGGCACCGCGTACTTCACGCCGATGACGTTGGGGCAGCTGTCGGCGAGCGCGGCGAGCCGGTCGCCGGCGAGCAGCGGGT
>MUNB01000067.1:0-356 GCA_002154345.1 Streptomyces griseus
CCGCCGCCCCCTCCCCCAAGGTCGAGCTGGTGCTCGACGTCAGCGGCTCCATGCGCACCCGTGACATCGACGGCCAGTCCCGGATGGCCGCCGCCAAGCAGGCGTTCAACGACGTGCTGGACGCGGTGCCCGAGCAGGTGCAGCTCGGCATCCGGACGCTCGGCGCGGACTATCCGGGCGAGGACCGCAAGGTCGGCTGCAAGGACACCCGGCAGCTCTACCCGGTCGGCCCGCTGGACCGTACCGAGGCCAAGACCGCGGTCGCCACCCTCGCCCCGACCGGCTTCACCCCGATCGGGCCGGCCCTGCTCGGCGCGGCCGACGACCTGGAGGGCGGGGAGGGTTCGCGGCGGATC
>MUNB01000067.1:378-13665 GCA_002154345.1 Streptomyces griseus
TGCCCAACGCCAAGATCCGCCAGCAGCTGACCTGTATCGCGGAGGCCACCGGCGGCACCTACACCGCCGTCCAGCACAAGGAAGAACTGTCCGGCCGTGTCAAGCAGTTGGTGGACCGGGCCGCCGAGCCCGTGGTCACTCCGGTGGCCACCGAGGGCGCCAAGAGCTGTTCCGCGGCGCCCGAGCTGAAGCCGGGCCTCTTCACCGACCGCTCGGAGATCGGCCAGCACCGCTGGTACCGCGTCGATGTGCTGCCCGGTCAGGAGCTGCGCGCCTCGGCGAGCGTCGCGGCCGACCGTGCCGTGGACGACGACTACGGGGTCCTGCTGCGCGCGGTGACCGTGCACGGGCGCGAGATCGTCCGGGGTTCCGAGGCCGGGACCGGCCGTACCGACGTGATCTCGTCGGGGCTGCGCTATCCGAAGCCCGAGGCGGAGGNNGCCCGCCGCCGAGACCGTCTGCCTCCAGCTCGCCCATTCCTTCTCCGCGCCCGCCTCGGTGAAGAAGTCCCCCGGTCTGCCGGTCGAACTGACCGTGGATCTGGTGGACGGCCCGGACACCGCGTCCGACGTGGCGGCCTTCGGGCTCGGCCGCGGCTGGTGGCTGCTCGGTGTGCTGGTCCTGACCGGCCTGGTCGCGGGCCTGCTGACCGGCTGGATCTCGCGCTGGCGCGTCGCCGTATGGAGGACCAACTGATGCGTACGACAACGCGCCGCACCCACGGCGTACGACGCGCTCTCACCGGAGCGCTGCTCGCCGGACTGACCCTGCTCACCTCGGCCGGCACGGCGGTGGCGGACGACCCGTCGGCGAGCGCGAGCCCCGCCGGAGACGAGGCGGGCCCGACGGAGGCCGGCACCACCTTCCGTACGGCCACCGCGCTGAAGCCGGACCAGACCGGCACCGCCCAGGCCTCGGCGGGCGACTACCTGTACTGGGTGTTCCCGGCCGACGCCGGTCAGCGGCCCACCGTCCGGGCCACGGTGAAGCTGCCCGAGAACGCGGCCCGGCGCTCCACGTCCACCTGGCAGATCGATGTGTACGACGGGCTGCGCCGCCGCCAGGCCTGCATGTACGGGCACCAGACCAGGAAGGCGGCGGCCGACGCGGCCACCGTGGAGCTGTCCTGCGTCCTGCGGCCCGTGCGGGCCTGGTCCGAGCCGTGGGCGAACGACCCGCTGCCCGGCAGCTACTACGTCCGGCTCACGGTGGTGGACCTGCCCGCCGACGAGCTCGGACTGCCGGTCGGCGCCGAGGTGAGGGCGACCGTCAAGGAGCAGGGCGGGGCCCACGACGTGGACGGCGCGCTCTCCGAGCCGCTGGTTCCGGGCGTCTCGGTCGCCTCGGCGGGCGACACGGGTGACGCGGACGCCTCGGCCGCACCGCGGGTGCCGTCCGCCGGTGAGCCGGAGGACGGCTGGGCCTCGGGCTGGTGGACCGACCGCTGGCTGTGGACCGTGGGCGGCGGCGTACTCGCCGCGCTGGCGGCCGTGTTCGGCTACTCGCTGACGCGGGGCCGGGGCAGGCCGGCCCGGGTGCCGCAGGGCGTCTGACGGCCCCACCGCCGCTCCCCCGGGTGGCGGCCGCCCCGGACCTCGAAGATCCTGACCCCCGGCAGGGGGCGGGATCTTCGAGGTCGGGGAGGCACAGCCGGTCCGGCAGTTCTTCGCGGACAACCCGTGGGTCACGGTGTTCGCCGTGATCACGGGCGGCCACGCGGGCATCGGGACCACCACCCCGGGACCGTGCGAGGGCCGGGCCGCTCTAGGCTGGCCTCTTCACGGGCGGCGGCGAAGGGCGACGGGGTTGAGCGGGACGACGGCGTACGTACGGTTCCAGAGCACCGGGCGCAGCCCCCGGGGCCACTTCCCCGGCATCTTCGCGCTGGCCAACGGCCTGGCCCGGGAGGGCCGTCTGACCGAGGAGCAGCACCGCGTCTGGCGGGCGGGCAACGACTGGTACGACGCCGCCTACGCCGATCCCTCGCGCGTCGATCCGACGGTCTACGACCCGGCGGTGAACCCCGGTGCGGTCGCCTGGTTCAAGACGTCGGCGACCCGTCTGCTGGACCGGATCCCGGACTATCTCGCGCTGCTGGCCGCGCACGGGGTGCCGTGCGAGCGGCTGGAGTCGGCGGATCCCGGCCGGGTCGTGTACGAGGACGACGTCCAGATCGTCGTGGTGCCCCGGACCGGTGGCGGGCACGGGGCAGGACCGGACGCCGAGGCGGATGCGGATGCGGCGGAGCGCGTTCAGGGCAGCCGTACGCTCAGCTGACGGCCCGCTTCCCGGTAGCCCAGCGCCTGTGCGACCCGGCGGGAGGCGGGCGGCCGGGCCCGCCACTGCGGGAGCAGCCCGGCGGCGAGGGCGTGCGCGGTCGCCGTGTGCGCCACCTGTCGGGCGAGGCCACGGCCCCGTGCGGCCGGAGCGGTCAGCACGCAGAGGTGGGCGGTGTCGCGCGGCCAGCGCTCGTAACCGGCGGCGGCGAGCACCTCCGGGCCCTTCCGTACGACGAACGCCGGTGAGGTGACGTCCGCGAGACCGCTCTCGCCCGCGTCCGCCTGCCCCGCCTCCGCGAGCAGCGCGCGCAGGGCGGGGTGCCCGGCGGCCAGGCTCCCGACCGGGCCGGCCGCGTCCGTCGTGACGGGGCGGAGGCCGTCCGGGGTCAGATAGCCGAGGACGGCGGGGCCGAGCGTGTCGGCCACCGGCAGCAGTCCGGCGACGGTCGCGGGGTCGGTGAGTTCGTCGGTGGCCAGGCCGTCCAGCGCGGACCGTACGGAATCGGCGGCCCGTCCGGTCGGCGCGGTGATCAGCGCGGCGTCCCCGACGGCCACCACACCCACCCAGGACGGCGGGGCCAGCGACGACCCCGGTGCGACGAACACCGCCGGTCGGCCGGGAGTTCCGAAGGCGGCGGCCGGTTCGGCGGACAGCTCCTGCCACAGCGCACGGGCACGGGACACCAGCGGGTCGGCCGGGTCGGTCGGGTCGGTCGGCATGGCGGGATTCTCGCACGGCGGGCGAAACTCTCGACGAAACCGTCGTTCGAATGCGGGGTGTTCTCCGGTTACGCTCGACAACTCGCCTACTCCGCGGGGCTGATGACGGTTTCCGGCCACGCCGTGCCGCCGCCCTGGTGGAGCGCCCACCCCGTCCTGTTCGATGGGGTTCGAACGAGCGCGCGCCGGCCGTGGCGCGCCCCAGGGAGCGGAGTTCCTCGATGTCCACGCAGACCGGCCCGGCGCTCGACACCCAGCCTCGCGGCCATGCGTTCGCCCCCGGCCCCAAGGGGCTGCCGCTCGTGGGGAATCTGCCGCAGTTCGGGAAGAATCCGCTCGCCTTCTTCGAACTCCTCCGCGAGCACGGGGACATGGTGCGCTGGCGGTTCGGCCGCAACCGGTGCGTCTTCCTCACCGACCCCGACTGCATAGGCGAGTTGCTCACCGAGACGGAACGCACCTTCGACCAGCCGAAGCTCGGCATCGCGTTCCGTACGGTGCTGGGCAACGGAATGCTCGTGGCACGGGGCCGGGAGTGGCGGCGTAAACGCTCGCTGGTGCAGCCCTCGGTGCGGCCCAAGCAGGTGAAGTCGTACGCGGCCACGATGGCGGCCTCGGCGGTGGAGCTGGCGGACCGCTGGACGGACGGCCAACGCGTCGACGTCAAGCGGGAGATGGCCGAGCTGACGCAGAAGATCGCGGTGCGCACCATCTTCGGGGTGGACACCCCGGCGGACTCCGAGGCGATGGGCCGGGCGATGGACGTCGCCCAGCTGGAGATCGGCAAGGAGTTCGCCGGGATCGGCGCGCTGCTCCCCGACTGGGTGCCGACGCCGGGCCGGGCGCGCATCAGGAAGGCGGCCGCCGTCATCGACGCCGAGGTGGGCCGGGTGGTCGCCCGGCACCGGGAGGGCGAGGAGGAATGCCCCGATCTGCTCAGCCGGTTGCTCACCGCGGTCGACGAGAGCGGGACGCACCTCAGCGACGAGGAGATCCGCGACGAGGCGGTCACGCTGTACATCGGCGGTCACGAGACGACGAGTACGACGCTGGTGTGGGCGTGGTATCTGCTCGCCCGCAACCCCCGCGTCCGCGACGCGCTCGCCGAGGAGCTGGACCGGGTGCTCGGCGACCGGGAGCCCGGCTTCGAGGACTACGCCCGGCTGACGTACGCCCAGGCCGTGGTGAAGGAGACCCTGCGGCTGTATCCGGCGGTCTGGCTGATCACCGGGGTCGCGAAGGAAGGGGCGACGATCGGGGGCCTGCCGATCGAGGAGGGCACCCGGGTGTGGAGCAGCCAGTGGGCCACGCACCGCGACCCGCGGTGGTTCCCCGAGCCGGAGGAGTTCCGGCCCGAGCGCTGGGACGCGGAGAGCGGCGACGAGATCGCGGAGTACGCGTGGTTCCCGTTCGGCGGCGGTCCGCGGGTCTGCATCGGTACGCGCTTCGCGATGGTGGAGGCGGTGCTCCTGCTGGCCGTGCTGGCCCGCCGCTTCACCCTGGACGTCGACCCGGGCGAGATCGGGCCGGTGACGGGTCTGACGCTCCAGCCGGACCGGGATGTGCTGGCGACGGTCCGGGCGCGGTAGCGGAACGGGACGGGAAAGCGGTCGGCGCCCGGCTCCTCGTGCGAGGGGCCGGGCGCCGTGCTGCCGGTCGCGTCAGTCCTGCGGAAGCCACTTCTTCCAGACGTCCGGGTGGCGCTCGATCCAGCGCTCCGCCGCCTCCTGCGGGGTGAGCTTCTGCGAGGCGATCATCTCGGAGACCTCGTTCTGGTCCTTCTCCGACCAGTGGAACTTCTTCAGGAACGCGGACGCGTCACCGCCGCGCTCGGCGAAGTCGGCGTTCAGGAACTTCTGCAGCGGGGTCGTCGGGTACGCACAGTCGATGTCCGCCGGGTCCTTGGCCGCGCACGCGTCCGTGTACTCGGGGAGCTTCACCTCGACCATCGGCACCTCGTTGAACAGCCACTGCGGCTGGTACCAGTAGCTGAGGAAGGGCTTCTTCTCCTTGGCGAACTGCTGGATCTGGGTGATCTGGGCCGCCTCGGAGCCGGCGAAGACCACCTTGTAGTCCAGGTCCAGGTTCTTCACCAGGGCCACGTCGTTGGTGACGTAGGACGGCGAACCGTCCATCAGCTGGCCCTTGCCGCCGCTCTCGGCGGTCCGGAGTTCCTTCGCGTACTTGTTGAGGTTCTTCCAGTCGGTGACGTCCGGGTTCTCGTCGGCCCAGTACTTCGGGACGTACCAGCCGATGTGGCCGGTGACTCCGAGGTCGCCGCCGCGGACGATGGTCTTCTTCTCGTCGACGTACAGCTTCTCCTGGTCCGGGTGGCCCCAGTCCTCCAGGATCGCGTCGACGCGGCCCTGGCTGAGGGCGTCCCAGGCGGGGACCTCGTCGGTCTGGACGAGGTCGACGCGGTAGCCGAGCTCCTCCTTGAGGAGCTGTTCGGCCACCGCGACGTTGGCCTGGGCGCCGACCCAGGACTGGACGGAGAGCGTGACCGTCTTGACCCCGGCGGGGGCCGCGAACGGCGAGGCCTGCTTGGTCATGTCGGCGGCGCCGCAGCCCGCCGTGGCGAGCAGCGCGGCGGCCGACGACAGCGCCGTGATCAGGCGCGTACGGGAGCGGTTCATCTCAGCTCTCCTGTCGCTGGCGGCGGGTGGTGGGCTGGGTGACCCGGTCGAGCATCAGGCCCAGGCAGACGATCGCCGCTCCGGCGACGAGTCCGGTGGCCAGATCGCCCTGGGCGAGGCCGAGGACGACCTCGTAACCGAGGGCGCCGGAGCCGACGAGTCCGCCGATGATGACGACGGCGAGGACCAGCACGACCGCCTGGTTGACGGCGAGCAGCAGGGAGGGCCTGGCCAGCGGGATCTGGACCTGGCGCAGCTGCTGACCCGGGGTCGCGCCGAGCGAGCGCGCGCACTCCATCGCCGCCGGGTCGACTCCGCGCAGGCCCTGGGTGGTGATGCGGATGACGGCGGGCAGCGCGTAGACGACCGCGGCTGCGGCGGCGGGGGCGCGGCCGACGCCGAACAGGGCGACGACGGGGATCAGGTAGACGAACTGCGGCATGGTCTGGAAGACGTCCAGGACCGGGCGCAGCAGCCTCTCCAGCCGCTCGCTGCGGGCCGCGCCGACGGCGACGCCGAAGCCGATGACCAGAGTGACCGCGACGGCGGCGAGCACCTGGCTGAGGGTGTCCATGGAGGGTTCCCACACGCCGAGCACACCGATCGCGGCCATGGCGAGGACGGCGGTGGCGGCGGTGCGCCAGGTGCCGATGGTCCAGGCGAGGGCGGCGACGATGAGGAGCACCGACCACCAGGGCAGTCCGGTGAGCCCGCTGCGCAGCGGGTTGAGGACGCCGCTGGTGAAGTGGGAGGCGAGGTCGGCGGTGCCGCCGACGACGGGCACCCCGGTGTAGAGGTGGTCGACCATCCAGTCCTTGGCGGTGTTGACCGGTCCGGCGATGGCCACGGTAACGTCCTCGGGCCAGACCCGGCCGTCGGTGGCCCGTCCGACGACGGCGACGGCCGCGGTGACCACGGCGGCCAGGGTCCAGCCGCGCCATCCCCGGAGGAAGGCCGGGCCGGTGGGCTCGGCGCCGATGCGGCGTCCGGCCGCCTCCGTCGTACGGTCCAGCACGACGGCCAGCAGCACGATCGGGATGCCTGCGGCGAGGGCGGCGCCGACGTCCACGGAGGAGAGCGCCTGGTAGACGCGGTCGCCGAGGCCGCCCGCGCCGATCACGGACGCGATGACGGCCATCGACAGCGCCATCATGATGGTCTGGTTCAGGCCGAGGAGCAGTTCCTTGCGGGCCAGCGGCAGCCGGGCGCTCAGCAGGCGCTGCCTGCCGGTCGCGCCGAGCGAGGCGACGGCCTCCATGACCCCGCTGTCCGCGCCGCGCAGGCCGAGCGCGGTGAGCCGGGCCATCGGCGGAGCCGCGTACACCACGGTGGCGAGGACCGCTCCGGGCACGCCGATGCCGAAGACCAGCACCACGGGCAGCAGATACGCGAAGGCGGGCAGCACCTGCATGGTGTCCAGGACCGGGCGCAGGATGCGGAACACCCGGTCGGACAGACCGGCGGCGAGGCCGAGGAGCAGACCCAGCACGACGGAGGCGAGGACCGCGACGACCATCAGCGCGAGCGTCTGCATCGTCGGCACCCACATGCCGAGCAGTCCGCAGACCAAGAACGAGACGGCCGCGGTGAGGGCGAGCCGGAGACCGGCGACGCGCCAGGCGACGGCGGCGGCGAACACCGTGACACCGGCCCAGCCGAGGGCCAGGAGGACCAGATAGACGCCGCGTACGGAGAGCACGACGGCGTTGCTGATGTGGCCGAAGAAGTAGAGGAACAGCGGGTGGCTGTCGCGGTTGGAGACGATCCAGTCCGTCACGTCGCCGAGCGGCGCGGAGAGGTCGGCGGTCAGCGCGTCGGGCCAGACGCCCCCGCCCCAGCGCCCGTGCACGACGGGGACGACGACCGCGGCGACGAGCACGAGCAGCAGGAGCTTGGCGGCGGCCGGACGGTCGCGGAGCGCGGCCACCGGTCCCCGGCGCGCGCCCGTCGGCACGGCGCGGGCCCCGGTGGCCTGTGCGGTGGCCATCAGAGGGTCACCTCGCGGGAGCCGTCCGGTGCGTCGGGCGCGTCAGGGGCATCGGTGACGGTGGAGGCGCCCGGGGCGGTGGCCGTGGTGGTCGCCTCGCCGGGGCCGGATGTTCCGGCGACGACGTCGAGCAGGCAGGCGTGGTCGACGACGCCGACGAGCCGGCCGCCGTCCATCACCCGGGCGGCGGGGTCGCCGGAGCGGGAGACCGCCTCGATGGCCTCGGAGACGGTGGCGTCGGGGCGTACGGCCGGGCCGCGCTCGCTCTCCCCGGCGAGCGCGGGGCGCATGGCGGTGGCGACGGTGAGGACCTGCTCGCGCGGCACGTCACGGACGAACTCGCGGACGTAGTCGTTCGCGGGCGAGCCGACGATCTCCTCGGGGGTGCCGAGCTGGACGATGCCGCCGTCGCGCATGAGCGCGATCCGGGTGCCCAGGCGCAGCGCTTCGCTGAGGTCGTGGGTGATGAAGACCATGGTGCGGCCCTCCTCGCGGTGCAGCCGGACGACCTCGTCCTGCATCTCACGGCGGATCAGCGGGTCCAGCGCGCTGAACGGCTCGTCGAAGAGGAGGACGGAGGGGTCGACGGCGAGCGCGCGGGCGAGCCCGACGCGCTGCTGCTGGCCGCCGGAGAGCTGCGACGGGCGCCGGTCCTCCAGACCGGCGAGACCGACCTTCGCCACCAACTCGGCTGCCTTCGCGCGGCGTTCGGCCTTGCCCAGGCCCTGGATCTCCAGGCCGTAGGCGACGTTGTCCAGCACCGTGCGGTGCGGCAGCAGTCCGAAGTGCTGGAAGACCATCGCGGCGCGGTGGCGGCGCAGTTCGCGCAGCCGGGCCCGGTCCATCGCGAGGACGTCCTCGCCGTCGATGGAGAGGGTGCCGCTGGTCGGCTCGATCAGCCGGGTCAGACAGCGTACGAGGGTCGACTTGCCGGAGCCCGACAGGCCCATGACGACGAAGACCTCGCCCTTGCGGACGTCGAAGGAGACGTCGCGGACGGCGGCGGTGCAGCCGGTGGCCTCGCGCAGTTCGGCGGGCGGCAGCGCGGCGTGCTCGCTGCCGGGGATCCGGTCGGCCTTGGGGCCGAAGACCTTCCAGAGGTTGCGTACGGAGAACACGGCGTTCTCGTCGACTCCGGTGGCTCCCGTGTTCCCGTTGGGCTCGGTGGCCTTGAGGGTGTCGGTTCCGGTCATCGGGCATCGCCTCCGGTGCTGGTGCTGGTCCCGGCGGCCGGCGCGGTTCCGTGCGCCCGGTCCGCGAGGAGTTCGGCGCACTTCTCGCCCACCATGAGGACGCCGATCATCGGGTTGACGGCGGGCATGGTCGGGAAGACGGACGCGTCGGCGATCCGGATGCCCTGAAGGCCACGGATGCGCAACTGCGGGTCCACGACGGCCTCTTGGTCGCCGGTCGCACCCATCCGGCAGGTACCGGCCGGGTGGTAGACGGTGTGGGCGACCTTACGGGCGTACTCGCTGATGTCCTCGTCCGATGTGACCTCGGGTCCGGGGCAGACCTCGCGCTTGAGCCAGTGGGCAAGCGGTTCGGTGCGGGCGATCTCCCGGGCGAGCTTGATGCCGTCGACCAGTGTGCGGCCGTCGTGGTCGTCCTCGTCGGTGAAGTAGCGGAAGTCCAGGGCCGGCTTGACCTCGGGGTCGGCGCTCGTGAGGTAGAGGCGGCCCCGGCTGCGCGGCTTGGGGATGTTCGGCGTCATCGACACCCCGTGCTCGGGCTTCTCGTAACCGAGCCGCTCCGGGTTGTCGGTGAACGGGATCTGGTAGAAGTGGAACATCAGGTCCGGGCCCCGCGATCCGGGGTCGCGGCGGACGAAGAGTCCCGCGTCGGAGTCCATCGCGGAGTTCTCCGGGATGGGCCCGTCGGTCTCCCAGACGATGACGGACTCGGGGTGGTCGAGCAGGTTCTCGCCGACACCCGGAAGGTCGTGGCGCACCTCGATGCCCAGCGCCTCCAGGTCCTCGCGCGGCCCGATCCCGGAGTGCAGCAGCAGACGCGGGGTGTCCACCGCGCCCGCGCAGACGATGACCTCGCGGGCGGCGCGCAGCAGGATCTCCTCGCCGTCCTTGGTGCGCACGTGTACGCCGGTGGCGCGGGTGCCGTCGAACTCCAGGCGGTAGGCCCAGGTCTCCAGCAGGATCTTGAGGTTGGGGCGGTCGCCGGCCTCGATGTGCGGGTGGAGATAGGCGACCGAGGCGGAGGAGCGCTTGTTGTTCTCGGGGTGGTAGGCGAGGTCGAAGAAGCCGACGCCCTCGTGGAACGGCTTGCTGTTGAAGCTGTCCACGCGCGGCACTCCGGCCGCCTCCTGGGCGGCGTCGACGAAGTCGCGGGCGATGGCGTTGCGGTCCTTCTCGTCGACCGGGACGATGTTGTTGCGCAGCTTGGCGAAGTACGGGTCCATCGCGGCCGCGTCCCAGCCCTCGGCGCCCGCCTCGGCCCACTCGTCCCAGTCGCCGGGCAGCGGCTTGAAGCTGATGAGGGTGTTGTGCGAGGAGCAGCCGCCGAGCACCCGGGCGCGGCTGTGCCGGATGTGGCTGTTGCCGCGCGGCTGTTCGGTGGTGGGGTAGTCGTAGTCGAGGTCGCCGCCGAGGAGGCCGAGCCAGCGGCGCAGGGTCAGCACGTCGTCGCGGTCGATGTCGGTGGGGCCGCCCTCGATGACCGTGACGGTGACGTCCGGGTCCTCGGTGAGCCGGGAGGCGATGACCGATCCGGCGGTGCCGCCGCCGACGATCACGTAGTCGGCCACGGGGCCGTCGGGGACTGCGGTGCTGCGGGGGGTGGAGGGCATCGGTCACTGCTCCTTCTGCAAGGTTCGTGCGTGTACGTGGTGCTGCGAACAGCCGGGTGGGGCCGGACGGTGGGTGTTCCGTCCGGCCCCCGCAGGCGTCAGCCGGCGAACCAGCGCTGGGGGCGCGGGTTGAGGTTCTGGTAGATGTGCTTGGACTCGCGGTACTCGGCGAGCCCCGTCGGGCCCAGCTCACGGCCCGTGCCGGACTTCCCGAAGCCGCCCCACTCGGCCTGCGGGAGGTAGGGGTGGTAGTCGTTGATCCAGACGGTGCCGTGGCGCAGCCGTCCGGCGACCCGGCGGGCCCGGCCCGCGTCGGTCGTCCAGACCGCGCCGGCGAGACCGTAGTCGGTGTCGTTGGCCAGCGTGATGGCCTCTTCCTCGGTACGGAAGGTCTCGACGGTGAGAATCGGGCCGAAGGTCTCCTCGCGGACCACCTTCATCCCCCGGTGGCAGCCGTCGAGGACGGTCGGCCGGTAGAAGTAGCCGCCCTCGGGGCGTACGTCGTTCGGCTCCGGGCGCTCGCCGCCGGCCCGGACGATCGCACCCTCCTCGCGGGCGGAGGCGACGTACATCTCGACCTTGGCGAGCTGCTGGGCGGAGACGAGGGGGCCGCACTCGACGCCCTCGAAGGTGCCCCGGCCGAGGCGGATGGCGTCGGCGCGGCGGGCCAGCTCGGTGACGAACCGGTCGCGGACGCTCTCCTCGATGATCAGGCGGGCGCCGGCGGAGCAGACCTGGCCGCTGTGGAAGAACGCGGCGTTCAGCGCCTGGTCGACGGCGGTGTCGAAGCCCTCGTCGGTGGCGCAGGCGTCGGCGAAGACCACGTTGGGGTTCTTGCCGCCGAGCTCCAGGGCGACCTTCTTCACGGTCGGCGCGGCTGCCTGGGCCACCTTCGTACCGCTGGCGAGGCCGCCGGTGAAGGAGACCAGGTCGACGTCCGGGTGCTCGGAGAACCGGGCGCCCACCGGGTCGCCCGCGCCGGTGACCAGGTTGGCGGCGCCGTCGGGCAGTCCGGCCTCGGAGAGCAGCCGGATCAGGTGGACGGTGGAGAGCGGGGTGACCTCGCTGGGCTTGAGCACGAAGGTGTTGCCCGCGGCGAGGGCCGGGGCGATCTTCCAGCTGGCCTGGAGGAGGGGGTAGTTCCAGGGGGCGATCAGGGCGCAGACGCCGACGGGCTCGTGGACGACGATGCTGTGGACGTCGGGGTCGCCCGCGTCGACGACCCGGCCGCCGCTCTCGTTCATCACGAGGTCGGCGAAGTAGCGGAAGGCGTTCGTCACGTCGTCGACGTCGACCCGGCCCTCTTCGAGGGTCTTGCCGGTGTCGCGGCTCTCGGTGATCGCGATCTCCTCGCGGTCCCGCTGGAGCAGCTCGGCGACCCGGCGCAGCAGCCCGGCCCGCTCGGCGACGGGCTTGTGCGGCCAGGGGCCGTCGTCGAAGGCGCGCCGCGCCGCCGCGATGGCCGCATCGGCATCCTCGGCCCCGCCCTCCGCGACGACGGCCAGGACCGTGGCGTCGGCGGGGTCCAGGATCTCGCGCGTCGCGCCTGATCCGGCGGCCCGCCAGGTGCCGTCGATGTGGATGGTAGTGAGCGCCGACATGTCGTTTTTCGCCTTCCGTGCCTGAAATGCCCCCTCCGGTTCGGCCAGGGCATGCTGCGCGGTGGACCGGGGTACGGCACACCAGCGGCCTGGACCCCTCCCCGGTCCGGCGAAATGTATGCCGAGAATTTCACACAGAGTGATGCGCCTCACGCGTGACGGCCTCTTCCGGGTGCTTCCCCGGCTCCGTGCGGGGCGGCCCGGCGCTGGTCAGCCGGGTGGTTCCGTACCGGCCAGCAGATGGGCGGCCCGCTCCCACACCTCGGGCCCCTCCCCCGTGACGGCGGCGGCGAACCGTTCCGGGCGGGCGAGGAGCCGCCGGTGGCCGGGGTGGAGCGCGGCGTGCGCCAGCAGCCAGCCCGCCAGGAGGTGCGGATCCCCCGGCGCGTCGGACCAGCGCTCCCGGTACGCCGCCCGTGCGGCCGCGGCCTCTCCCCGGACCAGCAGCACATCGGCCCGGGGCGGCGCGGCGGCCGGGGCGAGGTCCGGTGCGGCATCCGGGCGGAGGTAGAGCGCGCCCCGTACGTCCTGCCAGTGGGTGCGCTCCGCTGCCGGGACGAGCCGGGGCGGCCGGGCCCGCGGAAGCGGCGTCCCGGAGCGCACCGCCGCCGCCAGCCCGGCGCGTTCCTCGTCCGCGCACCGCAGATGGCGCAGCCGCCACTCGGCCCGGTGGCCGGCCGCCGCCGCGCGGGCCCGCGCCACGGCCCGCCCGTCCACCGGTTCGCGCAGCCAGCCGTCGACGGTGCGGGTGAGCCCGGCGACCAGCCGGCGGCCGGGGCCGGTGAGCGCGGCGCGGGTCGCCAGGGTCCGCAGGACCGTACGGGTCTGGATGCGGCGCAGCGCGAACCGGAAGGGCGCCAGCTCCAGCGGGTCGGCCGCCCGGTCCCCGATCCGGTCCCGCCAGAATCCGGCGACGCCGACGAAGGCGTACGCCCCGTGGAGCAGCCCCGGCAGATGGCGCGGGTCCGGACGCCACGGGGCGTAGTGCTCCTCGGTGCGGTCGTCGTCGAGCATCGCGAAGAGGTGGAGCAGCGCGCCGAGCTTGCTGTGCTGGAACTCGTGGACCATCGTCTCGGCGAGCGCCGCGCCGTTCGGCGGCTCCGCCACCACCATGGAGCCGAACGCGTCCGCCGTGGAGGCGCTGAGCCCCTCGACGGGGCCGTTCGGCATCCGTCCGGGCCAGGGCACGATGCGCCTGATCTCCTCGGGACGCAGCGTGCCGGGCCGGGTGGGGCCGGATCCGGTGGCGGGATCAGGGCCG
>MUNB01000670.1 GCA_002154345.1 Streptomyces griseus
GCGCGCGCAAGGCCCTGACCGCGGCGGTCGAGATGCTGCCCGAAGCCGGCCCGGACGGCGAGCCGGGGGCGGTGTTCGACCAGATCGGGCCGCTGCCCGCGGGCTTCGGCCCCGACGGCCCGGTCACCGCCCCCCAGCAGCCCGCCGGCCCCGTCCCCGGCCCCGCGGCCGGCGCTGCTCCACAGCCCTCGGCGACTCCGCCGGTCTCCATGTCCGAGACGGGCAGCTTCCACCTCGCGCCCCCGCCCGCGGCCGGCCCCTCGCAGCAACAGCCGTACGTACAGCCGGGGTTCCGGCAACCACCGCCCGCAGCCCCGTTCACGACGGACGCGCCGCCCCCGTACGCCGTCGGCGCACCGCACTCCTCCCAGGCACCGACCTCCGGCGTACCCGACCCCGCGGCCACCCGCGCCTACACCGCCCAGCAGCAGCACCCGCCGGTACCGTCCCCACCGGTGCAGCACGCCGCGCCCCACGCCCCCGTACGCGTACGGCAGACGCGTCCGGGACCGCCCCCGAAGGTCGCGGTCCCGGTCCTGGTGGTGGCGCTGATCTGTTTCGCGGTCGGCATCTGGGCCCTGACCCAGATCTGACGGTACGGGCCCCGGCGGCCGACGCCCCGGGCCCGACTACCAGCCCTGCGGCGGCTGGTGACCCCCACCGGCCGGGTGACCGGTGGCCGGATGACCGGCGGCCGGGGTCCCGGCCGCCGCACGACGGCGGGCCAGCAGCGTCCAGACGCCCAGCCCGAGCACCAGCACGGACCCCGTCCCGATCCCGGCCGCGGCGACCACCGTCATCGGGCCGCTCCGCGCGGCCTGGCGGGCGTTCTTCCCGTCGCGGGCCACTTCCCGGTCCTGGTCGGTGACGCCGAAGACCCCGGCGTCACCCTCGTACGGGGACTCCTCGGCCTTGTTCTTCACCTGGACCGACAGTTCGAACGGGAGGGGTTCGGTGCCGTAGGACTCCTTGAGCTTCGGACTGAGGGAGACCGACAGGTAGTACCAGCCCGCGAAGCGCAGGGCGCCGACCTGGCTCGACGGGTCGAACCGGTTGCGGTAGGCCACCGGCGGCAGGGGCCGCAGGGACGCGGACGCGGGCCCTCCGGAGTACGAGAGCGTGGCGTCGGAGACGGGCCCCTGGACCGGGTTGTTCAGCGACAGGGTGAGCGCGTTGCCCACGAACTCCTTCTTGCCGCCCGCGCTGTTGGAGAGCCCGGCGGTGGCGTAGATCTGCTGGCCCCAGTCCACCGGCACCCGGTAGAAGCGGGTCTGCCCCGGCGCGACGGTGTCCTGCCAGCGGCCGTTCTCCAGGCTGGTGGCCTCGGAGTACCCGGCCCCGCCGGACCGCTTCTGCCGCTGGCCGGTCAAGGGCTGCGGCGAGGCCGACGGCCAGCTGTCGGGCCCCTCGGTCGGCAGGGCGGAGCCGCTCTTCACCTGCGGCTCCTGCAGGAAGCGCAGCTCCAGGTCCCAGGCGTCGGTGTCGGCGGCCGACTTGGTCTCGCGCTCGACGAGGACGTCGTAGGGGCCGCTGTCCTGGCAGGTGCCGCTGCCTTCCTTGATGGTCCGGTAGGCGTACGCGGCGACGGGCCGGGCGTACGCGCCCGACCCGAAGTTCGCCCGCCCCGAGCCGCACTGGCTGTCGTCGGTCTCCCGGAGGCTGACGGTGATGCCGTCGCCGTAGGCGACCGGACCGCTGTCGCCGGGCACCGCGACCGCCGAGACGTAGGCGGCGGAGACGTGGTCCAGGGTGACCCGGTAGTACAGCTTCTCGCCCGGCCTGATCGTGCTGCGGTACGGGACGCCCTCGTCGAGCTCGGACGCCTCGACGTTCGCCGTCGCCCCCTGCACGTTCTTCGCGTCGGGGTCGAACGCGTACGCCCCGGGGCCGGCCGCGTGCGCCTGCCCCGGCAGGACCGCCGCCGCGCACAGCGCCGCGAGTACCGCGGCCACCGCCCGCCCCCTGTTGCGCTGCCGCTGCCTCTTCACGCGCTTCCCCTCGTCGTCCTCACGCGCCGATGCCCGTCGACCGCCCGGCCGCCATTGCCGGTCCATCCTGCCCCGCCCGCACCGCTGCTGTCTCCGGCCGCAGCCGGATTGCCCCTCTTGTCCGCGTTCCGGGCCCGCCGACGCGCTCAGGTCACTTCACTCGCGCAACGCGGACAGCGGAACCACGCCGGCGAACGGACCCCGGACAGCACGAAGCCCCGGCCGCTCAGCGACCGGGGCCCGTAACAGACTGTGCCGTCTCACACACCCGAACCTGCGGGCACGGAGTCGGTAGCCTCCGTCCACAGATCCTGCTCGGCGCGATCCGCCTGGATCTGGCGGTACACGAGGAGCCCGCCGATGGCGGCCAGTGCGACCAGGAGAAGCTTCTTCACCGCGCTACCTCGTCTTTCCTTGGCTTGGGGGCCTTCTGCCGCCGACTATACACACCGGCCGATACCGATCGGTGACCTGCCCGGAACCCAGAAGCAGCCCCTTCCCGGCGCCCCGAACGACCTCCCGGCGACCCGTTCCGACCCCTGACGAAGGGCTGTCCACCCCGGTTGCACCATACGAGTGGTGTTAATCCGAAGATCGGCGCAGAGCGGGCGTCGCTCCTCGGAATCGCGGCCCGGATCCACATGATCGGAGAAGTCAGCAACCGGACCGTCCGAAAGCGAGGGGCCATGAGCACCTTCCAGCCCAAGAACATCTGGACCGCCTTCATCACCGCCTTCTTCGCCCTCCTGGCGTCGCTGGGCCTCGCCACCGCCACGGCGAGCGCCACGAACGCCACGAACGCCGCCGCGCGGCCGAGCGCCACGACCCACGAGCACACGGGTGCCACCGCGGCAACCCCGCTCGCCCCCTCGGTCCGATGGACCCTTCCGCGTGACCGGGCCCTGCCGCCCACGATGAAGCAGCGCATCCGGGCCGAGGCCCACGGCTCCTCGCCGGCCACCCGCCACCTGTCGCTCGACCCCGCCGACACCGCCCGCACCACCGGCCAGACCGGCTCCCACTCCACAGCCCCGGAAGGCGACTCCCCGGCGCCACCCCCCTGCCACCGCACTTCCGGGGCCCCTGGTCCGGTTCACACCGGCCGGGGGCCTTTCCGTGTGCCCGGACACACCCCGTACACCCAGCCCCTTCCGTACGCA
>MUNB01000671.1 GCA_002154345.1 Streptomyces griseus
GCGGACCTGGTTGCGCTGCGAGGGCCGCCTCGGGCCCGCGGCCGCCGAGCTGGGCATCAGCGTGCCCGGCGCCCGCAAGCGCCTCACCCGGCTGGAGACGGTCCTCCAGCGTTCGCTGCTCCGGCCTCCGAGCGCCCGCTACGACCTGTGGCTGGCGCTGCGCGCCCATGACCTGGCGGCGGAGGCGCGGCAGGAAGACCGGTAGGTGGTCCGGCAGGGGGTCGAGGACCCTTCGGCCGGTGCCCGGCGAGGCATATTCGCTATTCCCTCTTCGCCGTGTTCCGGATTTCTCCGGAGAATCCGACGCAGGTTACCGACCGGTCGGGTTCTTTTTTCGCGCGGTCGACCGCACCGTATTTAACTGCGTGTCCAATGGGAGGCCGATGAGCGGACAATCGCTCGCCTGAGTGGCAGTTCACGGGCAGGCGGATGAACGCGGTATTGCGCGGAGGAGAACCGTGCGGGCGCGAAAGGGCTCGGGAAATTTGCTAATGCACTCCGGGATGCTGGGAAACGGTTACGCGAGCGGAGACGCCGTAGGGCACCGC
>MUNB01000672.1 GCA_002154345.1 Streptomyces griseus
AAATGTGTATAAGAGGCAGCCCCGCCGAAGGGCTGGTGGTGGGCATGGTGGTGCCGACCACCGAGTACTACTACGCGGACGTCGTGCGCGGCGCCCGGCGGACGGTCGAGGCCGCGGGCGCCCGGCTGACGATCGGGCTCTCCCGCTACCTCCCCGGCGAGGACGCCGCCCAGGCCCGCCGGCTGCTGTCCACCGGCGCGGACGGGCTCCTGCTCACACCGAGCTGGGAGCGCGGCTGCCCGGAGCAGGGCGAAGGGCTGTGGACGGTCGAGCAGGAGACCCCGGTCGTCCTGGTGGAACGCTCGGCGCCCCTCGGCCATCCGGCGGCGCGCCTGGACCGGGTGCGCTCGGACCATGCGCACGGCGCCGCCGAAGCGGTGGCGCACCTGGCGGGGCTGGGGCACCGGGCGATCGCGCTCGCCGTGCAGGACAGCCCGACCGCTCCCCGGCTCCGGGTCGGATACCGCGCCGCCGTGGAGGCGCTGGGGCTGACGCCGGTATCGGCCTCGCCGCTCGACGACGCTCCGTCGCGGTCGGAGGCCGATCGTTTCGAGCGGACGCTGGAGTATCTCTGCGAGGGCGTGGCGAGCGGCGACGTGACCGCCGCGATCGTGCACAGCGACGCGGACGCGATCGTCCTCATCCCCCGGCTCCAGGCCAGGGGGGTGCGGGTGCCCGAGGACCTCGCGGTGATCGCGTACGACGACGAGGTCGCTTCACTCGCCGACCTGCCGCTCACCGCCGTGGCCCCGGACAAGCACGCCGTGGGGGCCGCCGCCGCCCGGCTCCTGCTGTCCCGACTCGGCGTGGCCGAACCCGGCGCGACGGACGCGGACGCGGGTGTGGGCGGGGCGGGCGGGAGTTCCTTCGCCCGACGGCACCTGGACATCCTGCCGACCCTGCGGGTCCGGGTCTCCTGCGGGGCGGCCGTCGCCGCTCCCTGACCCGGCGAGAGCCGCGCCGCACGCCGGACCGAGAGCCGTGCCCCGGGCCAACCGGCCCCGTGGGTACGGCTTTTGGCGTGCCCGGGGTCGGGTGGGCCGCTCGGAGGGTCCGCAACCCTGCTCGTGATCGATTCGATTGATTTGGTCATTTGCTCTTGACGGCGATCGGTTCTGCGCAAAATGATGTGTGCCGTTCACCTCATCTCCCGCAGTTCGAGGTCTCGTAGGAGCCGGCCCATGCCCTGTATCGCCCGCACGTCCCGTCTCGCCCTGGCGGCCTCCGCCGCTTCACTCGCCCTGCTCGCCACCGCCTGCGGCGGATCGGGATCGGACGCCTCGGGCCCCGGGGACGGCAAACCCGTCACCCTCACCTTCTGGTCGGCCACCGCGGGCGCCAAGGAAACGGCCGACGCGTTCAACAAGACGCACACCGGCATCAAGGTGAAGTTCTCGATGGTCCCCGCGGGGCCCGAGGGCGTCACCAAGCTCTCCAACGCGGTCAAGGGCGGCAACGCCCCCGACGTGGCGACCATGGACTACTCCGCCCTGCCCGAGTACGCCAGCGAGGGCAACCTGGAGGACCTCACCGCCGGCTCCGGCGAGCTGGTGAAGAAGGAGTTCCCCGAAGCCGTCCAGTCCCTGGTCACCCTCGGCGGCTCCACCTGGGCCGTGCCGTTCGACGTCACGCCGATCCAGCTCTTCTACCGCAAGGACCTGTTCAAGAAGTACGGCGTCGAGGTGCCGACGACCTGGGCCGCATACCGTACGGCCGCCGAGAAGATCCACCAGGGCGACCCGGACGTCACCATCACCAACTTCGGCGGCGGCGACCCCGCCCTGCTCTCCGGCCTCGCCTGGCAGGCCGGCGCCCGGTGGTACGGCACCAGCGGCGACGCCTGGAAGGTGAACATCGACGACCCGGCCTCCCGCAAGGTCGCCGCCTACTGGGACGACCTCCTCGCGGACGGCCTCGCCTCCAGGACCCCGCTCTGGGGCGAGGGCGAGAACAAGGAACGCGCCACCGGCAAGGTGGCCACCATCATCGGCGCCGCCTGGAGCGCCGGGAACTTCCCCGTCAGCTACCCCGACTCCAAGGGCAAGTGGGGCATAGCACCCCTGCCCACCTGGGACGGCGAGCCGAGCACCGGCATGTACGGCGGAACCTCCTACATCGTGCCCAAGGGCAGCCAACACACCGAGGCCGCCGCCGAGTTCATCAAGTGGGTCACCACCGACCCCGAGGCCATGACCGCGCGCCTCAGCTCCCTCAAGACCCCCAGCAGCGCCCTGCCGGCCAACGAGGGCATGCGCGCCGCGGCGGCGAAGCAGTTCGACAGCTCCTACTTCGGCGACCAGGACGTCTACGCCGTGGCCGGCGAGGCCGCCGACACCATCGTGCCCGGCTGGACCTGGGGCCCGGTGCAGCAGCAGGTGACCTCGGCGCAGATGGCCGCGGGCGGCGACCACACGAAGATGCTGACCTCCGGCCAGGCGAAGGGGGAGAGCGCGGTCACCGACCGCGGTCTGAAGCTCGACAAGTAGGCGCGAACGCGACCAGCGAATCGCGGGCTCGACCAGCAGTCGCGAGCTCGACGAGCAGTCGGGCGGCTGCCCGGGACGGACCGTTCCGGGCAGCCCCGCCCCCCCCGCATCC
>MUNB01000673.1 GCA_002154345.1 Streptomyces griseus
GAGGCGGCCGGCAGCGGGCCTGAGGACGCGGGGATACCGGCGGCGGGGCCCGCAGGTGAGCCGGTGGGGCCCGGGCAGACCGCAGGTGAGGCGGCAGGGCCCGAGCGGCCCACCGGGGAGGCGGCGGCCCCCGAGGCGCCGGCCGGTGGGTCCCCCGCGGATACCACCGGGAACCCCGCCCAGGGCAAGTCCGGCCCGTCCCCCCTCCGCCTCCTCCTTGCCCGCGTCCGCCCGCACCGGGGCGTACTGATCCGCGCGGGCCTGCTCTCGCTCACCGGCTCCGCGGCCGGCCTGGCGATGCCCCTGATGGCGAAGTACGCCGTCGACGCGTTCGCCGCCGACCGCTCGCCCGTGGCCCCGCTCGTCGCGCTGACCGCGCTCGTACTCGCCGGAGCCTGTATCTCCGCGTACGGGCGCTACCTCATGGCCCGTACGGGAGAGGGCGTCGTGCTCCGTGCCCGCGACCAACTCGTGCGCCGCATCATGCGGTTGAAGGTACCGGCGGTGGACCGCCTCACCCCCGGCGACCTGCAGTCCCGGGTGACCAGCGACACCACTCTCCTCCGGACGGTCCTCTCCAGCGGTCTGGTCGAGTCGTTCAACAGTGTGCTGATGCTGCTGGGAACGGTCGCGTTCATGGCGTACATGGACGTGACGCTGCTGGGCGTGACACTGGTCGTCATCGTCGGCATCGGAGCCGTAACGGCCTTGCTCATGCCGCGTATTCAGCGCGCGCAGCTCCGGGCGCAGGAGTCCGTCGGGGCGATGGGCGCGGCCCTGGACCGGGTGCTCCAGGCGTTCCGTACGGTCAAGGCGAGCGGTGCCGAGGAGCGGGAGACGGCGGCGGTCGCGGAGGCGGCCCGGCACGCGCACGACCGGGGCGTCTCGGTGGCGAAATGGTCCTCGGTCTCGGACGTCACGATGATGATGTCGATCCAACTCGCCTTCCTGGCCGTGCTGGGCGTCGGCGGAGCGCGGGTCGCGTCGGGCTCGCTGGAGATCTCCTCGCTGATCGCGTTCCTGCTCTACCTCTTCTACCTGATGGGCCCGATCGGCGGTCTGGTCGAGGGCTGGACGGGGCTGCAGAGCGGCCTCGCGGCGGTGCGCCGGATCGACGAGGTGGAGTCGCTGCCGGGCGAGACCTCCACCGGATCCGGGGCCATGGAGCCGGAGGGCGGACCGCTCGGGGTCGCCTTCCAGGACGTGACCTTCGGGTACGGGGACGAGCGCGCCCCCGCCCACAAGGGGGTGACGTTCGACGTTCCGGCCGGTGGACTCGTCGCGCTGGTGGGCCCGTCTGGGGCGGGCAAGTCGACGGTGTTCAGCCTGCTGGAACGGTTCTACGACCACGACGGCGGCACGATCACCGTGGGCGGCCGGGACATCCGCGACTGGCCGCTGGCCGAACTGCGCGCCTCGCTCGCGTACGTGGAACAGGACGCCCCGGTCCTGGCCGGGACCCTCCGCGAGAACCTCCTCTTCGCCGCCCCGGAGGCGGAGGAGAAGGAGCTGTCGGCGGCGGTGGCCCGTACCCGCCTGGACGCCCTGGTCGACCGGCTGCCGGACGGCCTGGACACGGCGGTCGGCCACCGGGGCGTCACACTCTCCGGCGGCGAACGCCAGCGGATCGCCATCGCCCGCGCCCTGCTGCGCCGCCCCCGGCTGCTGCTCCTCGACGAGGTGACCTCGCAACTGGACGCGGTCAACGAGCAGGCGCTGCGCGACGTCATCCTCGAAATGGCCGAGCAGGCAACGGTGTTGGTCATCGCACACCGTCTGTCCACGGTCCGCCACGCCGACCGCATCGTGGTCCTGGAGGAGGGCCGGGTCCGCACGGCGGGCACGCACGAGGAGCTGATCGCCGGGGACGACCTGTACCGCGAGCTGGCGACGACGCAGCTGGCGGCGGAGGTGGCGTGATGGCGGGGCGGAGGCGGCGCGATGACGGTTCGGCGGCGAATGCCATGATGGGGGACATGGGAACCGGAACCGGCACCATCGAAAGCCCCGAAACCCCAGCGACGCCTGCGACACCCGCAACGCCTGCGACACCCGCAACGCCTGCGACACCCGCAACGCCCGCAACGCCCGCGACGCTTTACGGGCCCGTCTCGCTCGGCTTCGGCGTCATCGCGCTGATCGCCGCGTTCTTCCTCGGCCTGTTCGCCCTCCTGGCCGGGAGTCTGGCGATCACCTTCGGTGTGCTGGGCCTGATCAGCGGGTACAACCGGCCCCAGTGCCTCGCGGGCCTCGTCCTGGGCGCTGTGGGCGTGCTCCACCCGCTCTCGTTCCTCTTCGCCTTCACGGGCGGCTTCTGACCGCGTCAGGACCGAGGGCGGCGGGTCAGCGGGCGTAGTCCTTGAGCTCCTCGGTGTCCAGGGTGATGTCGACGGGGTGGGGGAGGGCGGCGGCCTTGCCGTACTCGTACGTCGTCCGCTGCCGGTACCGGCCGTTCTCCGGCTCGCTGTACACGACGAGGGCATCGTGGTCGCGGTCGATCAGGAGGTAGACCGGGATGCCTGCCGCGGCGTACCCGTCACGCTTCTCCGTGCGATCACGATGGTCCGTGTCGTGGTCGTGCGACGTGACTTCGACGGTCATGAGGACGCGGTCCGGGCTCGACCACTCGCCGTCACCCGCGAAGCGCCCCGCGCGGGCCAGGGTGCCGTCCGGGCGGGCGCGGCCGTTGCGGTATCCGCCGATCCGCAGTCCGCGTTCGCGGTACAGCCGCAGTTCCGGCTGCTGCTGCATGCACTGCATCGCGACCCACATGATGATCTCGTCGTGGTCCCCGTCCGGCACGGGCTTGACCTCCAGCTTTCCGTTGATGAGCTCAAGCGTCACGGTCTCGGGGGCCGTCCGGGCAAGCTGCTCGAACTCCTCGACGGACATCTGGGCGTGCGGTGCGTGATCGGCGGAGCTGGGGGTCATGGCGTCGCCTCCTCCCCTCCATCGTGCCCCGTCGGATCTCCGGGCGAGCCGCACGGTCATCGGTATGTCCTTTCGGATCGAGGAACGAGCCCGGCCCGGACCGCGTTCATCCGGTCCCGTACGCCGGGCGGCTGCACGGTTCCCGGCGGCCCCACCGGCGGCTCGGGGGACGGCCCCCGGCACGGCCGGCAGAGGCCGCCGAGGAGCGCTTCGGGCGGGCCGGGCACTCCGCACTCGCCGCATTCGAGGGTGCGCAGGACGGTCCGGGGTCCCGGCAGGACCGGCTCGGGCGGCAGCTTGTCGCGCAGCCGCCGTTCGACGAGGCGGGCGGCGCAGTGGACGGGGGACGGCAGCCCGCTGGTGAGGGCGTGCAGCAGCTCC
>MUNB01000674.1:0-579 GCA_002154345.1 Streptomyces griseus
ATCCGACACCGCCCCCCCCGGGACCGGTGGGGGCGGTGTCGGATCCGGCCCCGGCCCGCTCACCCCTCCTCGGCGGCGCTCCAGACGATCCGCGGCGGACGTACCCGGGCGCACAGCGGCTGCCCCTGGGCGTCGGTGAGCCCGAGCCGGCCGGTGAGCCGCCCGGAGCGCGCGGCGGCTTCGAGGATCTCCGGGTCGATGTCGCTGAACATCAGTTTGGCGCGCCGGAACATGGTGAAGACCCCGGCGTCGTCCACCGTGCCCCAGGACAGATAGACGAACCGCCCGCCCAGCCGGTTCTGGACGTACGGCCCCGACACCTCGATCCCGTCCGCCGTCGCGGTGGCCGTGCAGTCGAGCACCCACGAGGCGGAGGGGGCGTCCCCGGGGTGCAGGCCGAGCAGTTCACCCGGCCGGTCCTTGCGCTGGACGCCGACGTGGATGTTCTCGTACCCGGGGAAGTCGCTGTCCGGGCCGCAGCTGCGACCGGGAAGGGCTGAGGCCTCGATATGGATCCGCATGCCCCCATGGTCCGGCACGGACGAACCCGCCGGCCCCGCCCTTCCCGGGCGGGCGGCT
>MUNB01000674.1:590-3748 GCA_002154345.1 Streptomyces griseus
CCTCCAGCGTCACCGGGCGGCGCACCGACGGCCGCCCGGCCCGGGCCAGCTCCTGCTCCAGCAGCGCCATTGTGATGCCGGCGAGCGCCGGGGCGCCGGGCCACACCACCGAGGTCCCGTCCCAGAAACCGATGTTGGTGACCGCCCCCTCGGTCACCACCCCGCCCGGCGCGGTCAGCAGCGCCTCGTCGAACCCCGCCCGCCCGGCCAGCATCCCGTAGTACGTCTGCCCGAACTCGCCCGGCCGCTTGATGTGCGGAGCCGTGCGCGCGTACGGCGCCGACATCAGGCTCCGCGCCCCGGACGGCGGCACGGCGGGCTCCCGGACCGTCACCATCAGGGTCGTGCGCGTCGCGCCGGGCGGCAGATAGCCGTTCACCCGCACCGAGGCGTCCCGCCGCCCCGCGCCGTCCAGGGCGTGCCGGATCAGCTCCCGCACCCGGTCGCCGTCGAGCGGCAGTGCGAACAGCTCCCGGTTGGCGGCGTCCAGCCGGCCGAGGTGCAGCGCGAGCCCGCGCGTCCTCCCGTCCCGCACCTGGAGGGCGGTGAAGTGGCCGTAGCCGTACAGCGCGGGGATCCGCAGGGTCTCCTCGGTGGCCGGGCGGCCGTCGAACTCGATGTGGGGCGTGGGCGGGTGCGTCGTCATGCGGCCACGGTAGGCGTGCCGTACGGGCGGGCTTGACCTCAACCGAGGTTGAGGCTGAAGGATCGACGCCATGGACACCACAGCCGCATCCACCTCTTCCGCGTCATCCACGGCCTCCTCCGCCGAGCCCGGCCCGCTCAAGGTGGCGGTCATCCTCGGCAGCAACCGCGACGGCCGCTTCGGCCCCGTCGTCGCCGACTGGTTCCTGGCCCGCGCGGCCGGACACCCCGGCGTCGCGACCGAACTGATCGACGTCGCCGAGGCGGACCTCCCCACCGCCATCACCTTCAGCCCCGGCCCGGAGGACGCGGCACGGCTCGCCGCGGTCTCCGAACGGCTCGCGGCGGCCGACGCCTTCGTCGTCGTCACCCCCGAGTACAACCACTCGTTCCCCGCGCCGCTGAAGTCCCTCATCGACTGGCACAGCGCCGAATGGCAGGCCAAGCCCGTCGCCTTCGTCAGCTACGGCGGCATCTCCGGCGGGCTGCGGGCCGTCGAACAGCTCCGGCAGGTCTTCGCCGAGCTGCACACCGTCACCGTCCGCGACACCGTGTCCTTCCACAACGCCGGTGTCCTCTTCGACGACGAGGGGCGCCACCTGGACCCGGAGCCCGCCGACGCGGCGGCCAAGACGCTGCTGGACCAGCTGGTGTGGTGGGGCACGGCGCTTCGCGACGCCCGGAATCTCCGTCCGTACGGCGCCTGACGGCATGGGGGCCGACAATCATATCGAAGGCCCACGGGCGGGAAGCCCGCCGTAGTCCGTATTCCGTATTCCGAGGAGACCGACGATGACAGCGCCGCCGGCATGGCTGACCGTACTGACCACGACCGACAGCGAGGACAAGGCCCAGGCCCTGGCCCGGTCGGCGGTGGAGGCCAGGCTGGCGGCCTGCGCGCAGATCTCCGCCCCCGTCACCTCCGTCTACCGGTGGCAGAACGCCATCGAGACGACCGAGGAGTGGCAGGTGTTCTTCAAGACGACGGCGGAGCGCTACGGCGAACTGGAGGAGCACCTCCAGCAGGAGCACGACTACGACACCCCGGAGATCATCGCCCTGCCGGTGGTCCGCGGCAGCGCCCGCTACCTCGGCTGGGTGACGGCGGAGACGGCGCCCCCGGCAGCCCTGTGACGGCGGCCATGACCACGACCGCCCCCGGCGGACCCGTCGCCGCCGAGCTGCCCTTCTTCGTGTACGGGACGCTGCTGCCGGGCGAACCCAACCACGACCTGTTCCTCCGGGGCCGTACGGCGGGGGAGCGGCCGGCCGTACTGCCCCGGGCCCTCCTCTACGACGGCCCCGGCTACCCGTACGCGATCGAGGGCCACGGCCGCGTCCACGGCACCCTCCTCGTCGCCGCGCCCGGGGTGTACGGGGAGCTGCTCGGGCTGCTGGACCACCTGGAGGAGTTCCTCGGCCCGGGCCACCCGCGCAACCTGTACGAACGGGTCGCCCGCGAGGTCGAGCTGCCGGGTGAGGCGGGTGAGGCGGGTGAGGCGGGCGTGGCGGGCGTGGCGGACGCAGGCGACGGGGCGGGCGAGTCCGTGCGGGCCTGGGTCTATCTGGCCGCGGCCGCCGTCACCCGCTCGCTGCGGACGGGCGGCGTCCTCATCCCCGGGGGCCGGTGGACCACCGGCCGTACGCCGGGAGGTTCCTAGGGGGTGTCGGCCAGCGCCTCCGTCACGCCCGGCTCCTCCGGCCCCAGGAAGCGCGGGTCGGGCCGGAACAGGGCGTCCAGGGCCGCCTTGCCCGAGGCCGCCAGTTCCCGGACGCCGCCGTAGTACCAGACGGAGTCGCGTGGCTCGTCGACCCCGACGCCGTACGCGTCGATCCCGGCGGACCGGCACAGCGTGACCGCCCGGTGGATGTGGAAGCCCTGGCTCACCAGCACCGCCCGGTCGACGCCGAAGATCTTCTTGGCCCGGACGCAGGAGTCCCAGGAGTCGAATCCGGCGTAGTCGCTCACGATCCGCTCGTCGGGCACCCCGCGCCCGGTGAGATACGTGCGCATCGCGTCCGGCTCGTCGTACTCCACCCGGCTGTTGTCCCCGGTGACCAGGACGACCTTCACCTTCCCGGTGCGGTACAGCTCGGCCGCCGCGTCCAGCCGGTGCGCGAGGTACGGGGTCGGCCGGCCCTTCCACAGCCCGGCGCCGAACACCACGGCGACCTCCCGCGCCGGAGCCTCGGCCGTCGTGCCCACCCGGTCGCCGGCCTCCAGCCGCATCCAGGTCGCGGGCAGCAGCGCCAGCACGCAGGCGGCCATCAGCCCCTGCACCAGCCGCCGCCGGCCCCGCCGGGTGCGCGGCAGCCGCAGGCCGGGCCGGGCCGGCCACCGGACCTCCTTCAACCGCCGCCCGAGCGGCCCGGACCGCCCGAGCAGCCCGAGCACCTTCCGTCTCCCGCCGGTCTCGCCGGTCTCGCCGGTCACCTCGGCCTCTCCGGCTTCCCCGGTCCTCCCGGCTTCTCCGGCCTTCCCGCGCACCAGAACCCCCACCCGTCGCCCACCG
>MUNB01000675.1 GCA_002154345.1 Streptomyces griseus
TTGATCTCGCCGACGACGGTGGGCATCGCGAACGTCGGGAACTCGACGCCGCGTTCGCAGTCGAACCGGTCGATCGCCTTGATCAGGCCGATCGTGCCGACCTGGACGATGTCCTCCATCGGTTCGTTGCGGCTGCGGAACCGCGCCGCGGCGTACCGCACCAGCGGGAGGTTCAGTTCGATCAGTGTGTCCCGCACATAGGTCCGCTCCGGACTGTCCGTTCCCTCGGGCCCCGAGGCGGGGCCGAGCGCGGCGAGCCGCAGGAACAGGGAGCGGGACAGCGTGCGGGTGTCGATGGCTTCCGGCGAGCTGGTGAGCACGGCGGGTGCCGGCACGCTCTTCGTGAGCGTGAGCACCTTCGAGCTGCCCTGTTCTTCGGACATGCCACCCCCTTGAGGTCGCGGACGGTCGCGGTGGCCGCGACCATCGGAGGAACGCAGCCTCCACCTGAATACCGGAGGCGGGGCTGCGGCAAACGCGCTTCGAGCAGAATGTCACATGTCGGCAACACGCTGTAGTGACATGTCGACAAGTCAGCGCCGAATCCGCCCTGGAAACAGGGGGTGTAGCCCTTTTATGCCGTCAGAACTGCTCTGTGGACGGTCTACCCGTTCCGGTTACGCCTCGATCCTGTTTGCGGATCTCAGTCGGGCGAAGCTTCGGGCGAGGAGCCTTGACACATGCATCTGGGAGACGCCGAGCTCGGCGCTGATCTGAGACTGGGTCAAGTTGCTGTAGTAGCGCAGGAGAAGGATGCGCTGCTCACGCTCGGGAAGCTGGACGAGGAGGTGGCGTACGAGATCGCGGTGCTCGACCCCGGCGAGCGCGGGATCCTCGTAACCGAGCCGGTCGAGCAGTCCGGGCAGCCCGTCGCCCTCCTGGGCGGCCTCCAGCGAGGTCGCGTGGTACGAGCGCCCGGCCTCGATGCAGGCGAGCACCTCGTCCTCGGAGATCTTCAGCCGCTCGGCGATCTCGCCGGTGGTGGGGGACCGCCCGTGAGCGGTCGTCAGGTCCTCGGTGGCGCCGGTGACCTGGACCCAGAGTTCGTGCAGTCGGCGGGGGACGTGAACGGTGCGCACATTGTCGCGAAAGTAACGTTTGATCTCGCCGACGACGGTGGGCATCGCGAAGGTCGGAAACTGGACCCCGCGTTCCGGATCGAACCGGTCGATGGCGTTGATCAGACCGATGGTGCCGACCTGGACGACGTCCTCCATCGGCTCGTTACGGCTGCGGAACCGTGCGGCGGCGTACCGCACGAGGGGGAGGTTCGCCTCGATGAGGGCGTCCCGGACCCGGCCGTGTTCCGGAGTGCCCGGCTCCAGGTTCTTGAGCTGACCGAAGAGGACCTGGGTGAGCGCCCTGGTGTCGGCGCCGCGGGCTCTGGCGGGCCGGGTCGAGGGGTCCGGGGTCTCGGTCTGGATGTCCTCGGTCCGGACGGTCGGGACGGTCTGACCGCTCTGGACGGTCTGGGGAGGCACTTGAGGCGCTGTACTGGCCGGCACGGTGACGCCACCCCTTTGCGGTCAACTACGGTCAACTCATCCGTCAAAAGCGGTCATAGCATCACAAGACATGTCCACTGTGTGCAAGCACCTCATAGTGCCGTGTTGGCGGCATAAGGGTTTAAAAGGAACAAGGAAACCCCCCGCCGGAACGGCGAGGGGTTGGGTGGAACCGGGACGGACCGGCCCCCGTGAGCGGGATCAGAAGGGGTAGTCGGCGATCACCCAAGTGGCGAATTCGCGCCACTGCCCGGCGGCGGCCTGGTGGGCGGGGTGCTCGATGTACCGCTTGAGGGCGTCCTCGTCGGCGACGGCGGAGTTGATGGCGTAGTCGTACGCGATCGGCCGGTCGGTGATGTTCCAGGCGCACTCCCAGAACTCCAGCTCCGGGACCTGCCCGGCCAGCTCCCGGAAGGCCCGGTCCCCGGCGACGACCCGCGGGTCGTCCCGCTCGACGCCCTCGTTCAGCTTGAAGAGGACCAGGTGGCGGATCATCGTGGGTCTCCTACTTCACCAGTTCTGACATGAAGTCACCGACGCTCTGGGCGGCGGTGGAAATGCCCTCGAACCCTACCTGGACCAGTTCGGCGGCCCGCTGCGGAGACATGATGATCGTGTACAGCACGAAGACCACCAATATGTAGATGATGATCGTCTTTGCCTTGGCCACAATCCTTGCCTCCCCATCGACCCCACGTGCGATCGGGCGATTGTATCCGCACGAATGGTCGTATCCGCTGGCCGTTCGCCGCCCGCTCCCTGGCGGTTCCCTGGTCGCTTCTGATCACTGACGCACTACTGACGCACTCTTTAAGGACCTACGTCCCCGCCATCGAGGTCTTTCGCCGGACCTCACGGCCCGCGCCGCGCGGCAGGATGGATATCGAGCCCGACGGGACCAGGCAGGACCCGAAGGGCCCGGAACAGGGCCTCCCTGTGGGGCCACCGCCGCGCGATACCCCCTGACCGCGGCGGGCCGGCCAGCAGGCCCTGTTCTCATCGGGGGAAGCGGCTTGTCCCCCCGATGCCGCTTCCCCCGACCTGAACCGGAGCGCCCGGCCGCCGTACATCCTCTGTACGCCGGCCGGGCGCTCTGCTGTGCGCAGGGGCATCGGCGAAGACATCGCAGCGAGCGTTCAGGCGTAACGCTCGAAGAGGGCCTGGACGTACCCCTCCAGCCGCTGAGCGAGGACGTCGGCGGTCAGATCGACGCGGCCCACTTCCCGCCAGGGGACAGCGACCTTCTCCCCGTCCGGGGCGAAACCGAGCGCGTCCAGCAGCCGCCAGTAGAGATGGTCGGAGGGGTCCCCGGCCAGGGTCCCTCCCGCGGCGACGTACCGATCGGCGAACCGCATCCCCGCCGGAACCCCGTGCAGCAGCGCGAGGGCCGTCGAGCAGTGCGCCACGTCCAGATCGGCGGGCCCCCAGGAGGTCTCCACCCAGTCCACGACCCCACTGATCCGAAGGCCGTCGCCGCCACCGTCACGGTCACCGTCGCCGGTGCCGGAGAAGAGGACGTTCCCCGGATGAAAATCCCGATGCAGAAAGCACCCCTCATACGCCGGAGCCTCGCGGCGGATGACATCGACGGCCCGCCGCCAGAGCTCGGGCCGCGCGGTGGCCGGGGGCAGGACCACCCGCTCGGGAGAGGCCCAGGCCTGATAGGTCCGGGGGCGCTGATGCGCGGCCACGGGCAGCCGATGGATCCGCACGAGCTGCCGCGCCAGCAGATCGGCACGGTCATCGGCACCGTGATCGTCGAGGCGCAGGGCCCCCGGAAGCAGGGACATCAGCAGGGAGGGGTGATCGCAGTGCTCGGCCGCCGCATCCACGGCCACGAGGGTGGCGGCGGGTACGCCCGTATCACCGAGGAGGCGCAGGATGTCCGCCTCCCGGTTCAACAAGCCCTCCGCGTGCCGAACGTAGAACGGCTTGACGAAGGACCGCAGAACGAGCGACCGCGCCCCACCCGGCCC
>MUNB01000676.1 GCA_002154345.1 Streptomyces griseus
GGTCCTGGGGGGCGGTGGCCAGTTCGCGCAGGGCGAGCGGGGAGCGGGTGAACGTCACGCCGTCCGGCCAGGCCCCGTGGGAGAGGAGCCCGGCCAGCCCGGTGGCCGTCCAGGTGACCAGGGTGGCCGCGAGGAGGAGGCCCAGGAGGCCGATCAGCAGGCCGTCCGGGATGCCGCCGCCCTGGGGCCGGCCGTCGTGTCCGTCGTGGTGGGCGGGGCCGCTGCCCCGGCCCCGTGATGGCCGGCGTGCCATGTCATGCCACCGTTGACTCTGACGACTCGTTGATCCGTTGCTGGTGCTCGATCCGGGCCGCCCGTTGCTCCGCCTCCAGTTCGGCGGCGCGGATGTCCTCGGGGAGCAGGTCGTCCGCGTCCGGGGCCGATCCCTCGGTCATGGCGCGGTCGGTGAAGACCAGGGGGCGTTCGGCCTCGGTGATCAGGTGTTTGACGACCTGGACGTTGCCGTTGACGTCCCAGACGGCGATGCCGGGGGTGAGGGTCGGGATGATCTCGACGGCCCAGCGGGGCAGGCCGATGACCCGGCCGGTCGCTCTGGCCTCGTCCGACTTCTGGGCGTAGATCGTGCGGGTGGAGGCCATCTTGAGGATGGCCGCCGCTTCCTTCGCCGCGGCTCCGTCCACCACGTCGCTGAGGTGGTGGACGACGGCGACGAAGGAGAGGCCGAGGCGGCGTCCGAACTTCAGCAGGCGCTGGAAGAGCTGGGCGACGAAGGGCGAGTTGATGATGTGCCACGCCTCTTCGACCAGGAAGATGCGCTTCTTGCGGTCGGGCCTGATCCAGGTGTGTTCCAGCCAGACGCCGACGATGGCCATGAGGATCGGCATCGCGATCGAGTTGCGGTCGATGTGCGAGAGGTCGAAGACGATGAGGGGGGCGTCGAGGTCGATGCCGACGGTGGTGGGGCCGTCGAACATGCCGCGCAGGTCACCGTCGACGAGCCGGTCCAGGACGAGGGCGACGTCCAGGCCCCAGGCCCGTACATCGTCTATGTCGACGTTCATCGCCTCGGCGGACTCGGGCTCCGGGTGGCGCAGCTGCTCCACGATGTCCATCAGGACCGGCTGGCGGTCGGTGATGGTCGCGGTGACGTAGGCGTGGGCGACCTTGAGCGCGAAGCCGGAACGTTCGTCGAGGCCGTGGCCCATGGCGACTTCGATGATCGTACGGAGCAGGGCGAGCTGGCCGGTGGTGGTGATGGAGGGGTCGAGGGGGTTGAGGCGGATGCCGCCGTTGAGCGCTGCGGTGGGGTCCAGGCGGATGGGGGTTATGCCCAGCTCCTGGGCGATGAGGTTCCATTCGCCGACGCCGTCCTCGCCCTGGGCGTCCAGGACGACGACCTGACGGTCGCGGAAGCGGAGCTGGCGCAGGACGTATGTCTTCTCCAGCGCGGACTTGCCGTTGCCGGACTCGCCGAGGACGAGCCAGTGGGGGGCGGGGAGCTGTTGTCCGTACAGCTGGAAGGGGTCGTAGATGTAGCCCTTGCCGCTGTAGACCTCGCGGCCGATGATCACGCCGCTGTCGCCGAGGCCGGGGGCGGCGGTGGGGAGGTAGACGGCCTGGGCCTGGCCCGTGGACGTACGGACGGGGAGGCGGGTGGTCTCCACCTTGCCGAAGAGGAAGGAGGTGAAGGCATCCGACAATGCGGACAGGGGGTCTCGCATGGCGTGGGTGCCCTCTCTTCCTGCGGGTTGGTCGGGTTGGTCGGGTTGGGCGGTTCGGGTGG
>MUNB01000677.1 GCA_002154345.1 Streptomyces griseus
CCGTACAGCTGACCGCCCACCACCCCGCTGGCGAACGCGCCGATGCCCGCCGCCAGCCGCTGCCGCCCGAACACGCTCGCCGGGGCGGCGGCCGAACGGGCCAGCGCCTCCAGGTCGTTCTTGAGGAAGAGCACGATCTCGCCGAGACACAGCAGCGCCCCGCCCACCGCGATGCCCGCGTGCCCTCCGGCGCCGATCGCCGCCATGCCCACCGCCATCGCACCGAAGCCCCACCGCAGCGCGGCCGGGTAGCCCATCGCGGCGACCCGTTCCGCCAGCAACGGCTGGGCGACGACGAGGAGGGCCGCGTACCCCGTCAGGACGGCCCCGTAGAAGGCCGCGGACGTCCGGGGGACCGCGTACAGCGCCAGATAGTGCTGGAAGAACATGAACGCGTACACGCTCAGCACGGTCACCACGAACGGCGAAGGCCCCGGGCGCGGTGCGCCGGGAACCCGGTCCGGGGCGGCGGCCCGCGTTTCACCGCCCCGGTCCGCCGCCGCGCGCGGCAGCAGCGCGTGCCCGGCCCCGACGAGCGCGAACAGCACGGTGACGCAGGAGAACAGCACCCCGGGGGAGCCCATGACGAGCGGCGCGGCGGCGGGCGGGCCCAGCGCCATTCCCGCGTTGAACGCCGAACCGCTCGCCGACAGCAGCCGGGGCCGGGCGGCCTCGGACGCCCCGTCCACCAGGTACGCCTTGTTCGCCGGGAGATACAGCGCCGCGCCCGCCGACACCAGCAGCAGCGCCCCGACGGCCAGGACCGGACTGGTCAGCCCGGGGACGAACGCGGCGAAGCCCGCCGTACGCAGCGCCAACGCCAGCAGCATCGCGCGCCGCAGCCCGATCCGCCCGGTCACCGGCCCGGCGACCACACCTCCGGCGAACTGGATCAGCGAGGCGACGGCCAGCACGAATCCGACCGTGCCGAGCCCGAGGCCGAGCCGCTGGTGCAGCAGCACCGACATGTAGGGCAGCACGGCGAAGCTGCCCAGCGTGATCAGGAACGAGCCCGCCAGCAGGAACCGCTGGGGACCGGAGAACGGCTGCCGTACACGGGCCCCGGGGGACGTCCTCGCGTGCGGCGGCCTCACCGCCCCGGGTTCACGGCGCCGCGGCCACGACCGGGCGGACCCGGACGGCCGCGCTCCACGCCCGGTGCTGGGCCAGCTCCGCCGTCGGCGCCTCGGCCAGCACCATGCCCGTACAGCCCCGCTGGTCGCCGACGTGGACCACGCTCTCGCCGGGTTCGCGGACCGGGAACCACTCCACCGCCCCGGGGAACGCCCCGAGTTCGTCGAGGCCGTGCCAGCCCTTCAGCACCCCGGGCCGTTCCGCGTACACCAGGACGAAGCCGTACGCGGGTCCTCCGGCGTCGAGCGGTGCGTCCAGCAGGACCGGGCGGCGGCCGAGCGCCTCGTCCGTCATGGCCGTGTACACATTGGTCCGCAGCGTCCGGCACAGCACCTCGCCGACCAGCGCGCCACCGATCCGGCGGTTGATCTCCACCAGTTCCGGGCCCTCGGCCGTCAGGATGAACTCCACGTGGGCGAAGCCCCGTTCGTGCCCGGCCGCCGCCAGGACCCGGCCCACCCACGCCTCGATCCCGGCCCGCTCCTCCTCCGGCAGCGCCACCGGAAAGGCCGCCGCCTCCTCCCGTACCACCGCCGTCCGGGACGTCTGGCGGCTCAGTACCCCGAGCAGCCGGGTCGACCCGTCCCAGCTGAGGGTCTCCGCGCTGTACAGCGGACCGGCCAGGAACGCCTCGGCGAACAGCGCGCCGGTCAGGCTCTGCTGCCCGGCCTCCGCCAGCGCCCGGTGCAGGGCCTCCTCGTCGTGCACGATCCACACATGGCGGGAGGAGGTGCCCGCCGAGTCCTTCAGGACCGCGGGCAGCCCCACTGCCCGCAGCACCTCCCCGGCGCCTTCGGGACCCGGCGGGACGGCTACGGCCGTGCTTCGGCTCAGCCCGTGCGCGTGCAGCGTCTCCCGGACCCGGCGCTTGTCGCGCAGCAGCCGTACGGCCTCCGGATCCGGCCCCGGAAGCCCGAGTCCGGCGGCCAGTTCGGCGGCCGGCAGGCTCCAGGTGTCCGTCGTGTTGATCAGCCCGGCCAGGTCCGGCACGGCGGCCAGCGCCCGGCGGACGGCCTCCTGGTCCCACGTGTCGACGTCCACGACGTCCAGCGCGTCCGGCGGCAGCACCGCCAACTCGTGCCGGTAGACCGAACGGTCACCGGTCAGCAGGCACAGCCGGTGGCCCGCCCGCGCGGCGGCCTCCGCCATCCGCCCGAGGCCGAAGGACAGGGACTCCAGTGCGGCGATCGTCATGGCAGCAGCTCCACGGTCGTTACGGGGGAGGGGACTTCGCCCTCGACGGTTCCGGCGGGCTCGGTGGATCCGGCGCCCTCGGTGGTCCTGGCGGCCTCCGGAGCGGCGCGCCCCGCCCACTCCATCACCGACCACGGCGGCCGCAGTTCGGCCGTCGACGCGATGGTCCGGGGCCGCAGACCGGCCGGGTCCAGGGCCTCGGCGTGGCGGGCGAACACCCGCTCCGCGTACCGGTGTCCGGTGTCGGCGCCCAGCACCAGATGCAGCCGCCCGGGGTCACGGGCCGCCTCCCAGGACGCCGTCAGATGCGCCGCTCCGGTGGACAGGCCCGCGAACACCGCGTGTTCCCGAAGCAGTCCGACCGCCCCGGCCATCGCATGGCGGAAGTCCAGCCAGTGCACGGTGTCGTACAGCTCGTGGCGGACGTTCCCGAACGGGATCGAGCTGCCGATGCCCGCGATGATCGCCTCCGGATCCTCGAACCGCTCGCTCCCGAAGGTCACACTGCCGAACGGCTGGATGCCCACCAGCCGCACCGACCGCCCCGACTCCCGCAGCGCGCGAGCCAGTCCACCGGTCGAGGCGCCCGTACCGACCGCGCCGACCACGGTCAGCGGACCTTCCGGCAGCGACTCGGTCAGCAGCTCCGCGAACTCCCGGTAGCCCTCGTGGTGAACCCCGTCGTGGTACTGCCGCATCCAGTGGAAGTCCGGCCGCTCGGCCAGCAGCCGGCGCACGTGGCGCACCCGCAGCTCCTGGTCCAGGCGCAGGCTCTGCGAGGGCGGCATCGCGTCGACCGTCGCGCCGAGGATCTCCAACTGGGCCCGCATGGTGGCGTCCACGGTGGTGGAGGCGACGATGTGGCAGCGCAGTCCGTAACGGTGGCAGGCCATGGCGAGCGCCAGCGCGTAGATCCCGCTGGAGCTGTCGACCAGGGTCTGCCCGGGGACCACCCGGCCCCGGCGCAGCAGCGAACGGACCGCGCCGAGCGCCGCGTACACCTTCATCGTCTCGAAGCGGGCGAGGACGACGTCGTCGGTCAGCCGGATCAGGTCCGGGGTCTTCACCGCGTCGGTGATGTGCTCGTGGACGGTCGCGGCGGCGGGACGCGGCGGGCGGGCGCTGTGCCCGGCGGTACGCGGACGGGCGTCCGCACCGGCCCTCACGTGCGCCGCCCGCGCACGATGAGCCGGTCCGAGCGCTGGTCGTAGCCGGACGCGTCGAACCCGCCGAAGCACTCCACATCGGTGAAGCCCGCGCTCTCGAAGAGGGCGTGCAGCTCGGCCGCCGAGTAGAGCCAGGAGGTGATGGACGCGGTCCGCGCCGAGGTGCCGCGCACCAGCGTCCAGTCCGTGCGCAGCCGCCGCCAGCTGTCGAGGACGGTGTCGCGCTGGACGACGTACGCCCCGTCCGGCAGGTCGACCGCCTTCGGCCGCCCGATCCAGCCCGCCAGCACCTCCTTGCCCATCACGTCGACCAGGAGCTGCCCGCCCGGCGCGAGGCTCTCGTAAGCGTTGCGCAGCACCTGAAGGTTGTCCTCGGCCTCGTCGAAGTAGCCGAACGAGGTGAAGACGTTCAGCACCACGTCGAAGGCGCCCGGCTCCCGGTACGTGAGCATGTCGGCGCGCTCCAGCCGGACGGCGGCGCCCGCCGCCTCGCAGGCGGCACGGGCGCTCGCCAGCATGGAGGGCGACAGATCGACCCCGGTCACCTCGTACCCGCGCCCGGCCTCTTCGTGGTGCCGCTGGCCGGGCGCGGGTACGAGGT
>MUNB01000678.1:0-279 GCA_002154345.1 Streptomyces griseus
CATGCGGCGGTAGCGGATCTGGCTGATCAGGATCATGATCCAGGCCCACATGCCGGAGATGGTCGCGAAGGAGACGACGTAGTTGAACGCCTCGCCCGGCCACTGGTAGTTGATCCACACACCGACGAGCATCAGGGCGGCGGAGAACGTGGTGCCCACCAGCGGCAGGCCGTTCTTCGTCAGCTTGGTGAAGGCGCGGGGGCCCTGGCCGTTGAGGGCGAGGTCGCGGAGCATGCGGCCGGTGGAGTACATGCCGGAGTTGCAGGAGGAGAGCGCCGC
>MUNB01000678.1:305-2190 GCA_002154345.1 Streptomyces griseus
TCTCCTCGAAGGCCTTCACGAACGGCGAGACGCCGGGCTTGAAGGTGGACCAGGGCACGACCGACAGGATCATGATGAGCGCGCCGACGTAGAAGACGGCGATGCGCCACGGCACGGTGTTGATGGCCTTGGGCAGCACGGTCTTGGGGTCCTTGGACTCCCCGGCGGTGACGCCGACGAGTTCCACGGCGAGGAAGGCGAACATGACGATCTGGAGCGTCATGAGCGTGCCGGTGATGCCGTTCGGGAAGAAGCCGCCGTCGTTCCAGAGATTGGAGACGGTCGCGGTGTCGCCGGCGTCGGAGAATCCGACGGTGAGGACGCCCGCGCAGATCAGGATCATGCCGATGATGGCGGTGACCTTGACCATGGAGAACCAGAACTCCAGCTCACCGAAGAGCTTCACGGAGATCAGGTTCGCGCCGTACAGAATGACGGTGAACACCAGGGCGGACAGCCACTGCGGAATGTTCCACCAGTACGTCATATAGGTGGCCGCGGCGGTGACTTCGGTGATTCCGGTGACGACCCAGAAGAGCCAGTACGTCCAGCCGGTCACGAATCCGAAGAACGGGCCGATGAATTCCCGGGCGTACTCCGAGAAGGAGCCGGAGACGGGGCGGTACATGAGGAGTTCGCCCAGTGCCCGCATGATGAAGAAGATGACCAGGCCCGCGATCACGTAGGCCAGGATGAGGCTGGGCCCGGCCCGGTCGATGGCCTTGCCCGCGCCGAGGAAGAGCCCGGTGCCGATGGCTCCGCCGATGGCGATCATCTGAATCTGACGAGCTCCCAGACCGCGCTGGTATCCCTCGCCACCCGTTCCGGCGTCCCCGGCGTCGCCGCCGGGCCGACCCTTGTCGACCTGTCCCTCGTCGACCTGCGCCGATGTCATGGTGGTGCGCCTTTCTCCACGCCGATCCGCGCCGTAAAGGCTGCGGATCAGGTCCTGATCCCCCCGGATATGGATGGAGTGCGACCGGCGTTCGGCCGGTGTGTAGCGCCCCCGGGAAACAGGGGTGGCGTCCCCGGGCGGTCGTGAAGATTTATCACGGCCGTCACGGGACACCGTGGGACATTCTGTGGTGCACACCACAGGCATAAGAGGACATAGAGCCCCGCCCGGAACGAATGACCCGAATGACTTGGGTGGATCGTTACTCGGATCTGAGCGTCCGTTGAGCGAACAGGAGCCGCCCACCCCGTCGGGGTGGGCGGCTCCTGTTTTCCGGAGGCTGCCTACGGCATCAAGGTCTCGACCAGGGATTCCTGGAGGGCGCCGAGCCAGAGATAGGCCATCACCATCGGCTTGCGCGGATCGGTGTCCGGGAGGCGGTAGAGGGAGCCCTCCTCGCCCTGGTCCTCGTCGGCGACCTCCAGCCGGGTGCCGATGGTCAGCCGCAGGTCGTTGAGGGTGCCCAGCCAGCTGCGGCACTCGTCACCGGTGAGGGTGAGGACCGCGCCGCCCTCCCCGACGGGCGAGAGCGCGTCCAGGGTGCGCACGGCGGCGACGGCGTCGTCGCGCTTGCGCGAGCGCAGGTCCATCTCGGTGAAGCGGCGGAACTCCGCGGACAGCGCGCGCAGCTCCTCCTCCGGCGTTCCGCCGTCGGCGGGCCGGTCGGGGCCGTTGTAGGCGTCCGGGAAGAGCCGGGCGAGCGCCGGGTCGGAGGGCGGCTTGCTGGGGCCCTCGGCGAAGAGGGCGGCGAGCGGGTCCTCTCCTTCGGCGGGCTGGTCGCCCGGGCCGATCAGTTCGAGCAGCTGGACGACGAGGGAGCGCAGGATGGAGATCTCGACCTCGTCGAGCGCGACGGCCGCGCCGCCGCCTGGGGTGGCCTCGAAATGGCCGGCCATGGATTCTCCGATGGTGGGTCGAGCGGGGCGGGTG
>MUNB01000679.1 GCA_002154345.1 Streptomyces griseus
GGCGGGCAGCGCGGTGGCGAGGCCGGTGAGCCAGTCGCGGCCGTCGCCGAGTCCGAGATCGCGGATGGTCTCGTTGAGGATGCCGGCGTCCGGGTTGTAGACGAGCCGCCACATGATGCCGACGACGACCTCCGGCATCGCCCAGGGGATGATCGCCAGCGCCCGGGCCAGCCAGCGCATCCGCAGGTTCTGGTTGAGCAGCAGGGCCAGGCCGAGCGCCAGGAGGAACTGCGGGACGGTGACGCCCACGGCCCAGATGAGGCCGATCCGGAACGAGTCCCAGAACAGGGTGTCGTGCAGCAGGTCCTGGAAATTGAGGGTGCCGATCCACTGGGTGGAGCGGGTCCGGCCGGACTGCGCGTCGGTGAAGGCGAGCGCGATGCCGTAGAGGAGCGGTCCGACGCTGAGGATCAGGATCGGGATGAGCGCGGGCAGCACCAGGAACCAGGCGGCCCGGTCCCCGAACGCCTTGCGCTCCGGCTGCTTCGGCCGGCGGAACCTCCCCGCGCGCCCGCCCTTTCCAC
>MUNB01000068.1 GCA_002154345.1 Streptomyces griseus
CCGTCCGGGAGGTGCACGACGGACGGGGTGCGGGGGGCGGGCAGGTGGTCCATGTGGTGTCCCTTCGGGTCAGGTGGCCAGCGGGGCGCAGTCGGCGCAGGACGGGTCGGCGCACAGTTCGACGCGGCCCAGCCGGAGGAAGTCGGTCAGCGAATTCGCGGCGTTGCCGCCGCGCTCTCCGGCGAGGTGGAGACCGGCGGCATGGATGGTGCGGGTCAGCCGTTCGCGGAAGGTGATCCCAGCGGACATGGGTGGTTCCTTTCTCGGGTCAGGCGGCGGGAGCGTCATGGCAGGGCACGCACATGCCGAGCGACCGGGGGATGCAGTACCCGGCATCGGTCAGGCAGTTGGGGCAGGTACGACGGGCCCGCATCGCCGCAGCCAGAGCAGCGGCACGGGCCGACGTCATGGGCCGTACGGGCTTGGCCCGGTCGACGCGGTAGAGGTAGGCGACCAGCGGGGCCTTGCGCCGACGGGGCCGGTGGAGTTCGGCGACGACGTCCTGACCACCCGGCCGCAGCCCCAGCGCTCGGAGCTGACGGCGGGTGGCCAACCCGTCGGGGGCGAGCCGCCACCGGTAGACGGAAACCAGCGGGTTCGCAGATTCTGAAAGTGGCCTGGGGCTGAACCCACTGGTGGTTGAGGTGTTGAGGCGGGTGAGACCAGCGGGTTGCTGGTGTTCGGCCCGGGGAACAACTGACAATGCCGGGATGACCCGACCCAGAATCCGTGTCGCTGCGTACGTCATCCGGGACCGCGCTGTCCCCGAAGTTCTGGTCTTCGACCACATCGGTATGCCTGAGGCCGGCACCCAAGTTCCTGCGGGGGGAGTCAAGCCAGGTGAAGACCTGGAGGAGGCGGTCCTTCGAGAGGTCACCGAGGAAACCGGTCTGCTGACAGCCACGGTCGTCCGACAGATTGCCGTGGAATGCAAGCCCCATCCCGTCACCGGTCAGCCACGACGAACCACATTCTTCTTTCTGCACGCATCGGCAGAAACCCCCGATGCGTGGAACCACCACGTCGAGGGCGACGGAGAGGACGCTGGCCTTACTTTCGCCTGCCGGTTCCTCCCTCTCCCTCTGGAGCAACCACTGGCGGATGACCAAGACGCATGGCTGGGCGCCATTGACCGGTGCTGGACCACCGTCGCCGTCGACAGTCAGTGATCAAGGGTCGGCCCCAGCCGCTGAATACGCAGTCCCGAGGCTGGTGTTATGCCTGGGTGGGGTCGATCGCGAAGCGTTCGGGGTGGGCGGTGCGGACGTAGTGGATCGCGGTGTAGGAGGTGATCCCGAACAAGCGCATCAGCCTGACCGGGTCGGCGGTCTCCCGCGCTTCGTCCAGGAACCGGTCCTGTCGGAGCTGGGTGAAGTTGATGCCGATGCGGTCGCGGAGCGACTTGAAGCGGTAGCACGCCGCTGGAGTATCTGGACATCGGCCAGACCACGGTCCTCGGCCTCAGCCGAAGCCTGTGCGTCATCGCCGTCCAACCGCCCAGCCAGCAGCGTCAAACGGCGGCGACTTCCCGAATCCTGCATGGCATCGCAAGTTACTGGCCGCACTCGCAGAATCTGCCAGTTACTGCGAACACCTCACACTCACGGATGAAGCCTGATAGGAGGGCTCCTACCTCTCCACTTGCACTCTTCTCGGCAGGAACAGCGCGAAGGAACCCGCGTGAACTCCAATTTCGGCCATCAGGCGGCCGCGACGCGTTTCCACGCGCCCCGTAGCCGGACTTCGGATGCGGAGTGGCCGGCGGCCCGGAACCGGGTGGACATCTCCCGGTAGGACAGGGCCGGGGTCTCGCTGTGCCGGATCTCATTCACCAACCGGTCCAGCTCCGCATCCGTGAGCGCGGGTGCGGGGTCGAGTGCGGGGAGGGGGTTGGTGGGGCCCCAGATGGGGAGTTCCCAGGTGGGTGTGACGCCGGGTGTGACGCGGGTCGTCACGCTGGTCAGGGCCCTGCCGGTGTCCTTCCCGGACCGGGTGCTCTCCAGCGTCGACCAGGCTCGGGCGAGGGTGGTGGCGGTCTGTGCCTGGACGCGTGCGACGCGCGCCCCGGCCTGCGTCACAGCTGCCAGACGCGTCTCCTCCGTGCCCGCCTCGGCCCGGAGTCGGGCACGGGCCACGGCGGCTTCGTCGCGGGCTTCCTGCTGGATGCCCTGGATCGCCTCCAGCGCGGACCCGGTCAGCGCGGTCCGCTCCCACAATCCGTGCACCAACCACAAGGCCTTCGCCGCGAGGGGCAGCCAGGCGACCGCGAGCCACGCCCCGGCGCTGCCGTCGGCGGTGACGGCGTGGGCGATGAGGACGCCGGTGGCGACCAGGCCGAAGAACCAGCCCACAGCCGCGACGGGGGTGGAGTGGTCGCCTTGGGCTGCGAGGCGGCGTTCGTAGGCGAGGGTGGCGAGCCACCCGCCGTCGATCCCGAGACCGACGACCAGGGCGATGGGCCAGGGCATCGCGGTGCCGAGCCACATCACGACCACGGCCAGCGTGAGGACCATGGACACCGCCGTCATCGCGACAGCGGGAAGAACCGTCTTCGCAGCCTTGGCACTCATGTCGCACCACCCGAAACCGGGGGGTCGACCATCTCGACCAGCTGTTCCACGGTCACCTCAAGGCGGCCGATCATCCGGGCCATGGCGGACGCATCCAACAGACTCATGGACTGTGCATCCGCCAGGGCCCGCCGGGCAGCGAGGATCCGGCTGCGGTCGTACGCCGTGAGATCGAATCGACCGCCCATCACGCAGCACCCCCCGACAGGCTCACGCCGGCCGACCGGTTCGCCAGCTCCCGACGAGCCGCCAGCACCCGCCGGCGGGCCCGGCGGATCCGCCGCTCATCCAGCTCGGTCGGCGTGCGGTCGATGGTCATGATCTGCGCGTCCAGCAGGACGACGTCCGCCAGGATGGCGGGCATCTCCGTCTCGATCGCGTCCAGCTCGGCGGCCGACGGCTCACCGTCGAACGGGGTGGCCGTAACAACGGCCTGAAGTGCTGCGATGCTCTTCATGAGTCGTTCTCTCCCTTGAAGGATGTGCGGCTCGACAGCGGCCCCGGTGTGACAGCACCGGGGCCGCACTGCGTCGTGAAAGTGGGTGCGGTGTCAGGCGGTGGCGGCGGCGCGGACGAGGTTGTCGGCGGCCTCGATCGCGGCCTCGCGGTAGAAGTCGAGGAGTTCGCGGTTCTCGCTGTTCCGCAGGGCGTACGTCGCGCCGGCCGCGCCCTGAGCGACCCCGGCGAGTTCCGGGGCGAGGATCGCCAGCGTGGTCAGCGGCGCGGTCAAGGCGGAGCGGGTGTTGTGACTGGCCGCGCGGGCGGCCTGGTAGTCGGCGTCCGAAGCGCCTGCCAGCCGCAGGTCCTCGCGGACCCACATCGACCGGCGGTGATCGGCCAGCGCCACCGTCAGCGCGGTGACGGCCGCGATCCGGTCCCGCCGCTCCTCGTACCCACGAACCTCGGCACGGTCTTTGCGGGCGGTGCGCTGCTGGAGCACGTAGGCGGTGACCGAACCCAGCAGGGTTCCCAGTACCGCGATGACGCTTCCCCACATGGCAGGTTCCTCTCGTCGGCTGAACCCGCCACAAGTGCGGCGGGTGTGCGTGCCCCGTGCCGGATTCGATCCGGCGTCATCACGGCTCCCGCATGGCGGGCCCGGGGCTTCGGGTCTCGTGTTCGCTCGGCGCTGCTCGGTCCGGGGAGATCCGAAGTCCCGGGCGTCTGAGGCGGCAGCTTCAAGGTGTGCCGTAGCGGTTCTTTCGAGTCGGTGGCGTGTCCCCCGTCTGGGGTGTTGGGCCCCGGTGTGACGGGGGCCCCTTCTCGGCCGACTGGTCTCCACTCGCCTCGGCCGGAACGGTCACGGCCGCCGTACTGCGGTGGATCACGCTGTGGACTTGTTCTGCATTTGGAGCGACCCGGACAGGGCCCCTCTCTCGCTTCTGCCTGACGGCCAATGCGGTACCTGTATTACAGGTCCTGCATTGAGGTTCTGTCAAGCGAAGCGGTGGTGGCTTCTTGTTCCGCGCCTTGACTTTCTGGCGCACCATCAGCATCAGCCCAGGCCAGGGGCGTTGTTTACCCCGTCCGTGGACAGCTGAAGTTCATCTGGCTACCTTCGAGAGGTCCCAAGACGTCCCACGGGGGTTGAGATGTCCAACGAACGCTTGCGGTCGGCCCTGCTCGCTCAGGGCATGACCATCCAGGAACTGGCCGACTCGATCGAGGTCAACCCGAAGACGGTCGAACGCTGGATCACGCAAGGCAAAGTTCCGTACAGGCGTCATCAGTACGCCACGGCTGCGAAGCTCAACGTCGATGTGACGACGCTTTGGGACGACTCGCGCGCTGTCGCTACGTCAGCCGATCTGAGCAAGGCTGAGATCGTCACCATCTACCCGCACCGCCACCAGGTGCCGAACACCTTGTGGCGCGAGATCTACGAGCGAGCTGAATCCCGGGTCGATGTCCTCGTGTACTCCGGGCTCTGGCTTTCGGAAGACCCGCTGTTTCATGACCTCTTGAAGAGGAAGGCGGAAGGGGCCACGCAGGTGCGGATCCTGCTGGGGGACCCGGACTGCGAGGCAGTGCGACAGCGCGGCATAGACGAAGGTCACCGCATCATGGACGGCAAGATCCGCAACGCCCTGGTGAACTACCGCCCCCTCTTCGCCAGCCACCCGGACATCGGCTTCCGCCTGCATGACGGGACGCTCTACAACTCGCTCTTCCGATCCGATGACGAGATGTTGGTGAACACCCACGTCTACGGAATCGGGGCCTACATGGCACCCGTCCTGCACCTGAGGCGGCTGCCAGGCGGCGGGCTCTTCGACACCTATGCGAATAGCATCGAACAGACCTGGGGCAGTGCCCGCCCGGTCTCGGACCACGACATCACGGGAGCTTGAACATGGGACGCATCGACTACCTTCACGATCCCGACGCCCCGCCGGCCAACTCGGTCGTGCCGTCCGTCGTGGCCTTCGTCCAGAACGACTCAGGCGAGGTACTGCTGATCCAGCGGTCGGATAACGGCCGTTGGGCACTGCCAGGCGGCGGGCACGACGTGGGTGAGTCCATCAGCGACACCGTGGTGCGCGAGGTGTGGGAAGAGACCGGCATCAAAGCCGAAGTCGTCGACATGTCGGGGATCTACACCGACCCCGGACACGTGATGCTGTACGACGACGGCGAGGCGCGCCAGCAGTTCAGCATCTGCTTTCGCGCCCGCCCGGTCGGTGGCGACGTCCGTACAAGCGACGAGACGACGCAGGTCCGATGGGTCAGCCCATCGGACCTGCGGGAGTTCGATATCCACCCCACCATGCGGCTCAGGATCGAGCATGCCCTAGACCGGGAGCGGACTGCGCCCTACGTCGGCTGACGCTTGACGGTGGCGAGTCGCTCAAGGACGCGCACCGTGCAGCCGAGGATTTCCGGTTCGGCTCGGCGGATGAACGTCCCGATCAAGCTCTCCGGACCGTAGCGACCAGCGATCTCATCGATCCGGTCCACCGGATTCGTCGGGGTGCCGTCCGGCGTGGTGTTCATGTCGCAGAAGCAGAGAGCATCGCTCAGGTGGGGATCCTCCCTGGGGAACTCCTCTTCCAGCTCGTCCCTGAGCCCTCGGGCTTCCGCCTCCATCCACGCGCAGGAGTGATGAGCCACGAGGCGCACCACCCTCTCGTCAGCACGAGCGACATCCCGCAGATACCGCGCCCCGTCCAGCGGGTGAAAGCCGGTCTTGGCGAGATCGGGCGCGTAGCCGACGTCGTGAAGCACGGCCGCCGCTTCCAGGAGATCGGCGTCCGAACCGAGGATCGGGCTAAGCACACGGGCTCTCTCTGCCACACCCTGCGAGTGCGCCCATCGACGCGGCAGGGGTTCGGAGAGCAGCGACTCGGCAAGAGGGTATGCCCAGTCGGTCAAGGCCTTGGCGCTCACGGGTTGGCACTCTCCTCTCGCTTCGGCAGGGACAGCACGGTGCGAGGCTTGCCCTGCTTGCCTTCCGACAGAAGCCCGGCAGCCTCCAGCTTGTGAAGCGCCTTGGCCAGGGTGGGCCGGGAGACGCCGAACCGCGCACACAGCTGGGTCGCGCTTGGGAAGGTCGCCCCCACAGGGAGTCGGTCATTCGTGATCACGTCGGTGAGCCGTTCGGCCAACGGCCGGCGGTCGACGGCTTCTCCGCGTCGCACCACTCGCAAGCGACTGCCGGCAACGCGTTCTGCGACGCCCCGCTCCTGGAGGGCGTCGAAGACCCGGAGCGCTACGCCTCGGGAGACGCCGAACTCGCCCATTAGGTCCGCAGCCGTTGGCAGCTCTGTCATCTCCGGGTCGGCGTCGATCCGAGCCCTGACGACGTCAGCGATTTTCAGGAAGGTCCCGCGAGGACTGGCCTGTTGTGACACGAGTCTTCCCCTCTCCGTCACGGTCGTCTCAAGCTTGCCATGTTCCCTCTGGGCATCACACCTAACGCGATGCCCAGAGGCAGGGTCTATGGGCTTGTAGGTGCAGTTCGTGGTTAACCCAAGAGCTGCAAGCGCCGCGCAAGGTGAATCTAGAGACGGGATCCGTCTATTCTGACGTCTAGGGCTGATTGAAAGGTTGGGTGAATCATGTATCCGGTGGTTGCCTCTAGATTGCTAGGGCGCTCCGCATACTCGGGAAATGTGCGCACGTATCGCACCGTGCTATGTCTTCCGGTGATGCAACCAATGAATCCGATGTTGTACAAGAGGGTGACGAGCGGTCCGTAATATTCCGCCCAACTTCCTGTTGGATTATTCCACATGGAGGAGGTCATGGAGTCCAGCCACTCCGCCCCTCGGAAGTTGGGGTCCGCTGGCAAGAGCGCGGCATCGTCTATACGTCGAGTGAATTCATCTTGCGACATTGGAATCCGGCACCCGCTGAATACTGCGAATACCCGATCAATGTCCGGATAAGACATTTTCCACTCGTCTCGCAGGGCGAGCAGCCTTTTGTGCGAGTACGAGTCCTCCGCAGTTCTGATGTCCTCCCAAGAGGCGCGCTCCCCATTCATCACACTGAAGGTTTCATTCAGAAAAGCGATGATGTCGCGAGGTCGCATTAGTGTTCTTGCGAGCATGTAGTCAAATGCATCCCCGCGAGTTGTGTTGGTTCGCGGTAGAGCATCTGTAATGGAACTTGGGGTGCCTCGCTTGGCGGAAACAACCCTCATTCTATCCGAAACAAGCTCGCGCAACTCCGAAGGACTCCACCTCATATGAAGCGCGAGAGAGCGGAACTTTTCTTCCTGCCCGCCACTTCTGTGGCCGAAATCAAGATTTTCGAAGATATTCGTCCTGAGGGCGACAATTACCTTAAGATTTCTTACGCGCTGAAGGTCCAGAACTGCTCTGAAGAGGCACCTGACTAGCGAGTTGGCAAGCTTCTCATCTACCCAGTCGCGGTCTAGGTCGTCAATGACGACGAAGGTGAAGTTCTGGCGGCTCTCCAGGATGTCCTCGTCGAGAACCTTTAGCATTTTGTTGAGGCGGGCCATCTGCGTTTCGTTGACGATTCGCTGAAAGCGCTCCGTGAGTTCACGTCGCGTCTCAGTCGAAGATACATCGGCGGAGCCTCCGCCGACCGTGGCGGATGCACTCGTAACTGCACTCCCCTTGAAGCCGATTGTCCCTTTTGCTTCTCGGTTAATTTTCTCCTCAAATTTCTCCGTGATTTCCCGTACTCGCTCGTCTGCCTCTACCCAGAACTTGTCCTGAAACTCCTCCAGGTAGTCTAGAGCGGCGCGCTTCCCGGGATCGCGCTTGATTTTATCTCTAAGGGTCACAAGGAAATTGTTCTTTGCCGCCGGTGAATCTACTTTGTAGCGATGCCGAATCATCTCTACTAGCAGAACGTGCTTCCACAGCGCAATAAACAACGGATCTAGGCTTACCTCCAAATCATCAAGGAATGTCATGACGCTGAGGTTCGTGATGTAGTTGAGTGAAAGGTCTTCGGGTGAAATCCTTACAACACGGTCAGGGTATTCCTCTTCCAGACGCTGCAGCACTGCGGATTTTCCACTACCGGTGCGCGCGATCAGGAAGCAATGAGAGTCATCCCGAGATGCAATAGTGTTGTAGTCATCGGATTCGTAAAAAGCTTCCATGAGAATGGGGTCGGCTTCGGCCTGCTCGCCGCCGATGTTGAAGTTGCTGCGCCGCCTCGAACCGCTGTCTGCCATGCGACCTCCCCGTGTGACGTAGGTCGCATTCTAGGGTCGATGTGCGCGACTGGCTGCCCGATTGCTCAAGGAGCGTTCCTATGGGGTCACTTCGTGTCTATACGCCCTCAGATGTCGGGTGAGTTCTGGGTGCTTATGCGCCGCTGTGGCGACCCCTCCGCCTGGATCGACGCGACCCATCGACGCAATCGCGGACGGGGTGCGACAAGTCAGACCGCGACCCTGGACTGAGCGGCTAGCTCGCACCCGCCCGTGTGGGATCAGATCGGGTGTTGTTAGTAGAACGTCGAGCGGATCACGACAGGCATGGGCCATGCACGGGCCAAGAGGGGTCTGCTGGGCGCTCAGTCGAGCATAAGAGCAGGTGGGCGCAGCCTGGGGGCCTCCTACTGATCGGTCTTGAAAACCGTCGTGGCAGCGATGTCACCGTGGGTTCAAATCCCACACCCACCGCAGATGAACGGCCCCCGACCAGCAGCTTCGGTCGGGGGCCGTTCCTTGTCGGGCTTTCCGCACCGAGTACCGAGCACGGCTGGTGCCGAGCGCGCCCACGGCAGGTGCGTGGGCGCAGCCGGGGGCAGCGCTACCAGGCCGGGCGTGGGTCCTGGCGTTCCGGTGACAAGCCTGCGGGCACGTTGTTGCCCGTGTCCGTTCGCCACAGGTAGCCCGGGCTCGGTACGAACTCGTCGGTGGGAGGGGCCGGGGCGTGGAAGCGCTGGGTGCGGGGGAGTGGCACCTCGACGAGCTTGCCGTCATGGATCATCCACAGCCCGAAGCAGTCGTCCTCCTCGTCGTGGATCAGTACCTGTACCTGGCCCGGGTCGGGCCAGGGAAGCGATTCGAGGTGTCTCAGGAGTCCGGAGCGTGGTTCCACGCGGTTGAACTCGATGACCCATCCGCCGACGAACAGGTCGAGGGGTTCGAAGTGGCCTCGCCAGCTCCGCGCATCGTCGGGGCGGGTCAGGGGTTCCATGACCTCGTCCGCGTACGTTGCCAAGACGATGACCTGCGCGATTCTGCTCATGCCGGAGTATCGCCGCGGAGTGCGTGCCGGCGGCACCTCTTTTTTTGGGTGGTGGCGGGGGCGGTTCGGCTGTGACGCGCGGGCGGCCACACGCGAACCGGGATGATTCCCCTGGGGTTTCGGCCGTAGCGTGGGCGGCATGGTCGATCGTCTGGAGATCAGTGTGCTGTCGGCAGGGCGCCGGTTCGCGGCCACTCTGCGGATTCTGGTCAATGGTGAGGACGTGGTGGCGGAGGCGGTCGGTGAATGTGGCCGGGGCCCGTTCGTCGCGGATGCGGTGCCGGACGCCGGCCCCGGTCCGCTGTGGGCCACCGGCGAGGCTCGGCGGGTGGAGCTGGGGGAGCCGGAGTGTTCAGGAGGGTGCTGCGGGTATCTGACGGTGGTCGTTCAGCGTCTCGGGGGCATCGTGCAGTGGTCCGACTGGGAGATTCCGTACGGGGAGGTCGCTCCGCCGGCGTTCCACTTCGATGCTGATCGGTACGACGCGGAGCTGGCTCGCGTGGGTGTGAGGCCGACCGGGGCGGCTCGGTGACGCGTACGTCCGGGGCGGTGGGTGGCCAGGTGACCGGTGGGGTTCGAGTGGTGAGCGGCCCGGGCTACTCCGCCGGGACCGGCCCGAGTGCGCCCAGGACGGCGGGTGCGTCCTTCTTCCGCGTGACGACGAGGACCGGTACGCCGTTGTCCTCGCATTCCAGGACCACCGCCCGGCCGTCGTAGTCGGGGCGGCCCGCCGGGTCCGTCAGGTAGGGCGGGCGGAGGCGGAGCGGGGTCAGGGTGCGAGGGACGGGCTTGCGGTGGAAGACGCCGGTGGGGTCGGGGGTCGTGGCCAGGAGGCCGGGGCCCGCGATCAGGTAGCCGGCGCCGCTCGCGTACGGGACCTCGCCCATGATCAGGCCCGGGAAGCACCGCTCCTCGGTGAGCACGGACGGCCGCAGTGCGATCGTGTCGTCGCCGCCGCGGTCGCGCCGCCGCAGGAACGGGACGGCCAGGGCGCAGAGCGCCAGGACCACCACGGTGGCCAGACCGGTGAGTTGCAGGGCTTCGGCGATGCTGTCGGTCAGCCAGGGAGCCAGCGCGCCGAACGCCGCGAGGACGGTGCCGCCGGTGATCGTGAGGCCGGCCTGCCAGGAGTGGGCCTTGACCGAGCGCCGCATGGCCCGGACCATCGCGGCCGCGCCCGCCAGGAACGCCGCCCCGTAGAGGCCCAGGCCCAGACCGAGCGTGAGCGGGATCCGGTAGGAGCGGCGCGGGTCCGCGTTCGTGTGGTGGCGTCCGGAGGCGAGGTCGACGTACCGGATCTGCCCCCGCCAGTAGGTGGCCTCGATGTTCTCTCCGGCCGTGGCGCCCGGGTGTTCCCGCGGGCTGCCGTTGACCCGGGTGCGTGTGGCCGTTCCGTCGGCCTCGGTGATGTACAGCCAGTACGACGCCGTCTTGCTCCTCGTCACCTTCTCTGTGCGGTCGATCACCGCCGGGACCGTACGCAGGCAGTCGGAGCCGGAGCGGGCGTCGAGCGGGGTGGGGCATGCGACCGCCGCCCTGAAGTCCCGCTCCTCGGCGTGGGATCCCGGCGTGGTGACGAGCAGCAGCCAGGCCGCCACCAGCGTGAACGCGCTGCCGAGTATCAGGCCGGGCCGCACTCCCGAACGACGCCTCGCGCTGAGGTCGTTGCTCGTGGGCGGTGGTGGGGGCGGGGTCATGGTCACCCTCGCATTCTGCCGCCGGCGGCCTGATCCCGGTCCCGTTCGGTCCGGTCCCGTTCGGTCCGGTCTGGTCCGGTCCTGTTCGGTCCGTTCTGTCAGGTCGCGCCGTCCGTCTCCCCGTTCCGCCCCGACGTCAGCCGTGCCGCCGATGCGATCGCGGCGCGGCTGACGTCGGGGCGGAAC
>MUNB01000680.1 GCA_002154345.1 Streptomyces griseus
CGCACCCCCTGAGCCGCCGCGTCGTGTGGCGCGGCGTGCACGAGACCGTCGCCGGGTACGGCCTGGCCCTGCCCGCCGCAGCACCGGGCACGGCCGCCGTCCCCGGCCCCACGGAGCACCGCTGGTGGGAGCCGCCACCCGCCGAACTCCCGCTGGCCGAAGGGGCACAGGCGCTCGGCGACGCCATCGCCGCCTCCGTACGGGCCCATGTAGACGGCCTGGACCGGATCAGCTGCGAGCTGTCCGGCGGCATGGACTCCACGGCCCTCACCTTCGCCGCCCGCGCAACCGGCCCCGCCGAACTAGCCCTGCTCACCGTCGCCGCGCGCGACCGCTACAGCGAGGACGAGACGTGGGCGCGCAGAGCGGTGGAGGCGGCACGAGGAGGAGGTGGTGGGGCGCGAGGGGGCGAGGCGACGCGGAGTGGCGGGGCGGCGCGAGGCGCTGGCGGGAAGCCAGACAGTAACGCGGCGCGTACGCGCGATACGGGGCGGAAGGGCGGCGACGTCACCGGCCTGGACCACCACATCATCCCCGCCGACGACGCCCCCTACTTCTACGCCGATCTCGCCTCCACCGCCGCCGAGTTGAACGACGAACCGCTCCCCGTGGCCCCCGGCCGGGCCCGCGCGCACCTGCTCCTGAGCCGCGCCCACGCCACCGGCTCGCGCTACCACCTCACCGGCTACGGCGGCGACGAACTCTTCCTCGGCCTGCCCCACGCCTACCAGGACCTCTTCCACGGCAACCCGCTCACCGCCTGGAACCACCTCAGCGGCCTGCGCCACCAGCTCGGCTGGCCGTTCCTGCCGACGCTGAAGGCCCTGCTGAACCGCTCCACGTTCCCCCGCTGGCTCGCCGGCGCGATCACCGCCGAGCCTCAGCCGGTCACCCGTACACCGCTGCTCTCCTGGGGCGTACGGCAGTCGCTGCGCCCCTGGTTCACGGAGCACGCCAACGCCCTGATCGCCGAGGAGTTCCGGGCCGCCGCCGAGCACGCCGAGCCGATCGACCCGTGGCGCGGCCGGCACGTCGACATCGACGCCGTACGGATGGGGGCCCGGCACTTCCAGGCGATGGAGGACATCGGCATGACGATCGGGCTGCCGGTCGCCGCGCCTTTCTACGACGACCGGGTCCTGGAGGCGACTCTCGCCGTACGCCTGGCGGAGCGCATCAGCCCGTGGCGCTACAAACCGCTGCTCGTCGAGGCGATGCGCGGGGTGGTCCCGGACGCGCTGCTGGCCCGCACGACGAAGGACCACATGTCCTCCGACGAACACCAGGGACTGCGTCAACACGCTTCGGAACTGGCCGACTTGTGGACCGGCTCCCGGCTCGCCGAGCACGGCCTGGTCGACTCCCGCCACCTGCTCCGGCTCGCCGCCGAACCCTTCTCACCGGTCCTGGTCGAGCACTCCATCAGCTCCACCGTGGCCGGCGAGACCTGGCTCCGCACCGCCGAGAACGCCTGGCCGACGCCGACGCCGACGCCGACGCCGTC
>MUNB01000681.1 GCA_002154345.1 Streptomyces griseus
GGATGTGTATAGGAGGCAGGGGTGCGGGGGGTGGGGTGCGGGCTTTTTCGTGTATTGCCCAAACGTTACGCAGTGTTACATGTGTGGGATATGTGTGCTGCTTCGCCGGGTCGGTTGTCGCTGTTGAAGCAGGTCATGGAACGGGGGTGGCCGTCAAGGGTGTTGACCGTGGGTTTCCATCAACTTCCGCTATCTGCTTCGGATATGGGAACGCGTGGTCCGGAATGCGGTGTGGTCGTGGTGGGGGATGCACCGGAGTCGCGGTGTGGTCGCGGAGGGTGGCCGGTGGGTGGCGGTGCCTGGTGGCGTACGGGGTGGAATCGTCGCCGGTACGGCGAACGGCCTGCCGACGTCGGTCGGCAGGCCGTTTCGGGTGCTGCGGTGGTTCAGCCCGCTTCGGGCTTGGGGACGTCGCGGAGCAGGCAGGTGAGGCGCGCGGTGCAGACCCGCTTGTCCTGTTCGTCGGTGATGACGATCTCGTACGTGGCGGTGGAGCGGCCCCGGTGCACCGGGGTGGCGACGCCGGTGACGAGGCCGTTGCGGGCGCCCCGGTGGTGGGTGCAGTTGAGGTCGACGCCGACGGCGAGCTTGGCGGCTCCGCCGTGGAGCATGGAGCCGATGGATCCGAGGGTCTCGGCGAGGACGGCGGAGGCGCCGCCGTGCAGGAGGCCGTAGGGCTGGGTGTTGCCTTCGACGGGCATGGTGCCGACGACGCGGTCGGCGGAGGCCTCGACGATGGTGACGCCCATGCGTTCGCCGAGGTGGCCGGCGGAGAAGAGGGCGGGCAGGTCGACGCCGAGTGCCGCGTACTCGTCGATGACTTCCTGCGGGAAGAGGGGTGCGGTGTGCTCGCCCATGGGTCCGGCTCCGTTCGTCTGCGCTGGTTCGTTGGTGTCTGCACTGTTCTTATCAGACGGCTGAGCGGACGCTTAGGGAGTGGCGGTTTTCAGTCGTCGCCGGGGGGCGCTCCGGGGTTCCTCGAAGCGGATGACGACCGACTTGCTGGCCGGGGTGTTGCTGGTGTCGGCCGTGGAGTCCAGGGGGACCAGGACGTTGGTCTCGGGGTAGTAGGCGGCGGCGCAGCCCCGGGCGGTGGGGTAGTGGACGATGCGGAAGCCCTCCGCGCGGCGTTCGACGCCGTCCTTCCACTCGCTGACGAGGTCGGTGTACGCGCCGTCGGCGAGGCCGAGGGCGGCGGCGTCCTCGGGGTTGACCATGACGATGCGGCGGCCGCCCTTGATGCCCCGGTAGCGGTCGTTGAGGCCGTAGATGGTGGTGTTGTACTGGTCGTGGGAGCGCAGGGTCTGCAACAGGAGCCGGCCGTCGGGGAGTTCGGGGTACTCGACGGGGGCGGCGGTGAAGTTGGCGCGGCCGGTGGCGGTGGGGAAGCGGCGTTCGTCGCGCGGGGCGTGCGGGAG
>MUNB01000682.1 GCA_002154345.1 Streptomyces griseus
CCGATGACCATCCACACCATCCGGGCGGACGTCCCGGAAACCCTGACCCGCGCGGTCGTCGTCGCCCTCGGCGGCTACGGCTGGGCCGCCCAGACCGGCACCAACCGCATCGTGGTCCCCCTCGACGACCGCGCCCGCGGCCTCCCCGAACCGACCGCCAGGGGAGAGGACCTGTACGTCCTGTGGACCGGGCCCCGCCCCGAGTGGCACTGGGGGACCGCCCACCCCAACGCCCCAGCCGGCGGGCGCACCGCCCAGCTACTCGCCTACCCAGCCGACGACCCGGCGACGGTCACCGCGCAGATCCTCCGGATCCTGCGCACCGGCCGCGCCCTCCCCTGACGAGAAGAGAACCCTCATGGAGCTGCGCACCCCGCCCCCGTACGACGAGCATTGGGAGGGCCTGGAGCTGGCCGCCGACGCCACCCACCGCTACCTGGTCATCGAACAGGGCTGGAACCTCCGCCTCATCGCCGTCCCCACCGGTGAAGAGAACGCCTGGGGCTACGACTTCGGGTGGTGCTACCCCCGCGACCACATGGCCGTCGCGGCGTCCGTCGCCGCCTGGGACTCCGAACGGCAGGACGAACCAACCGGGTGGCACAAACGCCCCACCGAGACCCGCCGCGCACCCCGCCGCGACGAGGACCCCGAGTACAACCGAGCCCGCTGCGCCCACGGCTGCTACCTCGACGACGGGTGCCGAACCCTGAACTGCCGCGACGAGATCGAACACCTGCGCAGGGCCTCAGCGAGATCAGCCTGAACCGCCTACCATCCCCCGGCACCGCGCGCAGCCCCCCGGGGCCGCGCGCGGTGCCGGGGGATGG
>MUNB01000683.1 GCA_002154345.1 Streptomyces griseus
CCGCCCCGCGCCGCCGGGGCCGCCCCTCCCGCCGGGCCGCGTCCGAAGGCCCCGACGCCCGTACGCGCATCCTGGAGGCGGCCCGTACGGAGTTCGCCGAGCGCGGCTACGACAAGACGTCGATCCGGGGCATCGCCAAGGCCGCCGGGGTCGACGCCGCCCTCGTCCACCACTACTTCGGTACGAAGGACGAGGTCTTCGCCGCCGCGGTCGAGGTCACCTTCGAACCCGCCCTGGTCATCCCCACCGTGCTCGGCGGCCCTCCGGAGCACCTGGGGGAGCGGCTGGCGCGCTTCTTCCTCTCCGTGTGGGAGGACCCCGGCACCCGTACGCCCCTCCTGGCGATCCTGCGTTCCGCGGTCACCCACGAGGCGGCGGCGAACGTCCTGCGCGACTTCGTGCTGCGGCGGCTGCTGGAGCGGATCGCGGCCGAGCTGGACGTACCGGACCCGACCTTCCGCGCCGAGCTGGCCGCCTCGCACATGCTCGGCATCGCGATGCTGCGGTACGTGGTCCGCGCCGAGCCGCTGGCCTCCGCGGACCCGGAGGACATCGTCGCGATGGTCGCCCCCACGCTCCAGCGATACTTGGGCGAGGGCTGACCACCCACCGACCACCACGTCCCGTATTCCGGACAGCCTGTCCAGATCTTGGATCCGGGGCGTACGCTCGAAGGCAGTCTTTTCTTTCACTGTCGGAGGCAGTCCCCCTGCCGAAGGAGCGAGCGACGATGCCCCAGCTGAGGTCCCGCACGGTCACCCACGGACGCAACATGGCGGGCGCGCGCGCCCTTATGCGCGCGTCGGGCGTAGCGAGCGCGGACATCGGCAAGCCGATCATCGCCGTCGCCAACTCGTTCACCGAGTTCGTCCCCGGCCACACCCACCTCGCCCCGGTCGGCCGGATCGTCTCCGAGGCGATCCTGGCGGCGGGCGCGGTCCCGCGCGAGTTCAACACGATCGCCGTGGACGACGGCATCGCGATGGGCCACGGCGGCATGCTCTACAGCCTGCCCTCCCGCGACCTGATCGCCGACTCCGTGGAGTACATGGTCGAGGCGCACTGCGCGGACGCGCTGATCTGCATCTCCAACTGCGACAAGATCACCCCGGGCATGCTGATGGCCGCCATGCGCCTCAACATCCCGACCGTCTTCGTCTCCGGCGGCCCGATGGAGGCCGGCAAGGCCACCCTCGTCGACGGCACGGTCCGCAAACTCGACCTGGTCAACGCGATCAGCGACGCGGTCGACGAGTCGATCTCCGACGAGGACATCCTCCGTATCGAGGAGAACGCCTGCCCCACCTGCGGCAGCTGTTCCGGCATGTTCACCGCCAACTCGATGAACTGCCTGACCGAGGTCCTCGGCCTCTCCCTCCCCGGCAACGGCTCCGTCCTCGCCACCCACACCGCCCGCAAGGCGCTGTACGAGGACGCCGGCCGCACGATCGTCGACATCACCCGGCGCTACTACGAGCAGGACGACGAGACGGTCCTGCCGCGCTCCATCGGCACCCGCGCCGCGTTCGACAACGCGATGGCGCTGGACATCGCCATGGGCGGCTCGACCAACACGATCCTGCACCTGCTGGCCGCCGCCGAGGAGGCGCAGCTCGCGTACAACCTCGACGACATCAACGAGGTCTCGCGCCGGGTCCCGTGCCTCTCCAAGGTCGCCCCCAACGTCGCCCCCGGCGGTACGTACTACATGGAGGACGTCCACCGCGCCGGCGGCATCCCCGCCCTCCTCGGCGAACTCCACCGCGGCGGCCTGCTCAACGAGGACGTGCACTCGGTGCACTCCGACACCCTCGCCGAGTGGCTGAAGAACTGGGACGTGCGCGGCGGCTCCCCGTCCCCCGAGGCCGTCGAGCTGTGGCACGCCGCCCCCGGCTGCGTCCGCTCCGCGACCGCCTTCTCGCAGTCGGAGCGGTGGGACACCCTCGACCTGGACGCGGCGGGCGGCTGCATCCGCGACGTCGAGCACGCGTACTCCAAGGACGGCGGCCTCGCCGTCCTCAAGGGCAACCTCGCCGTGGACGGCTGTGTCGTGAAGACGGCCGGCGTCGACGAGTCGATCTGGACCTTCGAGGGCCCGGCCGTCGTCTGCGAGTCGCAGGACGAGGCCGTCGACAAGATCCTCCGCAAGGAGATCGAGCCGGGCGACGTCGTCGTCATCCGTTACGAGGGCCCGCGCGGCGGCCCCGGCATGCAGGAGATGCTCTACCCCACCTCGTTCCTCAAGGGCCGGGGCCTGGGCAAGGTCTGCGCGCTGGTCACCGACGGCCGCTTCTCCGGCGGTACGTCGGGCCTCTCCATCGGCCACGCCTCGCCCGAGGCGGCCTCCGGCGGCACCATCGCGCTGGTCGAGGACGGCGACCGGATCCGGATCGACATCCCGAACCGCTCGATCGAACTGCTCGTCGACGACGCCGAACTGGACACCCGCCGGGCGGCGCTGAACGGCGTGTACGCGCCGAAGAACCGCGACCGCAAGGTGTCGGCGGCGCTGCGCGCCTACGCGGCGATGGCGACGAGCGCGGACCGCGGCGCGGTCAGGGACGTCTCGAAGCTGGGCTGACGCCGACTCACCCAGCGGCTCCGGGCGACCTATTTTCAGCCCCTCCGGCGATTGAGGAGCGGGGTCCGGGGCGGAGCCCCGGGAACCCGAGGCCGGAGCCCCCGGAACCCGCGGGCGGACCGGGGGGCTGGTGAGACCCGGTCCGCCCGCGGGCTCCGGGGG
>MUNB01000684.1 GCA_002154345.1 Streptomyces griseus
CGCCGCCACGCCCGGCCCCCGCCCCAGGGCACGGCGGCGTCCCCGGAGCCGGAAGCCGTACCGGAGCCCGTACGGGAGCCCGCGACCGAGCCGGAGCCCGTACCGGAGCCGGAGGCCGTTCCCGTACCGGCGGCCGAGCCGGAGCCCGCGACCGAGCCCGAGCCGGACGACAAGCGGTTCACCGTCCGCCTGGTGAACTTCGAGGGCCCCTTCGATCTCCTCCTCCAGCTGATCTCCAAGCACAAGCTGGACGTCACCGAGGTCGCGCTCTCCAAGGTCACCGACGAGTTCATGGCGTACATCCGTGCCATGGGCCCCGACTGGGACCTCGACCAGACCACCGAGTTCCTCGTCGTCGCCGCCACGCTGCTCGACCTCAAGGCCGCCCGGCTGCTGCCCGCGGCCGAGGTCGAGGACGAGGCCGATCTCGCGCTCCTGGAGGCGCGGGACCTGCTCTTCGCGCGGCTGCTGCAGTACCGCGCGTACAAGCAGATCGCCGAGATCTTCCAGGGCCGTCTGGAGTCGGAGGCCCGCCGCCACCCCCGTACCGTCGGGCTGGAGGACCGCCACGCCGCGCTGCTGCCCGAGGTGGTCATCAGCATCGGGCCCGAGGGCTTCGCGAAGCTCACGGTGAAGGCGATGCAGCCGAAGCCGAAGCCCCAGGTGTACGTCGACCACATCCACGCCCCGCTGGTCAGCGTCCGGGAGCAGGCGGGCCTGGTGGTGGAGCGGCTGCGCGAGGCCGGGGCGGCGGTGAGCTTCCGGGTGCTGACCGAGGACGCGCCGGACACCCTGACCGTGGTCGCCCGCTTCCTGGCCCTGCTGGAGCTCTACCGCGAGAAGGCCGTCACCCTGGACCAGGACGAGGCGCTGGGCGATCTGCTGGTGGCCTGGTGCGGCGGGGAGGGCGCGGAGCCGGTGGTGACGGACGAGTTCGACCAGGAGCTGAACGGGACCCCCGAAGAGGAGGACGTACGGGAATGAGCGCGCAGCCCACCGCACAGGACGACGGCGGACCGGACGACGGCAGCGCGGTCGCCTCGCTCGATCTCAAGCCCGCCCTGGAGGCGGTCCTCATGGTCGTCGACGAGCCCGCCACCGTCGACCACCTCGCCAAGGTGCTCCAGCGGCCCCGCCGGGCCGTGGCGGACGCGCTGCGGGAGCTGGCCGACGAGTACACCGTGCAGCGCCGGGGCTTCGACCTGCGGCTCGTCGCGGGCGGCTGGCGGTTCTACACCCGGCCCGAGTACGCGGCGGCCGTGGAGGGCTTCGTCCTGGACGGCCAGCACGCCCGGCTCACCCAGGCCGCGCTGGAGACCCTGGCGGTCGTCGCGTACCGGCAGCCGGTGAGCCGGTCCAGGGTCTCGGCGGTGCGCGGAGTGAACTGCGACGGGGTCATGCGGACCCTCCTCCAGAGGGGCCTGGTGGCCGAGGCGGGCGCGGAACCCGAAACAGGTGCGATCCTGTACAGGACGACGAACTACTTTCTGGAGCGAATGGGCCTGCGCGGCCTGGACGAGCTCCCGGAGCTCGCGCCCTTCCTCCCGGAGGCGGACGCGATCGAGGCTGAGACGCTAGAGGGTGTGCCGTCGTTCGATCCGGACGCACCGGACACCCCGGATACTCACGCAGACGACAAGACGGAATTTTGATGCGAAGCAGTGGCAGGAACAGCGGAAGCGGCAGCGGCGGCAGCGGCCGGAGCGGCGGTCAGGGCGGCCGTCCCGGTCAGGGCGGCGGACGTGGTCAGGGCGGGCGTGACGGCGGTGGGTCCTTCCGCCAGGGCCAGGGCGGCGGCCCGGGCGGGCGCTCCGGCGGCCAGGGCGGCGGCGGACGCGGCGGCAGCCAGGGCGGGCGGCCCGGAGCCCCGGGCGGGCGTCCCGGCGGCCAGGGCGGCCGTCCGGGCTCTCAGGACGGGCGCAAGAGCTTCCAGGGCGGACGTGACGAGCAGGAGCAGCGCCCCCGCCGTCCCCGCCCGGAGGAGCGCCGCTACGACGTCGGCAACGACGCCCCCGGCGCCCGGGGCGGCGAGGACGGCCCCCGCAAGGGCCGCGGCTCGGCGGCCCGCGGCGGCGCCAAGGGCGGCCCGAAGCCCGCACAGGGCGGCAACCGCGGCGGCTTCCGGCGCGGCGGCGCCCCCTCGCGCCCCCGTGAGCTGGACGCCAAGATCGAGCAGCGCAACCGCGACCGGTACGCGAACAAGCCCGACATCAAGCTGCCCAAGACCCACCCGGGCGCCGAGCAGGAGGGCGAGCGGCTGCAGAAGGTCCTTGCCCGGGCCGGCATGGGCTCGCGCCGCGCGTGCGAGGAGCTGATCGAGCAGTCCCGCGTCGAGGTCAACGGCGAGATCGTCGTCGAGCAGGGCATGCGCGTCGACGTGCACAAGGACGAGATCAAGGTCGACGGCCTCACCGTCGCCGCCCAGTCGTATCTCTTCTTCGCGCTGAACAAGCCCGCCGGTGTCGTCTCCTCGATGGAGGACCCGGACGGCCGTCAGTGCCTCGGCGACTACGTGACCAACCGCGAGACGCGGCTGTTCCACGTCGGCCGGCTGGACACCGAGACGGAGGGCATCATCATGCTCACCAACCACGGTGAGCTGGCCCACCGCCTCACGCACCCGAAGTACGGCGTGAAGAAGACCTACCTGGCCGCCGTCCAGGGCCCGCTGCCGCGCGACCTCGGCAAGCGGCTCAAGGACGGCATCCAGCTGGAGGACGGCTACGCCCGCGCCGACCACTTCCGCGTCGTCGAGAACACCGGCAAGAACTACCTGGTCGAGGTGACCCTCCACGAGGGCCGCAAGCACATCGTCCGCCGGATGCTCGCCGAGGCGGGCTTCCCGGTCGAGCGGCTCGTGCGGACGTCCTTCGGGCCGATCCCGCTGGGCGACCAGAAGTCCGGCTGGCTGCGCCGCCTCACCAACACCGAGGTCGGCATGCTGATGCGCGAGGTCGGCCTCTAGCCGCATCCGCACCCACACGACGGCCCGCGGCCGGTTCTGTTC
>MUNB01000685.1 GCA_002154345.1 Streptomyces griseus
GGCATACCCCTGCTGACCGGGGCGCTGCTCGTCTACTACGCGTTCTACGTCCTGGGCTCGGCCGGCCGGCTGCTGCCCGTGACCGGGACGGCCGCGATACCGGTCGGCGGTGCGGGCGTCGACGGGCGTGGCGCGGGAGGCTTCGGGGGCGGGTCGGACGGCCGGCCCGAGCTCACGACGGCCTGCCGGCTGACGATGGGCATCGGCATGTTCGCCATGCTGCTCACTCTGTGAGACGGGAAGTGGGACAGAACCCCCGGCAAACGGTGGTCTACGTCACTTGCCGGTCGAGGCCGTACCCCGCCGGACCCGCCCCTCCTAAGCTGAAGCCATGCTGGTCTCCCTCGCGCTGCTGCTGCTCGGTGCACTGACCGCCCTGGTGGCTCCGCGCCTGATGGCGCGCGCCCGGTGGCCGGAGCGCGAGCCGGTCGTGGCCCTGTGGGTCTGGCAGTGCGTGGTGGCCGGGGTGCTCCTGTCGTTCACCCTGTCCATGACGCTGAGCGCGGCCGCCGCCTGGCAGGCGGTCCGCGGCCATGTCTTCGCACCCGCCCCGCACGCCGTGGTCGAGGCGTACGCCCTGGCGGCGTACGGGCCGTGGTCGGCGGTCATCGCGGTGCTGCTGGCGCTGGGCGGGCTGTGGACCGGGGCGATGCTGCTGCGGGAGATCCGGCGGGCGCGGCGTCGCCGCAAGCGGCGCCGGGCGGAACTGCTGGTGCGTTCCCCGCTGCTGCCCGGCGAGAAGCCGGGCGCCGACCGTCTCGTGGTGCTGGAGGGCGAGCGGCCCGACGCCTGGTGGCTGCCGGGCGCGGCTCCGCAACTCGTCATCACCACCGCCGCGCTGGGCCGGCTGAAGGGCCGTCAGCTCGATGCCGTGCTCGCCCATGAACAGGGCCACGCCCAGGCCCGGCACGACTGGTTGCTGCACTGCTCGTCGGCGTTGGCGATCGGTTTCCCGCAGATCCCGGTGTTCGCCGCGTTCCGCGACGAGATGCACCGGCTGGTCGAGCTGGCCGCCGACGACGTGGCGTCACGTCGCTTCGGCCGGCTGACGACCGCGCTCGCCCTGGTCGGACTCAACGAGGACCGCGGAGTGTTCGGCCCCTGCCCCACCCCGGACGCCCAAGTGCCCCTCCGGGTCAACCGGTTGCTGGCCCCGGTCGACCGGCTGACGGCGGGCCGCAGGCTCCGGCTGACGGCCGCCGCCGCGCTGGTGCCGGTCGTCCCGCTGGTCGTGACCTTCGTACCGGGGCTGCGCGCGCTGGGATAGGGGGCGTCGCCGAACTGCCGTCGTCGCCCGGCACGCGGGCAGTTCGACGACCGGTCCCAGGATCCGTTCCGCCTCCTGGAGTCGGTTCTCCGTGCCGCGGGTTGGCCATCGGGCGGTGTCCTCCGCGAGGATCCCCTCATGTCTTCCCCCCTCCCCCGCTCACCGGCCCGCTCCCCCCGCACCGCGGCCGCCCTGTGGACCGGAGCCGTCGTGGTGGCGTCCGTGGTCCTGCTCGTCCTGGTGGCGGTGCGCTGGCCGCCGCTGATGTCCCTGGACCGGGCGGTCGCCGACGCGCTGCACCGGCACGCGGTAGCCGATCCCGGTCTGGTCCGGGTCAACCGGGTATTGACCGACTGGGTGTGGGATCCCTGGACCATGCGCGCCCTGATCGCGGTGGCGGTCGTCGCCCTGTGGTGGCGGGGCGCGCGGCTGCTCGCGCTCTGGGTGGCCGCGACGAGTCTGCTCGGCTCGCTCCTCCAGCAGGGGCTCAAGGCAGTGGTGGGCCGGGAGCGCCCGCAGTGGCCCGATCCGGTGGACACGGCCCAGTACGCGGCCTTCCCGTCCGGGCACGCCATGTCGGCCGTGGTGAGCTGCGGGCTGCTCGTCTGGCTGCTGCGGCTGTACGGCGCGGGCCCCGGCGCCCGGGGTGCGGCGCTGGCGGTCGCGGTGGTCTCGGCGGCCGGAGTGGCGGCGACCCGGCTGTACCTGGGGGTGCACTGGCTGACCGATGTCGTGGGCGGTGTGCTGCTGGGGGTGGCGGTGGTGGCGTTGAGCACGGCCGGGTACGCCCGGTACGCGGCGCCGCGCGCCCCGGCGGAGGAGGACCGGCCGCTGCGGGCCTGAACCGGGCGCCCTTGTCGGCGCGGGGACGGACCGGGAAGGATCGCGCCCATGGCGATCACAGGTGTGCTGTTCGACTTCTCCGGGACCCTCTTCCGTGTGGAGCCGGTGCGGGACTGGCTCGCCGCCGTGCTGCGCGAGGAGGGCGCCGACGTGGCCCCGGAGGATTTCGAGCGGTACGTGAGCGGGCTCACGGCCGCCGGCGCCCTCCCGGGCGGTCCGCCTCCGGTCCGGGTGCCGGAGGAGCTGGCGGACGCGATGGCGCGCCGGGATCTGACCGCCGCCCTGCACCGTGCGGCGTACACCGGTCTGGCCCGGACCGTCGCCCTGCCCGAACCGGGGCTGTACGACGCGCTGTACGACCGCCATCTCCGGCCGGAGGCCTGGCAGCCCTACCCGGACGCCGCGGAGGTGCTGGCGGGGCTGCGGAGGGCGGGTATCGCGGTCGGCGTGGTCAGCAACATCGGCTGGGACCTGCGGCCGGTCTTCCGCGCGCACGGGCTCGACGCCCTGGTCGACGCCTATGCCCTGTCCTTCGAGCACGGGCTCCAGAAGCCCGCCGCGGGACTGTTCGCTACCGCCTGCTCGCTGATCGGACGCGATCCGGCAGAGGTCGTCATGGTCGGTGACGACCGGACCGCGGACGGTGGCGCGGCGGCCCTGGGCTGCGAGGTCCGGTTCGTGGACCATCTGCCGGTGTCGGAGCGGCCCGACGGCCTGCGCTCGCTGGGGCTGGTCCCGCGGTGAGGCCCACGGTGAACCGGGGAAATCGGAGCGCGGTGTGAGGCATATCCCGCCGCGGAAGGGGTAGAGGGATGGGTTCGTGGACGTAGCCTGGTGGGCATGTCCCCGATGTCGTCGTCCATGTCCACCCGTTCCGCAGCCGAGGTCAACGCGGAGATCCGCGACCTGTGGCAGCGCTCGGGAGGCTGCCTGACGCCGCAGGACGAGGCGGACTACCAGCGGCTGCTGGTGGAGTGGGCCGCCGCCACCGGCGGGAGCGTCCGCACCGCCGCCTGATCGCCCGAGCCGCCGTTCGCCGCGTCGTGAGCGGGTGGGCAAGCGCGCCCGATCCGGCGATCCCCCGCGTCGCCGGATCCGGGCGCACCCTCGGCCCGTCCGGTGGGACAGGGCCGCGGACCGCGCCGGGGACCGGAGTTGCGGAGTCCGCCGTCGCAGGGATCCAGCATGTCCCCACCCGGCTCATCGGTCAATGAATTTCCGGCTCCGCACGCACCGGGGCCGGTGTCGCCCGGGCGGTCGTCCGCCCGGGCGACACCGGCCCCTGACCGCGGGTCGAGTCGGCTGCCAAAACCGCTGACGGATCAGCGGTCGAAGTAGTCCGGCTGCGTCTGCACGTTGAGCTCGTCCAGCTTGACCCGCTCGGCCGGGTCGGTGCGCTTGTCGTCGAGCTTCAGCACGTCGAAGCCCTTGGCGATGTCGCTGGAGTAGATGTGACCGTTGTAGTAGTACGCCGACCAGGGGCCGGCCGTGGTCACCTGGTCGAGCGTGACCGGGCCGCGCTCGAAGAAGGCGATCTCCTTGGGCTTGGACGAGTTGGTGAAGTCCCAGACGGAGATGCCGCCCTGGTACCAGGCCTGCACCATCAGGTCGCGGCCCTTCACCGGGATGATCGAGCCGTTGTGGGCGACGCAGACCTCGACGTCGGCCTGGTGACGGTCGATCTTGAAGTAGCTGCGGAAGACCAGCTTGCGCTTGTCGCCCTTGCCGACGATGTCGTAGATGCCGTCGGCGCCGCGCTTGGGGCCGATCTCCTCGTTGCAGGTGGCCGCACCGCCGCCGCCGAGCTCGTCGGTGAAGACGACCTTGTTCGCACCCTGGTTGAAGGTGGCCGAGTGCCAGAACGCGAAGTTCACGTTGTCCTGGACCCGGTCGATGATCTTCGGGCGCTCCGGGTCCTTGATGGAGAACAGCAGACCGTCACCCATGCAGGCTCCGGCGGCCAGGTCCTTGGACGGCAGCACCGTGATGTCGTGGCAGCCGGTCGTCTGGGAGACACCCGGGTTCGTGGGCGCTCCCGGGTTGCCGCCGTCCGGGAAGAGCACCGGGAAGTTGACGATCCGGGCCTTCTGAGGCGCCTTCACCGGCACCTTGATGATGGAGATCCCGTCGTGCGGCGGCTGGCAGTCCGGGAACGTCGCGTTGGGCGAGTACGAGGAGACGTACACGTAGACGTTCTTGCCGTCCGGCACCAGCGTGTGCGTGTGGGAACCGCAGGCGGTCTCCACGGCGGCGATGTACTTCGGCGCCCGCTTGTTGCTGATGTCGAAGATCTTCATGCCCTCCCAGGACGACTTCTCCGTGGCGGGCTGGGAGGTGCTGGAGCAGGAGTCGTCGCTGCGCGAGGAGTCCGTCGAGAGGAACAGCAGGTTCCCCGAGACCGAGATGTCGTTCTGCGATCCGGGGCAGAGGACCTGGGCGACCGTCCTGGGCTTCTTCGGCTTGCTGATGTCGTAGATGACGAAGCCGTCGTAGTTGCCGACGTAGGCGTACTTCCCCTGGAACGCGAGGTCCGTGTTGGTGCCCTGGAGGGCGCCCTTCGGCACGTTCGTCAGGTGCTTGATGTTGGAGCTGTGGACGATCTCGTCCACGCCGGGTATGTCGCCGCCGGCTATCGCGGCCCTGGCCTCGGCCTGTTCGCTCTGGGTGACGGACCCGCGCTCGACCGGGGCGTCACCCGGGTCGGGGGTCGCGGCCGCTGTGGTGGCCGTCAGCAGCGTGGCGAGGAGTCCGGCCGCGGCTGCCACCGCGCCCAGACGTCTGCGCCGCACGCGGGTGGTGTGCAACGAGGTCACTGCGTCCTCCCTTGTATCCGTTCGGGGTCGAACGGTTCATGAACCCCCGGCAGTATCGTCCCTCCCATGTACACATCAACAGATGGCAACACAGACGTAATAAAAGTTTTTGATCTTCGGCCGGTGGAAGCGTGTTAGGACGGTCTGCAACAAACCATGTGGCACAGGAGGTCACCGTGTTGATCCATCGCCGGTCCGCGACTCTTCGCTCAACCGCTCTCGCGGCGGTGGCGGTTGCCGCCGCGCTCGTCCTCGGAGCCTGTGACGCGGACAGCGGTGACGGAACGTCGGACAAGGCCAAGGACGCTGGTCCGGGCGTGGTCGCGCCCGGCAGACCGGGCGAACCCGCGCGGACGCTCTCCGCCGAGGACGCTGTCAAGGAGGCCGGGCAGGACACCGCCAACTCCGCGGACTTCCGCTACGCGGAGATGATGATCGAGCACCACGGGCAGGCGCTCGTGATGACCGAACTCGTCCCCGAACGGGCCTCCGCCACCGCCGTCAAGCGGCTCGCCGAACGCATATCGGCAGGCCAGAAGCCGGAGATCGGCGCGATGGAAGGATGGCTGAAAAGGAACGGCGGCGACCGGCGCAAGCAGCACCACGAGCACGCGGGGATGCCCGGCATGGCGACCGACGCCCAGCTCAAGAAGTTGCGCGCCGCCGAGGGCAAGGCCTTCGACAAGCTCTTCCTGGAGCTGATGATCACCCACCACCAGGGGGCGATCACCATGGCCACGGAGGCGCTCACCGAGGGGAACGACGTGATCGTCGAGGAGATGGCCAGCGATGTGGTCGCCCAGCAGACCGTGGAGATCAACCGGATGCGCGGCCTGATGGACTGAGACCCGCCCCGGGGCCGTGCCCGTACCACTGCCCCGTACCACTTCCCCCGTGCCGCCATCCCGTGCACCGGCGGTGCGGATCGGCCCGGCGGTGCGATCCTGGAAGCAACCTCCGGGAAGAGGTGCGCCGTGCTCTCAGTCGCCGTCGTCGGTTCCGGTCCCAGCGGGGTCTACACCGCCCAGGCCCTGCTCCGGCAGTCGCTCGTGCCCGATGTGCGCGTGCACGTCCTGGACCGGCTGCCCACTCCGTACGGACTCGTGCGGTACGGGGTGGCCCCCGAC
>MUNB01000686.1:0-216 GCA_002154345.1 Streptomyces griseus
TCCCGGAACCGATGCCGGAGGCTCCCCCTCCCGGCCCGCCGGCCGGACACAGCGCCACGACGACCGAACGCGGCTCGTTCTGCCTGGCCCGCTGCACCTGCGGCTGGTGGGGCCCCGCCCGCAGATCCCGGGACCGGGCCCGTACCGACGCCGCCGAGCACCTCGCCACCCCCTGATCCACGACCGCCCCTCCCCTGTACAGCACGAACCCCCAGG
>MUNB01000686.1:261-2813 GCA_002154345.1 Streptomyces griseus
CGCCCTGCTCGTCCGCGGCCACGACGTCCGCGTGCTTCGACCGGACGAACCAGCCGACGCGCGGTGAGCGGGCGATCGCCGCCATCAGCGGGGTCAGCAGCGCCATGGCGAGCGGGGCCAGCAGCAGGGTGACGGCCGTGCCGAGGGCGAACCCGCCGATCACATCGGTCGGGTAGTGGACGCCCATGTAGACCCGGCTGAATCCGGCGAAGAGCGCGAGGCCGATCGCGACGAAGCCGAACTTCCGGTTCGCCACGAAGATGCCGACGGCGATGCCCATCGCCAGCGTGGAGTGGTCGCTGACGAACGAGAAGTCCGTCTTGCCGTGGATCAGGACCTCAAGGCCGTCGTGGTCGTTGAACGGACGCGGCCGCTCCACGAAACCCCGGATCGGAACGTTGACGAGGATCGCGATGGCGGCGGCGAGCGGCGCCCAGACGATGGCGGCGGCAGCCGTCACCGAGTCCTCGGCCGTCCCGCGCTTGCGCATGCTCCACCAGCACCACAGCCCCACCAGGACCAGGCCGAACATGATCCCGTACTCGCCGACGAACTCCATGACCCGGTCGAACCAGGTCGGAGCGGCTTTCGCGAGCCCGTTGATGTCGTAGAGCAGACTGACGTCCGGGTTCGACCCGTCGAGTTCGAGTCCAGCCATCTGCTGCGGCCCCTTGCCTTGTCTGCTTCATCTGCCGCGACGCGCGTCCTTGCCCGCCGCCCTGGTCGAACCCCCGTGTCGGTGCGATCCGTTTCCGTACTGCACCGCACCGCATCGCATCGCCGTGCCGCGTACCGCTTCACTGCGGTACTGCCTCACCGCGGTACTGCCTTCTGCGACGCGTGGTCAGTGCGCATGCCGTTCCCGTACCCCGTCCAGGGAACGGCCCGGCCGTCGTGTGCGTTCCGCTCTCCACCGAATGATCACCATGACGTTATCGAAGAGTGATGGGTCGTCGCAGCTCAGGGCCCAGGCTTCACGGAGAGTTCCGACCGCGGCCGACTGCCCGTCAGCACCCGCCACGCTCCGGAAACCCCGCGCGGGAGACTTCCGTCACCCCGTGGGCAGATCCCTCGGCAGGGCGGCGGCGCCGTCCTTGGTGACCCGGGTCGCACCGAAGTAGTCCGGCGTATCGATCTTGTCGAACCGGATGACCGCCCCGGTGAACGGCGCATTGATCATATAGCCGCCGCCGACGTACAACCCGACGTGCCGGATCGCGCGCGAGTTGGTGAGGTCGTCGGAGAAGAACACCAGATCCCCCGGGAGCAGCTCGTCCCGCGAGGGATGCGGCCCCGCGTTGTACTGGTCGTTGGCGACGCGCGGCAGCTCGATCCCGACGGTCCGGTACGCGGCCTGGGTCAGCCCGGAACAGTCGAACCGCCCCTGCTGCTCCGGCGTGCCGTTGCCGCCCCACAGATACGGCGTGCCGAGCTTCTTCTGGGCGAAGTAGATGGCCCCGGCGGCCTGCTGGGAGGGCGCGACCCGGCCGACGGGCCGGGCGAAGCTCTTCTCCAGCGAGCGGATGATCTTGACGTAGTTCTGCGTCTCTTTATAGGGCGGCACACCGCCGTACTTGATGACGGCGTAGGCGCCGGCGTTGTACGCGGCGAGCATGTTGCTCGTCGGATCGCCCGGGACCTTCTTCACGTACCCGGCGAGCTCGCAGTCGTACGAGGCGGCCGAGGGGATCGCGTCGGCGGGGTCCCACACGTCCCGCTTGCCGTCGCCGTTGCCGTCGATGCCGTGCGTGGCCCAGGTGCCGGGGATGAACTGGGCGATGCCCTGGGCGGCGGCGTGGCTCTGCGCCCTCGGGTTCCAGCCGCTCTCCTGGTACAACTGCGCGGCCAGCAGGGCCGGGTTGATGGCGGGGCAGAGGTTGCCCCACTTCTGCACCAGCGGCTGGAAGCGCGCCGGGACCGCCCCCTTGGCCAGCGCGACGGCACCGCCGCCCCCCGGCCCGGCGAGACCGGCGGCGGCCGAGTACGTACCGACGACGAGCAGGGCCAGGAAACACATGACCATGCCGACGCCGATGCCACCGAACACCCAGAATTTCCGCACCCCTCAACCATCCCCCATCGGCGCGCGCTTCAGAGGTGTTTTCGACGGTGTGTACGAGTCATCCGCGGCACACCACCGGCGCACCCGAAGCACACGGGGGCGCCGACGGCTCACCACTCACAGCCCTGACGCCGCCTCAGCTGTCCTGATTCGCCTTCCCCGACCAGAAGTCGGAGCGGACGTTGGGCCGGGGCAGCGGGTAGACGTCCTTGTACGCGGGCCCGTTCGGCTCGGCGGTCGGGTCGGCGACCTTCGACTCCTTCACGCACGGACTGTCGGCCTCGAAGAAGGCCTGCCCCTTCCCGCGGAAGGAGACGCTGACACCGAAGCCCTTCTCGGTGACCGCGTAGACCGCCGGGAACTTCTCGTCCTTGTTGACCGCCTTGATCCGGTAGTCGTTCGTCCGCCAGAACGTCTCCGCCCGGTCCAGGAAGGTCTGCCGGCGGTCGGCGGAGACCACGGTCATGACGACCCGCCGGCGGGTCACCCC
>MUNB01000686.1:2866-3168 GCA_002154345.1 Streptomyces griseus
CCCACGGCCAGGACCACCGTGACGAGGGGCAGGGCCCGCTTCGCTCGCCTCACTTCGGTTCCTCCATCTTGAGCCGGTCGGCGTTGCCCGACACGATCAGGGCGATGCTGTCCGCGGACACGGCGTCGCGTTCCGGACTGAAGTAGTTCGAGTGCGAGTCCAGGCTGATGCCGCTGCCGCTGACGAGCGGAGGACCGTCGGCCACCGGGAAGCGCCGGGCCCCGAACGCCTTGCTCGCCGGATCCTTCCCGAACCACAGGTCGTCGTCACCCGGATCGGCCAGATCGCCGGCGATGTACGCC
>MUNB01000687.1 GCA_002154345.1 Streptomyces griseus
CGCCCGCACCGAGCGCACCGCACCCAAGACCACCACCTGACCCGCCCCCACCCGGGGCCAACGAACTGAGGTACGCCGTGAATCCGGACTTTTTGCCCGCGATCGGATCGTCGCTGCGGTCCCTGTGCGGCTTCCTGGACCGGCACGACGTCGACGACCAGGCGCTCACGGAACTGGCGGCCGAGATCGAGCGGGCCCGTACCGCGGTCGCCGGTGCGCGTGCCGCCCGCCGGGCGAACCGGTGCACCCAGCACCCGGGCGCCCCGCACGATCCGACCGCCCCGAACGGCTGCCTGATCTGCGGGGCCGCCCACCGGCGGCCCGCCCGCCCGATCCCCGAGGGCGTCGACCCGGCCGCCGTGCTCCGGCTCCTCGATGAGCACGGGGAAGCGGCGGCGATCCAGACGTACGGGGCGCAGGCCGTGACCCGGGCCGCGTACCTGCGCGGCCGGTCCGCGACCACTGAACAGCGGTACGGCGCACAGCCCGTACCGGACACCGAAGGAGACAACTGATGTCCGCGCTCGCACCCGCGCGCCTCGCCGAGATCCGCGACCTGGTCGCCGTTCTCGCCACGTACCGGGCGGCACCGCCCCCGGACCCCGCCCAGGTCCTCGCCCGCTGCGAGAAGGCCCTGGCCGACGTCCTCAGTGACCGTGCCGGGCTGCTCTCCGACCTCGGTGAGGTCGCCGAGGAACTGGCCACCTGGAAGGGGGCCCTGTGATCACGACCCTGGTGACTCGCGACCGTACGACCGGGTTGCGCCGGGGCCCGATCCGGTGGCCCGACGGCACCCCGCCGCCCCCGTTCGGCTGCCGCCGGTGCGGCCACGACCAGCAGGTCCACGGCGGGGCCGGGCACCGCTGGGAGCGGCCCACCGGCGCGCAGATCTTCGCCCGCATGACCGCCCGCCGCCGGACCCGGGTGCAGGCCGCCGCCGAGGGCCTGCGCCTCGACCCCGGTTACCAGTGGATCGCCCACACCGCGACGAGCACCCCGCCCGCCCGCTGCGACGCGATGAACCACGACAGCGTCGGCAACGAGCGGTTCTGCCAGCTCGACGAGGGCCACGGCCCCGACGAGGACCACGACGCCGGCGACATGACGTGGCCCTGCGAGGACTGACCACCACGGCGGCCCGGCCCGGCCGGGCCGCCCCC
>MUNB01000688.1 GCA_002154345.1 Streptomyces griseus
CTCACCGCCGTACCGCCGCGCGGGCGGGCGCGGCGGTACGGCGGTGAGCCAGGGGCTGCGCGGCGGGCACGGCGGTACGGATCAGCCCCGGAGCGGCAGCAGCCGGGGGACGGCCCGGACGTAGACCACCATGCCGATCACCTCGACCAGGGTCTGGGTGACCACGACCACCGCGGCGACGGCCAGCGCGTCCGGCAGTGCCAGAGCGAGGGGCAGGACGACCAGGGAGTTACGGGTCGCGCCGGTGAACACGATGGCCCTGCCGGCCGGCGCGTCCAGGCGGAACAGGCGGGCGACGCCGAGCCCGGCGAACGCCATCACGACGAGGAACGCGACGTAGAACGGCACGACACGGCCCACGTCGCCCAGGCTGCCCGAGTCGCCGAGCTTCGGTACCTGGGAGGCGACCACGGTGAGCAGGACGGCGGCCATCAGCGGCACCATCGTCGTGCCCATCGCGTCGGCGACCCGCTGTCCGGCCGGGCGCCGTGCGGCCCACGCCTGAGTGAGCCAGGCCAGCGTGAGCGGGACGACGATCAGCACCACGAACGCCTCGACGAACGGTCCCGCCTCCACGACCTCGGCCAGGTCCGGGCCCATGAACAGGAACAGATAGACCGGCAGCAGCACCATCTGGGCGAGGAGCAGCAACGGGGTGGCGGCGAGCAGGCGTTCACTGCTGCCACCGGCGAGCCCGCTGAAGACGATCACGTAATCGATGCACGGGGCCAGCAGGACCAGCAGCACGCCGAGGCGGACCGCCCGGTCGTCCGGAAGGAAGGCGAACATCGCGGCGACCACCAGCGGCACCACGACGAAGTTCACCACCAGCGTCGCGGCCAGGAACCGCCCCGCCCGCACCGAGCGCACCAGTTCAGCGGCGGGCACCTGGAGGAACGTCACGTACAGCAGCGCGGCCAGCACCGGGTTGATCGCACGCTCCAGCCCCGGCCCCGCACCGGGCACGGCCCAGCCCACCAGGCCCCCGGCGGCCAGGGCCCCCACATAGACGGCGACCTGATGGCGCTCCATGCCTGCGACCAGGCCGGACGGTGACGACAACGTACGCACTCCCCGCGGGTTCACACTTCGTCGGCGGCGGTGTCGCCGGAGGACAGCGCCGCCCTTCTTCTGCGGTACACCACCGCCCCGCACACCGCGAGCAGGAGCACGGCCAGGGCGGACACCCCGAAGGCCGTCCGTTCGGCGAAAAGCCTTCCGAGCACTTCGAGCACGCCGAGTCCAGCGGTCGCGTAGATCAGCGCCCAGGCCGCTCCGCCCACGAGCAGGGCGGGGAGATAGCGGGACAACGGCATGCGCATGCTGCCCGCCAGGAAGTTGGCGGCGGTCTGGAAACCGACCGTCAGGAAGGAGACGGCCACCATCGGCGCGCCCCACCGCTGGATCGCCCGCTCGGCACGCCGGAACTTCGCCGAAGAGATCCGCTCGGCGAACCTGCTGCGCCGGGCGCCGGCGCCGGCGAGCCATCCGACGGCGAACGTCCCTCCGGCGCGGAGCAGGACGATGACGTACAGGGCTCCGGCCGCGAGCGCGATCCTATCCACGACGCCTCGCCCCGGGCGCGGACACGAAACCCGCGTTCCCCGTCACCCGTACGAGCGCTTCCGCCCCATCGGGTGCACGACGCGCACGAGCCCGGTCACCGTCTCTCACCTGAGCCCCGCCCCTGCCTGTTCCGTCCGCCGGGTTCCCGCGCGAGACGCCGGAACCCGAACCCGTATGCCCGGGTCCTGTGCTGCCCGGGTCCTGTGCCCAGGCAAGGTCAGCCTAACCGAGCGCTCCTACGGCGGATCGGGGAGCCCGGTCACGCATGGCCCCGGGCCCCCGGGGCGGGGCAGCCGGCACCGGCCGGGGCGGTCATGAGCAGGTCCGGAGACCCTGTGCGGCCTGGGCACGTTCGAGCTCGTACAGGGAGGCGCGGGGCAGCGCGAGAGCGGCTCGGAACTCCCGGCGGGCCCGGTCCGGGCGTCCTGCCGTGAGGTGGGCCCGGCCGAGCCGGCAGCGGATGTCCATCTCCAGTCTGTCGCGGTGGAGCTCGTCCTCCGGCCGCAGACGCTGTTGTACGGCGAGCGCCCGGTCCAGGTGGGCCAGGGCGGTGTTCGGGTCGCCCTCCTCATGGATCGCGGTGCCCAGGCGGGCCAGGGTCAGAGCCTGGAGCAGGAGGTCCCTGGCGTCCACGGCGAGGACGGCGGCCTCACGGAGCAGAGGGGTCGCCTCGTGCGGTCGCCCCAGGGCGAGGTGGGCGTCGGCCATGCAGGTCAGGGTGCGGCTGAGCACCCGGGGCCGGCCGACCATGCGGGCTCGTGCGTGCGCGGCGCGGAAGCAGTCCAGCGCGTCCCTCTTCCGCTCCTGTGCGATCCGTACGAAGCCCAGGGAGGCGTGCACGGTGGACGCGCCCCAGTCGTCGGACGGCGGAATGACCTTCAGTGCCGCCGTGGTGTGGGCGTCGGCCGCGCCGATGTCTCCCGACTGCAGTGCGGCGGTGCCGAGCCCGGTGGTCGCCCGGGCCAGCTCGCGGTCGTCGCCGAGCCGGCGGCTGAGGGCGGCGGCCTCCTCGAACCAGGTGCGCGCCCGGTCGGTGCGGTAGGCGAAGAGTTCGGTGAGGCCCATGCAGTTGCGCAGCGTGGGCGCCATCCGCCGGTCGTCGCAGTCCCGTGAGCTTTCGAGGGCGACTTCGAGGACGGCGCGGGCGTCGTGGTAGCGGCCGCGGCTGGTGAGGTAGTCGGTCAGGGCCTCGGCGATCCAGCACAGCAGGTCGCTCTCGCCGAGCACGAAGGCATGGCCGACCAGGTCGACGACCTCTCCCCCGATCTCGTCGAGCCAGTCCGCCGCGGCCCGCCAGTCGGTGAAGGCCGAGCTGCCCGCGGAAGAGGTGGCCGGGAACGCCTGGGGTCCCCAGTCACTGGCCATCCGGGCCGCGTCCAGGTGGAGTCGCAGGGCGGCCACGCCGACCGGCCGGGAGAGGCCGGGGGCGGCTGCGGCCAGCCGGCGTGCGTGGGCCCGGACCAGGTCGTGCAGCCGGTAGCGGCCGGGCCGCGGCTGCCGCAGGAGGCCCGCGTCGACCAGTTGCTCCAGGGCCCGGCCCGCCTCGGTGGCCGGCAGGTCCAGCATCGCCGCCGGAGTCAGCGGATCGAACTCGACGGTGGGCGTGAGGCCGAGGACACGGAACATCTGCCGCTGCTGTGGCGGAAGGTGTTCGTAGGAGAGCTGGAAGGCGGCCGCCACGCTCCGGTCGTCGGCGTTCAGCTCCTCCAGCCGGTCCCCGTCATCGGCCATCCGGGCCACCATGTGCGCCAGGGTCCACTCGGGCCGTGTCTGGAGCCGGGTGCCCGCGATCCGCAGGGCGAGCGGCAACCCGTCGCAGAGCCGGACGAGTTCACGCGCGGCGGCCGGTTCGCGTTCCACCCGGTCCGTCCCGACGAAGCCGCTGAGCATCCGTACGCCGTCGTCGTCGGGCAGGGGCTCCAGGGAGATCCGGCGGGTCGCGTCCAGGCCGGCCAGCCGTCGTCGGCTGCTCACGATGACCGTGCTGCCCGGACCGGACGGCAGCAGGGGCCGGACCTGGCGGGCGTCCAGCGCGTCGTCCAGCACCAGCAGCAGACGCAGGCCGCTGGTCGCCGTGCGCCAGGCGGCGACCAGCTCCTCCTCGTCGTCGGCGATCCGGTCGTCGACCGTGCCCAGGGTGCGCAGCATGCGGGCCAGGGCCCGTCGTGGGGAGAGCGGCTGCCCCGTCGCGTGGGCGCGCAGATCCAGGAAGAGACAGCCGTCCGGGTGCCGGGAAACGAGGTGCCGGGCGGTCTGGACGATCAGCCGGGTCTTGCCCATGCCCGGTGTGCCGTCCACCGCCACGACCGTGACGTTCCCGGCGGGTCCCGGCTCGGCGAGCAGCCCCAGCTCCTCCTGCCTTCCCACCAACGGTCCCACGTCACCCGGGAGTTCGTTCACCGGCGGCCGCGAGGGGCCCGGGGGCGGGGTGACGGTGACGGCGGGCGGCAGAAGGACGGTGTCGTCCTGCCGCAGCACGGCTTCGTACAGGCTGCGCAACTCCTCGCCCGGCTCGGCTCCGTGTGCCTCGCGCAGACGGCCGCGCAGCGCGTGGAAGGCGTCGAGCGCCTCCGCCTGACGCCCGCTGCAGTACAACGCCCTGACGTAGATGGCCAGCAGCCCTTCGTCCAAGGGACAGGACGCGGTCAACTCGGCCAGTTCCTCGATGGCTTCGGACGAACGGCCGAGCAGGAACAGACACTCCAGCCGCCCCTTGCGCAGGGTGCGCCG
>MUNB01000689.1 GCA_002154345.1 Streptomyces griseus
AGATCCGGTGCCGGCTTGCCCCGCCCGACATCCTCCGAGCTGAAGATCCACTCCTCCTCGAACCACTGGTCGATCCCCGTCTTGCGGTGCCCGACCCGGATCCGCTCGTGGCCCCCGGAGGAGGCGACACAGTAGTCCACCCCGTCCGCGACGAGCTTCCCGAGCAGTTCCTCGGCCCCGTCCACCGCCACCAGCTCCTGCTGGAAAGCGGCGAACGTACGGGCGTTGAGCGTGGAGTCGAAGTCCTCGGGCAGCTTCTGCCCGGTCCTCTCCTCGACGAGATCGTGCACGCGGTGCACGGCAGACCCCATGTAGTCGCGGAGCGACTCGTCGTACGTGGTGGGGTGACCGAGTTCGGTCAGGTAGCCGGAGAGGACGGTGTTGGCGAGCGGCTCACTGTCGACGAGCACACCGTCGTTGTCGAAGATGACCAGTTCGTAGCGCATGGTTCGACCCTAGACGTTCAGAACGCAGAAAAGCCCCGTGCCACAAGGCACGGGGCTTTCCCGGAAAAATT
>MUNB01000069.1 GCA_002154345.1 Streptomyces griseus
CGTGTCCGTCCGCAGCACCAGGGTGTTGACGAAGCAGCCGACGACGTCGGAGACCGCGTCGTCGGTGCGGCCGACGACCGGGCTGCCGAGCGGAATGTCGGTGCCCGCGCCGAGCTTGCCGAGCAGGGCGGCGACACCGGCCTGGAGCACCATGAACAGACTGACGTTGGCCTCACGGGCCAGCGCGGTGAGCCTGCGGTGCAGGTCCGCGTCCAGGCTCATGGACAGGGCGTCGCCGCTGCCTCCGGCCACCGCCGGCCGGGGCCGGTCGGTCGGCAGCTCCAGCTGGTCCGGCAGTCCGGCCAGCGTGGTGCGCCAGAAGTCGAGCTGGCGCGAGACCGTGCTGTCCGGATCGCTCTCGCCGCCGAGCAGGGCGTGCTGCCACAGCGTGAAGTCGGCGTACTGCACCGGCAGCGGCTGCCTGCGCGGGGCGCTGCCGGACAGCCGTGCCGTGTAGGCGGCGGAGAGGTCACGGCCGAGCGGGGCCAGCGACCAGCCGTCGGTCGCGATGTGGTGCAGGACCAGGAGCAGGACGTGCTCCCGCGGTGCGGTGCGGAACAGGGTCGTGCGCAGCGGCGGTTCGGCGGCGAGGTCGAATCCGCGCAGCGCCTCGGTCCGCAGCGCGTCCTGGAGTCCGTCCTCGGCGACGGCCACGACCGGCAGCGCGGGCCGGGCCACGTCCGCGTCGAGGACGTGCTGGTACGGAGTGCCGTCCGGCGCGGGGAACAGGGTGCGCAGGCTCTCGTGGCGGCCGGTGAGATCGCCGAGCGCGGCGTGCAGCGCGGCGGTGTCCAGCTCACCGGTGAGGCGGACGGCCACCGGCACGTTGTACGCGGCGGACGGTCCGTCGACCTCGTTGATGAACCAGAGCCGCTGCTGCGCCAGTGACAGCGGTACGCGCTCGGGGCGCGGCCCCGGTACGAGCGGCGGGTGCGCGGCCGCTCCGGCGTGGTCCAGCCGGGCGGCGAGGCCGGCCACGGTCGGCTGCTCGAAGAGCGCGCGCATCGGCAGCTCGACGCCGAGGACGGTACGGATGCGGCCGACCAGCCGGGTGACCAGCAGCGAGTGTCCGCCGAGGTCGAAGAAGCTGTCCTCCGGGCCGACCCGCTCCGCGCCGAGCACCTCGGCGAACAGGTCGCACAGCAGCTCCTCGCGCGGTCCGCGCGGGGCGCGGCCGCCGCCTCCGGCGCCGAACTCCGGGGCCGGCAGCGCGGTCCGGTCCAGCTTGCCGTTCGCGGTGCGCGGGAAGTCGTCGAGGACGACGACGGCGGCCGGAACCATGTAGTCGGGCAGCTGCCGTGCGGCGTGCGCGCGCAGTTCGTCCGGGCGCGGTGCGACGCCCGCCCCGGCCGGAACGGCGTAGGCGACGATGCGACGGTCGCCGGGGCTGTCCTCGCGGACCACGGCGAGCGTGCGCGCCACGCCTTCGTGCGTGGTGAGGACGGCCTCGATCTCGCCGAGTTCGATGCGGTAGCCACGGATCTTGACCTGGTCGTCGACGCGCGCGACGAACCGCAGTTCGCCGTCCGTGCCCCAGCGCGCCAGGTCGCCGGTGCGGTACATCCGCGAGCCGTCGGCGGCGAACGGGTCGGCGACGAAGCGGCTCGCGGTGAGGCCGGGGCGGTTCAGATAGCCGCGCGCCACATGCGTACCGCTGATGTAGACCTCGCCGGCCACGCCGGGGGCCACCGGGCGCAGCGCGGCGTCCAGGACGAGCAGGGCGGTGTTCCAGGACGGCCGGCCGATCGGTACGGCGGCCTCCGGGAGGTCGTCGTCGGGGCCGACGCGGAATTCGGTGCAGCCGACCGTGGTCTCGGTCGGGCCGTACTCGTTGACCACGGTCACACCGGGCCGGGCCGCCCGCCACTGGCGTACGGCGTCGGAGGTCAGCAGTTCGCCACCGACGATGAGCTGCGCGGTCGGCGAGAACTCCACCGGAAGTTCGGTGAGGACCGGGATGTGGCTCGGGGTGCCCTTGACCAGTGCCGGGCGGTGGTCCGGCGGTCCGTCCGGCGCGCCTTCGCGCAGCTCGACCAGGTGGACGCAGCCGCCGCTGGTGAGCGGCACGAACAGGCCGGTCACCGTCAGGTCGAAGGAGACCGGCGAGTGGACCAGCCAGCGGCCGTCACCGGCGTCGTAGTGCACGCGCGACCAGGCGAGGTAGGCGTTGAGCGCGGCGTGCGGCACGACGACGCCCTTGGGCCGGCCGGTGGAGCCGGAGGTGTAGATGACGTACGCCGGGTGCTCCGGCCGCAGCGGCCCGGTCCGGTCGGCGTCGTCGATCGGCGCCGGATCGGCCGCGGCGCGTGCGGCCACGGTCTCCGGTGCGTCCAGGAGCAGCACCGGCACCTCGGTCGCGGGCAGCTGCCCAGCGGTCGCCGAGGTGGCGAGCAGCAGTGCCGGGGCCGCGTCGCCGAGCATGAACTCCAGGCGTTCGGCGGGCTGTTCCGGGTCCAGCGGAAGGTAGGCGGCGCCGGTCATGGCGACGGCGAGGACGGCGACGACCAGTTCGGTCGACCGCTCCACGGCCACCGCGACCAGCCGCTCCGGTCCGGCGCCGCGGGCGAGCAGCAGCCTGGCCAGGCGGGTGACCTGCGCGTCCAGCTCGGCGAAGGTCAGCGCGGTGTCCTCGAACGCCACCGCCGGGGCGTCCGGCGTACGGGCCGCCTGCTGGGCGAAGAGTTCCGGCAGCGTGGCGTCCGGCACCCGGCGGCGCGGTCCGGCGCTGCGGGTCAGCGCGGTGCCGCGTTCGGCCGGGGTGAGCAGTGCCAGCCGGCCGACCGGCAGCCGCGGATCATCGGCGACGGCCTCGAAGAGCTGCCGCAGCCGTTCGGCCAGCCGCTCCACCAGCACGCCGTCGAACACGTCCGGCCGGTAGTCCAGCTTGAGCAGGATGCGCGCGCCGGGGGCGACGGTCAGGCCGAGCGGATAGTGGTTGGCGTCGCGGCCTTCGACGCCGCGGATGCGCAGTCCGCCGATCGGCGCGTTCACCGCTTCCGGGTCGACCGGATAGTTCTCGAACACGACGGAGGTGTCGAAGAGCGTTCCGGCGCCCGCCAGCGCCTGGATCTCGGCCAGTCCGAGGTGCTGGTGCGGCATGAGTCCGGCCTGCTCGTCCTGGACCCGGGCCAGCAGGGCGGAGACCGGTTCGGCCGGATCGGTCCTGATGCGCAGCGGCAGCGTGTTGAGCAGCAGGCCGACCATGCTGCGCACCCCGTCGAGGTCCGGCGGGCGGACGGAGACGGTGGTGCCGGTGACGACGTCGGAGCGGCCGGTGAGCGAGGACAGCAGCAGGCCCCACACGGTCTGGACGACGGTGTTGAGCGTGACGCCGTGGTCGCGGGCGACGGCGTTGAGCCGTGCGGTCAGCGTCTCGTCGAGCTCGAACGGCAGCCGGTCCGGCCGGACCGGATCGGCCGCGGCGTCGACCGGTGCGACGAGCGTCGGCTCGTCCACCCCGGCCAGCGCGGACCGCCAGGCGTCCTCGGCGGCCGTACGGTCCTGTCCGGCGAGCCAGCCGAGGTAGTCGCGGTACGGGGTGACGCGCGGCAGCGCGCTGTCGTCGCCGCCGCTCAGGTAGAGCGCGAAGAGTTCGCTGAAGAAGAGCGGGGTCGACCAGCCGTCCAGCAGGATGTGGTGGTTGGTCACCACCAGCCGGCAGCGGCCGGGGCCGAGCCTGACCAGCAGGAAGCGGATCAGCGGGGCCTTGGCGAGGTCGAACCTGCGGCCCCGGTCGGTCTCCAGGATGCGCGCGAACGCGGCCTCGCGCCCGTCCTCGGGCTCGGTGCCGAGGTCGATCTCGTACCACGGCATGCGCGCCTTGCGGCGGATCACCTGGACCGGCCGGTCCAGGCCCTCGTAACGGAACGCGGCGCGCAGGTTGGCGTGGCGGCGCAGCAGGCTGTCGGCCGCGCCGCGCAGTGCGGCGGCGTCGACCTCGCCTTCGATGTCCAGGACGATCTGCACCGTGTAGACGTCCGGCGCCTGGTGGTCGTAGAGGGCGTGGAACAGCAGCCCTTCCTGGAGCGGTGAGAGCGGAAGAATGTCCTCGATCCGGGCGTTCACCGTGCGTCCCTCCAGAATGAGTCCATGTCGTCCTCTTCGTCCTCTTCGTCGTCCTCGTCGTCTCCGGCGAGCACGTGGTCGATCTGACTTTGCGTCAGTGATGTCAGTGCGACGTCGGACGGCGTCCAGCCGCCGGCGTCGGGGTTCCGCGCGTGCGTGACCAGGGCCTCCAGGGCCCGGAGCCAGCTCTCGGCCAGCTCGCGGACCTCGGCCTCGGTGAGCAGGCCGTCCGGCCAGGACAGGGTCGTGGACAGCCGTGGGCCGTCCGCGCCGTCGTGCGCGGCCGCGTTGATCTCCAGTACGTGCGGAAGCGGCGAGGCCGGATCCGCGTGGTCCGGCAGCGCGCCGGTCTCCGGAGCGGGCGTCCAGTGGCCGCCGACCGGATCGGCGGAGAATCTGCCGAGGTAGTTGAAACCGATCTGCGGAGCGGGCGCGCCGCTCAGCTCCGCCGCCGTGGCGGCGTTGAGGCGGCGCAGCAGGCCGTAGCCGATGCCGTGGTCCGGCACCGCGCGCAGCTGCTCCTTGACCCGCTTGAGCGCGCGGCCAGCCGCCGGTCCGGCCGCCAGCGCCTCCGCCACGTCCAGCGGCCCGGGGTCCAGCCACAGCGGATGGCTGGAGGTGAACCAGCCGACCGTCCGGGACAGGTCCACGCCGTCGACGAGGTCCTCACGGCCGTGGCTCTCCAGCTCCACCAGGGCTCCGGTGCCCCGCTCACGGCCGGTGCGCTCGCGCCAGTGTGCGAGCGCCAGCGTCAGGGCGGTGAGCAGGACGTCGTTGACCCCGGCGCGGAACACCGAGGGAACGGTGGTCAGCAGCGGTTCGGTGCGGTCGGCGGCCAGCTCGACGGTGACCGAGCGCAGGCTGCTCACCGTGTCGCGCGCCGGGTCCAGCGGCCGGCTGCCGAGCCGGGGGTCCGGACCGGCCGACATCCGCCGCCAGAGCGGCAGTTCGGCCAGGCGCGCCGGATCCTCGGCCAGCCGGACCAGGTGTTGCGTCCAGCGGCGGAAGGAGGTGCCTTCCGGCGGCAGGACGGCGGTCGCGGCGGTCGCGGCGGTCGCGGAATCCTTGCTTCCGTCCGGGCCGGCCGCGCTGGGGCCGTCCGCGCCGAGGCCGGACGCGCCGGAACCGGCCGCACCGGAACCGTCCGCGCCGAGACCGGCCGTCGCCTGCCAGGCCGTGACCAGGTCCGGCACCAGGATGCGCCAGGACACCCCGTCCACGGCCAGGTGGTGCAGGACCAGCAGCAGCCGTCCGGACCGGTCCGGACCGGCGTCGAACCACACCGCCTGCACCAGGACCCCGGCCTCCGGCGCGAGCCGGCCGCGGGCCGCCTCGCCCTCGGACCGGATCAGCCCGGCCAGCCGCTCGCCGTCCGCCTCCGCCACCGCACAGCGGCGCACCAGCGGCCCGGCCGCGACGGATCCGGGCGCGCCGACCGTCAGCCGCCGCTCCTCCCCGTCCACGGTCAGCCGCAGCCGCAGCGCGCCGTGATGGTCCAGCAGCGTCCGCACCGCGGCCACCAGCCGTTCCTCGCCGAGGTCCGGCGGAACGGTCAGCAGCGTCGCCTGGTTCACGCCGTCCGACGGGCCGCCGCGCTGCCACAGGTCGTGCACGATCGGCAGCGGCTCCACATCGCCGACGGCGATGTCCTCCGGGTCGACCCCGCCGACGCCCTCCTGTTCGGTGGCGGCCGCGGCGAGCGCCGCCACCGTCCGGTGCCGGAACACGTCGCGCGGGCTGATCACCAGCCGGTGCGCACGGGCCCGGCTGACCAGCTCGATGGAGACGATGCTGTCGCCGCCGAGGTCGAAGAAGCTGCTCTCCGCGTCGACCTCGTCCCGTCCGAGCACCTCGGCGAAGAGCCGCGCCAGCAGCTCCTCACGGCCCGGACGGGGAGCCCGGCCGCCGCTGTCGCCGCCGGTGCGCGGAGCGGGCAGCGCACGGCGGTCCACCTTGCCGCTCGTGGTGAGCGGCAAGGCGTCCAGCACGGTCACGGTCGCCGGAACCATGTAGTCCGGCAGCTCCCGCGCCAGCTCCGCGCGCAGCCGCGCCGGGTCCAGCGGTACACCGGGCCTGGCCACGGCGTACGCGGCCAACTGCCGGACGCCCGGCCGGTCCTCGCGGACGACGGCGGCCGCCTGGAGGACCCCGGACCGCCCGGCGAGCGTCGACTCGACCTCGCCGAGCTCGACGCGGAAGCCGCGGATCTTGACCTGGTCGTCGGCGCGGCCGACGTACTCCAGCTGTCCGTCGCGCCAGCGCACGAGGTCGCCGGTGCGGTACATGCGGCGGCCTGCCGGACCGTACGGGCAGGCCACGAACCGGCCCGCGGTGAGCGCCGGTTCACGCACATAGCCGCGGGCCAGCGCCGGGCCGGACAGATAGAGCTCGCCGGTCACACCGGGCAGCACCGGGCGCAGCCGGCCGTCCAGCACGAGCGCCGCCGTGTCCGGCACCGGCCGCCCGATGACCGGCCGGCCGGCTCCGATCCTGGCCACCACCGAGTCGACGGTGCACTCGGTCGGCCCGTACAGGTTGAACGCGGCCAGGCCCGGCGTCGCGGCGAGCCTGCGCCACAGCGGCTCCGGCACCGCCTCCGCGCCGAGCGCCAGCGCCCGCAGCCCGTGCGGCAGGTCGAGCAGGCCCCGGTCCACCAGTCGGGCCGCGTAGGACGGCGTGGTGGAGAGCGCGTCGACGCGGTGGTCGGCCAGGTAGCGCAGCAGCCGCTCGGGGTCGGTACGGGTGTCCTCGTCGAGCAGGTGCAGCTCATGGCCGTCGAACAGCCACAGCAACTGGTCGACCGAGGCGTCGAAGGAGAACGAGGCGAAGTGCGCGGCCCGCAGCGGCGCACCGCCGGAGGACGGCCCGTACACGCGCTCGCGCATGCTGCGGAACAGTCCGCTCAGCGAGCGGTGGCTGACCACGACGCCCTTCGGCGTGCCGGTGGATCCGGAGGTGTGGATCACATAGGCCGGAGCGTCGGACCGCACGGCGGAGGCGTCCGGAATCCGCGCGTCCACGGCCCCGGTGACAGTGCCGGTGCCGGTGCCCGTGGCATCCTCCTGGTCGGCCGGTCCGGAGAGCGTCAGCACCTCGGCGGGCGTCAGCACCTCGACGCCCGTCCGCACTCCGTCCGGCATTCCGTCCGGGCCGGTGAGCACCAGGCGCGGCCGGGTCCGGTCGAGGATCCGGCCGATCCGCTCGGCCGGATGGGCCGGGTCCAGCGGTACGTACCCGCCACCGGCCTTCAGCACCGCGAGGATCGCGGTGACGAGCGCGGCGGACCGGGGCAGCGCGGTCGCCACCAGGCACTCCGCCGTCACTCCGCGCGCGGCCAGCGCCCCGGCCAGCCGGCCGGCCCGTGCGTCCAGTTCCGCGAAGGTCAGCGTGGCGTCCGCGGCGACGACGGCCGTGGCGTCGGGGGTCCGCGCCGCCTGCGCCGCGAAGAGCGCGGCCGGAGTGGCGTCGGAGAGCGGCAGCTCTCCCCGGCCCCGGCCCCATTCCTCCACGACGCGTTCCAGCTCACCGGGTCCGGCGATGTCCAGCGCGCCGACCGGGCGGCCGGGATCCGCCGCGGCGGCGGACAGCAGCCGCACCAGGCGGGCGGAGACCGTCTCGACCGTCTCCGCGTCGAACAGCTCGGCGGCGAACTCGATCCGGCCGCCGATGCCGCCCGGCGCACCGGACGCGTCCAGCCGCTCCTCCAGGTTGAAGGACAGGTCGAACTTGGCCGCGTCCAGGCCGATCCGCAGCGGCTCCACGCTCAGCCCCGGCAGGGCGAGTTCGGCGTTCTCCGCGTTCTGGAAGGACAGCATCACCTGGAACAGCGGGTGGCGGGCGAGCGACCGCGTCGGGTTGAGCACCTCGACGAGGCGCTCGAACGGCACGTCCTGGTGCGCGTAGGCGGCGAGGTCCGCCTCCCGTACCCGCTCCAGCAGCTCACGGAACGTCGGATCACCGGAGACGTCCGTGCGCAGCACCAGGGTGTTGACGAAGAAGCCGACCAGATCGTCCAGCGCCTCGTCCGTACGACCGGCGATCAAGGAGCCGAGCGGGATGTCGTCACCGGCGCCGAGCCGGTGCAGCAGGGCCGCCAGACCCGCCTGGACCACCATGAACAGGCTGACGTTCGCCTCCCGCGCCAGCGCGGTGAGCTGCTGGTGCACGGCGGCCGGAAGGTCCACGCCGACGCTGCCGGCGATCCGGCTCGGCGTCTGCGGCCTCGGCCGGTCGGCGGGCAGCGCGATCTCGTCGGGCAGCCCGGACAGCGTCTCGTACCAGTGGCTCAGCTGCCGGGCGATCGGCGACTCCGGATCGCCCTCGTCGCCGAGCACCTCGCGCTGCCAGACCGTGTAGTCGGCGTACTGCACCGGCAACGGCCGCCACCGGGGCGCCTCGCCCGCCAGCCTGGCCGTGTACGCGGCCGACAGATCGCGCGCCAGCGGAGCCAGCGACCAGCCGTCGGCGGCGATGTGGTGCAGCACCAGCAGCAGGACGTGCTCCTGCTCGCCGGTCCTGAACACCCGTACGCGCAACGGAAGTTCACGGTCCAGTGCGAAGCCGGTGTTGGCGGCCTCCGCGAGCGTCGCGGAGAGACCGTCCTCGGCCGCCGGCTCGACCCGGACATCCGGCAGCCCGGCCGGCAGGACGAGCTGGCGCGGCCGCCCCCGGTCGTCCGGGAAGACCGTGCGCAGCGCCTCGTGGCGGGCCAGCACATCGCCGAGCGCGCGCCGCAGGGCGTCCGGGTCCAGCTCTCCGGTGAGCCGGACAGCCATCGGCACGTTGTACGCCGAGGAGTTCTCCTCGAAACGGTTGAGGAACCAGAGCCTGCGCTGCGCGAAGGAGAGCGGAACGGCGTCGGGCCGGTCGGCGGGAGCGAGTGCCGTACGCGCGGTGCCCGCGTCGTCGAGCGTGCGGTCGAGCGCGGCGACGGTCGGATGCTCGAACAACGCACGGACCGGCAACTCCACACCCAACACCGACCGCACCCGGCTCACCAACCGCGTCGCCAGCAACGAATGACCACCCAGATCGAAGAACCCGTCCTCGACCCCTACACCCTCAACCCCCAGCACCTCACCGAACAGACCACACAGAATCTCCTCCCGCGCACTGCGCGGACCACGACCCCCCACCACCAACTCCGGCACCGGAAGCGCACGCCGATCCAACTTCCCGTGCACCGTCAACGGCAGAGCATCCAGCACCACGAACGCCGACGGCACCATGTACTCCGGCAGCACACCCGCCACCCGCTCCCGCAGCACGGAAACGTCCAGCGCACCATCGGCGCCGGTGCTCCCGGGCACGGCGTACGCGACGAGATACGCGCCGCGTGCCGGGTCCTCACGGACCACGACGGCGGCCTGGCCGACCCCGTCCACCGCGGCGACCACGGCCTCGACCTCGCCCGGCTCGATGCGGTGGCCGCGGATCTTGACCTGGTCGTCCACGCGGCCGACGAACTCGAACTGTCCGTCCGGGAGTTGGCGCACCACATCACCGGTGCGGTACATCCGCGAACCGTCCACTGCGAACGGATCCGCCACGAACCGCGAAGCCGTCAGATCCGGACGGCCCAGATAGCCACGGGCCAGCCCCGCGCCGGCCACGTACAGCTCACCGGCGACACCAGGGGCGACCAGTCCGAGCGAGGCGTCCAGCACATAGGCGCGGGTGTTCCACACGGCCCGGCCGATCGGCGGGGTGCTCGCGCCGGTGAGCGGCCCGGTCATGGTCGTGGCGACCGTCATCTCGGTCGGCCCGTAGGCGTTGACGACGCGGCGGCCACCGCGCGCCCAGCGCGCGACGAGCTCGGCGGAGCACGCCTCACCGCCGGTGACGATGCAGCGCAGCGTGTCCAGCCCGGCGTCCGGCACGGTCGCCAGGACCGGTGCGGCCAGCTGGACGTGCGTGACCGCGTACCGGTCGATCGCCTCGGCGAGCTGGTCGCCGACGACGTGCCGGCGCGGATCGGCCAGGACCAGCGCCGCGCCGGAGAGCAGCGCCATCACGGTGTCGGCCACCGACGGGTCGAAGGTGGTGGACACCGCCTGGAGCACCCGGCTCGCACCGTCGACGTCGAGCCGGTCGATGTGCACCGCCGCGAGGTTGCCGATGCTGCCGTGCGTGACGACGACGCCCTTCGGCACACCGGTCGAGCCGGAGGTGTAGATGACGTACGCCGGATGCTCCGGCCGCAGCCCGGTCGTGCGCTCGCCGTCGGTGAGGTCGGTGGCGGCGAGACCGGCCGCCAGCCGCTCGGCCTCGTCGGTACGGAGCGCGGCGACGGACACGGCGAGCGGCGCGGCGGAGAACGCGGAGGCCTCCTCGCCGTCCGCTCCTTCGGTGAGCACCAGTACCGGCCGGGCGTCGGCGATCATGCGCTCGATGCGCGCGCCGGGCTGGGCCGGGTCGACCGGCAGATAGCCGGCTCCGGCCTTGGCCACCGCCAGGAAGGCGACGAGCCAGGACACGGAGCGCGGTACGGCCACCGCGACCAGGCTCTCCGGCCCGGCTCCCCGGCCGGCCAGCAGCCTGGCCAGCCGGTTGGACCGCGCGTTCAGCTCCGCGTAGGTCAGCTCCTGGTCACCGGCGACGACGGCGACGGCGTCCGGCGTGCGCGCCGCCTGCGCCTCGAAGAGCGCGGGCAGGGTGCTGTCCGGAAGGTCGTGGCCGGTGGCGTTCCAGCGGTGCAGCACGGTGTCGCGCTCGGCGGCGGACAGGACGTCGAGCGCCCCGACCCGCGTGCCGGGCGCCTCGGCGGCGGCGGCCAGCCAGCGGCCGAACCGGTCCGTCAGCAGCCGTACGGTGTCCTCGTCGAAGCGGTCGGCGCTGTAGTGCGCCAGCCCCTGGAGGCCGTCCGGCGCGCCGTCGGGACCGTGGCGCTCCACCAACTCGATGCCGAGGTCGAACTTGGCGTCGCCCTGCGCCGGAGGCAGCGGCTCCACGCTCAGCCCCGGCAGTCGCAGCGCGGCTTCCGGCGCGTTCTGCAGCGCGAGCATGACCTGGAACAGCGGGTGGCGGGCGAGCGAGCGGGCCGGGTTGAGCACCTCGACGAGGCGCTCGAACGGCACGTCCTGGTGCGCGTAGGCGGCGAGGTCCGTCTCCCGCACCCGCTCCAGCAGCTCGCGGAACGTCGGATCACCGGACACGTCCGTGCGCAGCACCAGCGTGTTGACGAAGAAACCGACCAGATCGTCCAGCGCCTCGTCCGTACGACCGGCCACCGGAGTGCCGAGCGGAATGTCGCTGCCCGCGCCGAGCCGGTGCAGCAGCGCGGCCAGACCCGCCTGGACCACCATGAACAGGCTGACGTTCGCCTCCCGCGCCAGCGCGGTCAGCCGCCGGTGCAGACCGGCGTCGAACGCGAACTCCACGGTCCCGCCCCGGTATCCGGGCACCGGCGGCCTCGGCCGGTCGGCGGGCAGGTCGATCTCGTCGGGCAGCCCGGACAGCGTCTCGTACCAGTAGCTGAGCTGCCGGGCGATCGGGGACTCCGGATCCGTCTCGTCGCCGAGCACCTCACGCTGCCAGACCGTGTAGTCCGCGAACTGCACCGGCAACGGCCGCCACTCCGGCACACCACCGGCGAGCCGCGCCGCGTACGCCGCCGACAGATCGCGCGCCAGCGGGGCCAACGACCAGCCGTCGGCGGCGATGTGATGGACCACCAGTGACAGCACGTGCTCACGCTCGCCGAGGCGCAGCAGCCGCGCGCGCAGCGGCGGATCGACCGCCAGATCGACCGGTACGGAGACGGCGTCGCGCAGTTCGCGGGCGACCTCGTCCTCCGTCACGTCGACCAGGCCGAGCCCCGGCACCCAGAAGTCGAGGACCTGCTGACGCGGTACGCCGTCGTCGTCCGGGAAGACGGTGCGCAGCGCCTCGTGGCGGGCGACCAGGTCGCCGAGGGCCAACCGCAGCGCGTCGCCGTCGAGTTCGCCGGTGAGCCGGACGGCCAGGGAGACGCTGCCGCCGGCCGACTCGAACCGTTCGAGGAACCAGAGCCTGCGCTGCCCGAAGGAGAGCGGCACCTGCGCCGGCCGCGCCAGCGGGGTGAGGGCACGCCGGGCCTGAGCGGCGTCGTCGAGTGTGCGGTCGAGCGCGGCGACGGTCGGATGCTCGAACAACGCACGGACCGGCAACTCCACACCCAGCACCGACCGCACCCGGCTCACCAACCGCGTCGCCAACAGCGAATGACCACCCAGATCGAAGAACCCGTCCTCGACCCCTACACCCTCAACCCCCAACACCTCACCGAACAGACCACACAGAATCTCCTCCCGCGCACTCCGCGGACCACGACCCCCCACCACCAACTCCGGCACCGGAAGCGCACGCCGATCCAACTTCCCGTGCACCGTCAACGGCAGAGCATCCAGCACCACGAACGCCGACGGCACCATGTACTCCGGCAGCACACCCGCCACCCGCTCCCGCAGCGCCGCCACATCCACCGCACCGCCCGCACCGGCCTCCGGCACGACGTACGCCACCACCGCGCGCACACCCGGGCGGTCCTCGCGGACGATCACGGCCGCCTGGTCCACCGCCGGGCTCTCCAGGACCGCCGCCTCGATCTCACCGAGCTCGATCCGGAAGCCGCGCAGCTTCACCTGGTCGTCGACACGACCGACGAACTCAAGCTCCCCGTTCGGCAGTTGGCGCACCACATCACCGGTGCGGTACATACGCGAACCGTCCGTCGCGAACGGATCCGCCACGAACCGCGAAGCCGTCAGATCCGGACGGCCGAGGTAGCCACGGGCGAGGCCGGGACCGGACACGTACAGCTCACCGGCGACACCGGGAACGACCGGCCCGAGCGAGGCGTCCAGCACATAGGCGTGGGTGTTCCAGACGGCACGGCCGATCGGCGGCGGCGTACGGCGGTCCGACGGGGCCAGCGGCTCGCTCATGGTGGCGCAGACGGTGGTCTCGGTCGGCCCGTACGCGTTGATCATCCTGCGGTCGCGCGACCACCGGTCGACCAGCGCGGCGGAGCACGCCTCACCGGCCACGGTCAGCACCATGCCGGCGGGCAGCCCGTCGTCGTCCAGGGCGGCGAGCGCGGCGGGCGAGATCGTCGCGTGCGTGATGCGCTGCCGTGCGATCACCCCGGCCAGACCGGACCGCCCGGCGCCCGGCAGCAGCCGGTCCGCCGGCGCCAGGACCAGCGTGGAGCCGGACAGCAGCGCGAGGCACAGCTCGGAGAAGGCCGCGTCGAAGCTCGGCGAGGCGACCTGGAGGATCCGGCTGCCCTCCTCGACCGCGAACCGCTCGATCTGGCTTCCGGCGAGGTTGGCGACGCCGCGGTGCGTGACCACGACGCCCTTCGGACGGCCGGTGGAACCGGAGGTGTAGATGACGTACGCGGGACTGTCCGGCGTCAGCTGCGCGCGCCGCTCGTCCGCCGCCGGACGGTGGCCCGGCCGGCGCAGGGCGATGTCGCCGCCGAGGACCAGCGCGGGCGTGCCGGTGTCGAGCTCCGGCAGCCGGCGGCCGGTCACCGCGTCCACCAGGAGCAGTACGGGCCGCGCGTCACCGACGACGTACGCGATGCGTTCGGCCGGATACGCCGGATCGATCGGCAGGTAGGCGGCCCCGGCCTTGGCAACGGCGAGCACGGCCACCACCTGGTCGACGGAGCGCGGCAGCAGCAGGCCGACGATGTCCTCCGGGCCGATGCCGCGCTCGATGAGCAGCCGGGCCAGGCGATTGGCCCGTGCGTCGAGTTCGGCGTACGTCAGCTCGACGGAGTGGTCCTCCGTCTCCTCGTACACCACGGCCGCCGTGTCCGGCGTCCGTGCCGCCTGCATCTCGAACAGGTCCGGGAACGGCAGGAGTTCGACGTACCGCCGGGACTGCCGCCGGTCCTGGACCAGCTGTTCCGCCTCGGCGTCGGTGAGGACGCCGACGCGCCCGACGGGCCGGTCCGGCTCCGTCACGATCAGGCCGAGCAGGGCGTGCAGCCGGTCGCCGATGGCCTCGACACGGTCGGCGGTGAAGCGCTCCGGCCGGTAGTCGAAGCGGAGTTCGAGCTCGTCGCCCGGTACGACGGCGAGCGAGAGCGGATAGTGGGCGGCGTCGCGCACGCGCGCGTCGGTGGCCCGCAGTCCGGTGCCCGGCAGGTCGAGCGTCGACGGGTCGAGCGGATAGTTCTCGAAGACGAGCAGGGTGTCGAAGAGCTCGCCGAGGCCGGTCCGCGCGGCGATGCCGGACAGCCCTACGTGGTGATGATCCATCAACTCGGCCTGCTGGTCCTGGATCTGCTCCAGCAGTCCGACCAGCGACAGGGCCCGGGCCCGCTCCAGTGCGACGCGTACCGGCAGCGTGTTGCTGAACAGTCCGGTCATGTCCTCGACGCCGGGCAGATCGGCGGGCCGGCCGGAGACGGTGGCGCCGAAGACGACGTCCTCACGGCCGGTGAGCCGGGCGAGCAGCAGAGCCCACGCACCCTGGAGGACGGTGTTCACGGTGAGTCCGCGCGAGCGGGCCCAGGTGTGCAGCTCGGCGGTGAAGGCCTCGGGCAGCCGGACGGACAGCCGCTCCGGCAGGCCGGAAGAGTCCGGTGCCCGCTCGTCGGAAGCCACGGCACCGGCGGAGTCGGCGGAGCCGAAGGCTTCGGCGAGGAGCGTCGGCTCGTCGAGACCGGCGAGCGCGGTGCGCCAGGCCTCCTCGGCGGCCGGACGGTCCTGCGCTGCCAGCCAGTCGAGATGGTCGCGGAACTGCGGGGCCGGAGCGAGGTGCGCCCCGTCGCCGCCGTGCGCGTACAGCTCGAACAGCTCCCGCACGACGACCGGCACCGACCAGCCGTCCCAGAGGAGGTGGTGGTTGGTGAGGACGAGGCGGTGGCGGTTGTCGCCGAGGCGGATCGCGGTGAAGCGGAGCAGCGGCGGCCGCGCCGGATCGAAGCGGTGGGCACGGTCCTCGTCCAGGATCCTGTCCGCCAGGTCCTCCTGCTGGACGGCACCGATGCCGCGGAGGTCGACGTCCGTCCACGGCACCTCGGTGACGGCCGGTACCACCTGCACCGGCCGGCCGGACTCCTGGTTCAGGAAACCGGCGCGCAGATTGGGCCGGCGGCGCAGCAGCGCGGCGGCGGCGCGGCGCATCGTCTCCGTGTCCAGGTCGCCTTCGAGGTCGAAGACGAGCTGGATGGTGTAGAGGTCGGGCGACTCGGTGTCGTACAGCGCGTGGAAGTGGAGTCCTTCCTGCAACGGTGCGAGCGGCAGTACGTCGTCCAGCCCCGGATACGTCGCCTCCAGCGCCTCGATCTCCGCCTGCGACACCTCCGCCAGCACGTCGGAAGGGGTCAGACCACCGGCACCGGGCTCACCTGCCTCCTGGACCAAGGCCTCCAGGACACCGACCCACAGACGGGCCAGCTCCTCGACCTCGCCGTCGCCGAACACCCCACCAGGCCACGCCCAGACCGCCGACAGCACCGGACCGCCTGCGCCGTCCAGCGCCAGGGCGTTGACCTCCACCGCGTGCGGCATCCGCATCGACGGATCGACACCACCACCGACGCCTCCCGACTCACCGACGGGCAGCCAGTCGTCCTCACCGGACCGGAAGCGGCCCAGGTAGTTGAACCCGACCTGCGGTTCCGCCAGCCCTGCCAACGCCTCGGAAGCAGCGGGGTCCAGGTACCGCAGCAGACCGAAGCCCATACCCCGGTCCGGCAGCCCGCGCAGGGTCTCCTTCACCCGCTTCACCGCAGCGCCGACGTCCACCCCGTCGACGTCGAGCCGCACGGGGTAACGGCTCGTGAACCACCCGACCGTCCGCGACAGATCCCAGCCGTCGAGCAGCTGCTCGCGTCCATGCCCCTCAAGATCCACCAGCACATGACCGCCACCACCACGACGCCGATCACGCCACTGGGACACCGCCACGCCGAGCGCGGCGAGCAGAACTTCCTCAACTCCCGCGCCCCACACACCGGGAACCCAGGACAGCAACCCCTGCGACACCTCGGCCGGAACTTCCACCGTCACCGAACCCGCAGTGCCCGCGACATCCACCACCGGGTCCAGCGCACGCGAGCCCAACAGCCCATCAGGCTCGGCCAATACGCCCTGCCACAGCGCCAGCTCACCGGCACGGTCCGCGGCCAGCTCCGGCAGCATCCCGGCCCAGGCCCGGTACGACGTCCCCACCGGCTCCAACGCCACCGGCCCACCGGCCGCAACCTGCCGCCACGCCGCTTCCAGGTCCGGCAGCAACACCCGCCAGGACACACCGTCGACCGCCAGGTGATGCACCACCCACAACAACCGGCCCGCACGCCCCGCACCCGCGTCGAACCACACGACCTGCACCATCACACCCGACACAGGGTCCAGTCGGCCCCGCGCCGCATCCGCCTCCACACGGACCAGCTCCGACAACACACCCCCGTCCCCACCCGACACATCAACCCGCCGCACACACCCCTCGACCGGAACCGAACCAACGGCCCCGACCTCAAGACCCCAACCACCATCCGCCCCGACCAACAACCGCAGCCGCAAAGCGTCGTGATGATCCACCACACCCTGAACCGCCGCGCTCAAAGCACCCAGACCCACACCACCCGGCACCGACACCAACACCGACTGATGAAAACCACTCACACCAGAGCCCAGCCCCCGCAGCCACTCCACCACCGGAGGCACCACCACCTCACCCACACCACCACCGGGCAGATCGGCAGGACCGGCCACCGGCTCCTCGCCGCGCTCCTCCAGCTCGGCGGCCATGGCCTCGACGGTCTTCAGGCGGAAGACGTCGCGGGGGCGGAGTGACAGGCCGGACCTGCGGGCCCGGCCCGCGACCTGGATGGACATGATGCTGTCGCCGCCGAGGTCGAAGAAGCTCGCATCGGCCGCCACCTCGTCCAGCCCCAGCACCTGCGCGAACAGCCCGCACAGCAGTGCTTCGGCCGGAGTGCGCGGTCCACGGCCACCGCCCGCCGATCCGGCGAAGTCCGGGGCCGGAAGCGCACGCCGGTCCAGCTTCCCGTTCGGATTCAGCGGCAGCGCGTCCAGCACCACGAACGCCGACGGCACCATGTACTCCGGCAGTGCGCCCGCGACCCGCCCCCGTACCGCCGCCACATCCACCGCACCGCCGCCCGCGCCGCCCTCCGGCACGACGTACGCCACCACGGCACGCACGCCCGGACGGTCCTCGCGCACCACCACGGCGGCGCTGCCGACACCGGGGTGACCGGCGACGGCCGCCTCGATCTCGCCCAGCTCCATACGGAAGCCGCGGACCTTCACCTGGTCGTCGGCGCGGCCCAGGTACTCCAGCTCACCATCGGCCGACCACCGCACCACATCACCGGTCCGGTACATCCGCGCACCACCGTCACCACCGCCGTCACCGGCGAACGGATCCGCCACGAACCGCGAGGCCGTGAGCGCCGGCCGGCCGCCGTAGCCACGCGCCAGACCGGGCCCGGCGAGATAGAGCTCTCCCCGGACACCCGGGGGCACCGGTCGCAGCCCGGCATCGAGGACGTACACGCGTCGGTTGCTGATCGGGCGGCCGATCGGCGGTGCGGCCGGAACAGGGCCGTCACCGGCGAACCATCCGGTGGAGTAGACCGTCGCCTCGGTGGGTCCGTAGAGGTTGGCGATCCTGGCGTCCGGCATGGTGCGGCGGATCCGGTCCACCAGGCGGGCCGGCAGCGCCTCGCCCGCCAGGACCACCAGTCCGGCGCTCACCGCCGGGCCGGAGTGCGTCAGCACCTGGTCGAGGGCGGACGGCACCGCGCTCACCAGTGAGCCGGACCAGGTGTCGTACGGCTCGTCGGCGAGCGCGAGCACATCGCGCACCACCTCGGTGCAACCGCCGGACAGGAGCGGCCCGAAGACCTCGAAGACCGACACGTCGAAGTTGAGCGAGGTCGAGAACAGGACCCGCGACAGCGCCTCGGCGCCCAGTTCCTCCTCGGCCCAGGAGGCGAAGCCGACCACGCTCTCGTGGCTGACGACGACGCCTTTCGGGCGGCCGGTGGAGCCGGAGGTGTAGATGACGTACGCCGGGTTCGCGGGCCGCAGCGGCAGGATCCGGTCCGCGTCCGTCAGCGGCGCTCCGGACTCGGCGCGCAGCGCGGCGGCGGTCGTGCCCGCGTCCAGCAGGAGGCGCGGGGTGCCGGTGTCCGGCAGGTCGGCGGCCACGGCGGAGGTGGTCAGTGTCAGCACCGGAGCCGCGTCCTCCAGCAGGAACGCGATCCGGTCCGCCGGATAGCCGGGGTCCACCGGCAGATACGCGGCACCTGCCTTCAGCACCGCCAGTACGGCGACGAGCAGATCGGCCGAGCGCTCCATGGCGACCGCGACGAACTGCTCCGGGCCCGCCCCCCGGGCGACGAGCAGCCTGGCCAGCCGCGACGCACGGTCGTCCAGCTCGGCGTAGGACACGGCGGCGCCCTCGAAGCGGACGGCCACGGCGTCCGGGGTGGCGGCGGCCTGGCGCTGGAACGCGTCGGCGACCGTGCCGTCCGGCACCGCTGCCGCCGTGTCGTTGCGGTGGACGAGGAGCTGCTCGCGTTCGGCCGCGGTGAGCAGGTCGATCCGGCCGGTCGGCCGGTCGGTGCCGGCGGCGACCGCGTCGAGGACGGCGAGCAGTCCGTTCAGGAAGCGCCCGGCGCGCTCCTCGCCGATGAGGTCGGTGCGGTAGCCGAGGCGCAGGTGCAGACGGTCGCCGGGAACGGCGATCAGGGTGAGCGGATAGTGCGTGGTGTCACCGCCGTCGATGCCGGTGACGCGGAGCCGGCCGTCCGGGGTGCCGAGGTCGAGCGCGTCGACCGGGTAGTTCTCGAACACGGCGATGGAGTCGAAGAGTTCGCCGTGTCCGGCCAGCCGCTGCACATCGGTCAGCCGGACGTGCTGGTGCGGCATCAGCCTGGCCTGTTCGTCCTGCACGGCCGTGAGGAGTCCGGCGAGGCTGTCGGCGGGGCGGACCCGGACGCGTACCGGCAGGGTGTTGATGAAGAGGCCGACCATGTCCTCGATGCCGGGCAGATCGGCGGGGCGGCCGGAGACGGTGGCGCCGAAGACGACGTCCTCGCGGCCGGTGAGCCGGGCCAGCGTCAGACCCCAGCTGCCCTGCACCACGGTGTTGAGCGTGACGCCGAGCGCACGGGCGCGCGCGGCGACGGCCCGCGTCTGCTCCTCGGTGAGCTCGACGCGGAGCTGTTCGGAGACCGGGGCTGCCACGGAGGCCGGATCGGCCGGGTCGGCGGAACCGGCGGAACCGGCGGTGCCGAAGGCTTCGGCGAGGAGCGTCGGCTCGTCGAGTCCGGCGAGCGCGGTGCGCCAGGCCTCCTCGGCGGCCGGGCGGTCCTGCTCGGCCAGCCGGCCGAGGTGCTCGCGGAAGGCCGTGACCCGGGGCAGAGCGGTGGTGTCGCAGCCGTTGGCGTACAGGGCGAACAGCTCGCGCATCAGGACAGCGGTCGACCAGCCGTCGAGGAGCAGGTGATCGTAGGTGAGGACCAGGTGGTGGCGGTTCTCGCCGAGGCGGATCGCGGTGAAGCGGAGCAGCGGCGGCCTGGTCGGATCGAAGCGCCGCGCGCGGTCCTCGTCCAGGATCCGCCCGAGGGCCGCGTCGCGCTCCGCTGCGTCCAGCTCGCTCACATCCCGCTGGGACCAGGGCAGTTCGACCTCGGAGGCGATGACCTGGACCGGAGCGTCCAGCCCTTCGTGCACGAATCCGGCGCGCAGCCCCGCGTGCCGTTCCAGGAGCGCTTCGGCGGCATGGCGCATCGCGCGGAGGTCGAGGCCGCCTTCGAGATCGAGGCCGATCTGCACGGTGTACGCGGCGGAGCCCGCGTCCTCGTCGAGCGCGTGGAAGTGGAGTCCTTCCTGCAACGGTGCGAGCGGCAGTACGTCGTCCAGCCCCGGATACGTCGCCTCCAGCGCCTCGATCTCCGCCTGCGACACCTCCGCCAGCACATCCGAGGGCGTCAGACCACCGGCACCGGGCTCACCGGCCCCGGCCACCAAAGCCTCCAGGACACCGACCCACAGACGGGCCAGCTCCTCGACCTCGCCATCGCCGAACACACCACCAGGCCACGCCCACACAGCCGACAGCACCGAACCACTCGCGCCGTCCAGCGCCAGGGCGTTGACCTCCACCGCGTGCGGCATCCGCATCGACGGATCGACACCACCACCGACGCCTCCCGACTCACCGACCGGCAGCCAGTCACCCTCGCCGCCGGCACCGCCGGACCGGAAACGGCCCAAGTAGTTGAATCCGACCTGCGGTTCCGCCAACGCCGACAGCACCTCGGAGGCGCCGGGCTCCACGTACCGCAGCAGACCGAACCCGACACCCCGGTCCGGCAGAGCCCGCACGGCCTCCTTCACCCGCTTCACCGCAGCGCCGACGTCCACCCCGTCGACGTCCAGCCGCACGGGGTAACGGCTCGTGAACCACCCGACCGTCCGCGACAGATCCCAGCCGTCGAGCAGCTGCTCGCGTCCATGCCCCTCAAGATCCACCAGCACATGACCGCCACCACCGCGCCACTGGCTCACCGCCACGCCCAAAGCGGCCAGCAACACCTCTTCGACCCCGGCCCCCCACACACCGGGAACCCAGGACAGCAGCCCCTGCGACACCTCGGCCGGAACTTCCACCGTCACCGAACCCGCAGTGCCCGCGACATCCACCACCGGGTCCAGCGCACGCGAACCCAACAGCCCATCAGGCTCGGCCAATACGCCCTGCCACAGAGCCAGCTCACCGGCACGGTCCGCGGCCAGCTCCGGCAGCATCCCGGCCCAGGCCCGGTACGACGTCCCCACCGGCTCCAACACCACCGGCCCACCGGCCGCAACCTGCCGCCACGCCGCCTCAAGATCCGGCAGCAGCACCCGCCACGACACACCGTCGACCGCCAGGTGATGCACCACCCACAACAACCGGCCCGCACGCCCCACACCCGCGTCGAACCACACCACCTGCACCATCACACCCGACACAGGATCCAACCGGCCACGAGCCGCATCCGCCTCCACACGGACCAGCTCCGACAACACACCCCCGTCCCCACCCGACACATCAACCCGCCGCACACACCCCTCGACCGGAACCGAACCAACGGCCCCGACCTCAAGACCCCAACCACCATCAGCCCCGACCAACAACCGCAACCGCAAAGCGTCGTGATGATCCACCACACCCTGAACCGCCGCGCTCAACGCACCCAGACCCACACCACCCGGCACCGACACCAACACCGACTGATGAAAACCACTCACACCAGAGCCCAGCCCCCGCAGCCACTCCACCACCGGAGGCACCACCACCTCACCCACACCACCACCGGCCTCGGAGCCGAGTGCGGCGACCGTGCGGCCGGCGTCCTCCACCGCGGCCTCCGCGATGGCCTCGACGGTCTTGAGGCGGAACACATCACGCGTGGTCAGCACCAGGCCCTCGGTGCGGGCGCGGCTGACGAGCTGGATGGACATGATGCTGTCGCCGCCGAGGTCGAAGAAGCTCGCATCGGCCGCCACCTCGTCCAGCCCCAGCACCTGCGCGAACAGCCCGCACAGCACCGCCTCACGCGCCGTCCGCGGCGCGCGGCCGCCCGCCGCCGCGCCGCCGAAGTCCGGCGCCGGAAGCGCACGCCGGTCCAGCTTCCCGTTCGGGCTCAGCGGCAGCGCGTCCAGCACCACGAACGCCGACGGCACCATGTACTCCGGCAGCACACCGGCCACCCGGCCGCGCAGCACGGACACGTCCACCGCTCCGCCCGCACCACCGACACCACCGGCCTCCGGCACCACATACGCCACCACCGCCGGTGATCCCGGGCGGTCCTCGCGGACGATCACGGCCGCCTGGTCCACCTCCGGGTTCGCCAGGACCGCCGCCTCGATCTCGCCGAGCTCGATCCGGAAGCCGCGCAGCTTCACCTGGTCGTCGGCGCGGCCCAGGTACTCCAGGTCGCCACCCGCCGTCCACCGCACCACATCACCGGTCCGGTACATCCGCGCACCGCCACCACTGCCGTCACCACCGCCCTCACCACCGCCGTCACCGGCGAACGGATCCGCCACGAACCGCGAAGCCGTCAGGCCCGGACGGTGCAGGTAGCCACGGGCCAGCTGCACGCCCGCGAGATAGAGCTCTCCCGGTGCTCCGGCCGGTACCGGGCGCAGCCGCGCGTCCAGGACGTACAGCCGGGTGTTCCACACCGGGCGGCCGATCGGCACGGACGGGGTCTTGTCGTCGGGTCCGCACTGCCACCAGGTCACGTCGACGGACGCCTCGGTCGGCCCGTACAGGTTGTGGAGTTCCGGGCCGGGGCCGGGACCGTCGCCGGTGAGCACGGTGTGGAAGCGGTCGCGCAGCGGGGCCGGCAGCGCCTCGCCGCTGCAGATCACGCGGCGCAGGCCGGTGCAGCCGGCGGCGGCGGGCTCGGCGAGGAACGCCTGGAGCATGGACGGTACGAAGTGCGTGGTGGTGACGGACCGGGCCTGGATCAGCTCGGCGAGGTACAGCGGGTCCTTGTGTCCGTCCGGGCGCGCGACGACGAGCGCCGCTCCGGTGATCAGCGGCCAGAAGAACTCCCAGACGGAGACGTCGAATCCGGACGGCGTCTTCTGGAGCACCCGGTCCTCTGCCGTGAGCCGGTAGTGGTCCTGCATCCACAGGAGCCGGTTGACGATGCCGGCGTGCGGGACGACCGCGCCCTTCGGGCGGCCGGTGGAGCCGGAGGTGTAGATGACGTACGCCGGGTGGGCGGGCAGCGGAGCCGGAAGCGGTGCGGCGTGGTCCGGGGCGTGGGCAACGAGCAGCGCGGCGGTGTCGTCGGTGTCGAGGACCAGGCGCGGGGTGCCGGTCTCCGGCAGGTCGGCGGCCACCGTGGAGGTGGTCAGCGTCAGCACCGGAGCCGCGTCCTCCAGCAGGAACGCGATCCGGTCCGCCGGATAGCCGGGATCCACCGGCAGATACGCGGCACCGGCCTTCAGCACCGCAACCAGCGCCACGACGAGTTCGACGGAACGCGGCACGGCGACCGCGACGAAGCGCTCCGGGCCGACGCCCCGGCCCACGAGCAGGCGGGCCAGCCGCGCCGCGCGGTCGTCCAGTTCGGCGTAGGAGAGGGCGGTGTCCTCGAAGAGGACGGCGACGGCGTCCGGGGTGGCGGCGGCCTGCGCGGTCAGCAGCTCGGTGAGCGTGACGGCCGGTACCTCGTGGCCGGTGTCGTTCCAGGTGTCCAGCAGCAGTCGCCGCTCGTCCTCGTCGACCAGGCCGAGCGTGCCGAGGACCTGGTCGGGTCCTCCGGCGGCCAGCTCGCGGAGGTAGCGCAGGAAGCGGTGGAGGTGCGCGTCGATCGCGTCCGGTGTGTAGAGCTCCGGGTTGGCGTCGAGGTCGATCTGCAGACCGTTGCCGTCGGTCCGGTCGTAGACGACCACGGACATGTCGTCGGCCGGTCCGACGGACAGGTTGTGGACGACGGCGCGGTGCCCGCCGAAGGTCAGGTCGTAGTCGAACATCATGATGTTGACCTGCGGTCCGACCAGCCGCTGGTCGTCGGCGAGGAGGTTCAGGTCGCGGCGCAGGTCCTCGTACCGGTAGCGCTGGTGCCGCAGGTCGCCGCGCATGGCGGCGGAGGTGTGGCGCAGCAGCTCGCCGACGGTCATGTCGTCGTGCGGTGCGAGGCGCAGCGGCAGGACGTTGGAGACCATGCCGGGGGCGGTGCGCGCGGTGCGGCCGAGCCTGGTGGTGACCGGCAGGCCGAGGACGATCTCGTCGCCGCCGGTGCAGCGCTGCAGATACGCGGCGAAGGCGGCGGCCAGCAGCGGCGGCCACGGCACCTCGGCGGCGCGGGCCAGGTCGCGCAGTGCATCGGCCGACGTCCGGTCGAGGTGCGCGGTGCGGCGTTCGAGGCGGTGCGGGGTGGCGGGGCGGCCGCCGGAGAGGCCGGCGGGCTCCGGTGCGCCGGCCATCCGGTCCGTCCAGTACGCGCGGTCGGCGGCGAAGCGGTCGGAGGCGCGGTACGCGGTGTCGGCGTCGATCAGCGCCGTGAGCGGGACGAAGGGCGTCGGCGTCGGCTCGTCCCCCGCCGCCAGCGCGGTGTAGACCTCGGCGGTCCGCCGGGCCACCAGCGAGACGGTGAAGCCGTCGACGGCGCTGTGGTGGTAGGCGTGCAGCCACAGGTGGTGGTCGTCCGCCAGCCGGAACAGGACGAAGTCGAAGAGCGGATCGCGGCGGATGTCCTTCGGTGTGGCCAGCAGGTCCCGCATCCGCAGTTCCGCCGCCGCGCGCGGATCCGGCTCCGCCGAGACGTCCAGGACCGGAAGGCGCCAGTCGCCGACCGGGGCGATCCGCTGCCGGGGGCCGTCGGAGGTGTCCGTGAACCGCACGCGCAGGCACTCCGCCTCGGCCAGCACGCGCAGCAGCGCGGCCTCGAAGACCGCCGCGTCCACCCGGCCGCGGATCTCCAGGTACTCGCCGGCGTTGTAGATGACGTTGGCCGGGTCGAGTTCCTGCGCGAACCAGATCCCGGACTGCGCGGCGGTCAGCGGCAGGAGAAGGTCCTGGACGTCGGACAACGGGAACCACCCTCGGTCGTTTTCGGGAACACCGGGGCCGGGGAGCGGTACGGGCCGCTGCCGGCAGTCATCACGGCGGAACGCACAGGAGGCGCGTCCGCTCATCCTGGCCCGGTACGCGGCCGATTCCCGTGCGCGTGCACGTTGTTGCAGACCGACCCGGTGGCAGCGGTGGTGCGGGTGCACTGGTGGCGTCGCCGAACGGCGGTGGCACGACGACGGAGGTGGAGTGATGGCCGAGGGGTCCGATGTGTGGTTCCGGCGCTTCAGACGAGTGGCGCGGCCCCGGCTGCGGCTGGTCTGTCTGCCGCACGCGGGAGGATCCGCGTCGACGTTCCGGTCCTGGCCGCAGTGGCTTCCCGAGGACGTGGAGGTGTTGGCCGTCAACCTTCCGGGGCGGCAGGACCGGCTCGGCGAGGACTGTGTGAGCGACATGGACCGGCTGGCCGACGGGGTCGCGGAGGCGCTGCTGCCGCTGTCCGGCGAGCCGTTCGCGCTGTTCGGCCACAGCATGGGCGCGTCGGTGGCCTTCGAGGTGGCGCACCGGCTGGAGCAGCGGTACGGAACCGTGGCCGCGGCGCTGATCGTCTCCGGCCAGCAGCCGCCCGCCCGTTACCGCGTCAACGAGGCGCATCTCGGCGGCGATCCGGGCCTGTTGGCGGAGGTGCGGCGGCTCGGCGGCGAAGGCGCGGCGTTCCTGGACAGTCCGGAGATGCGTGAGCTGCTGATGCCGGCGATCCGCGGCGACTTCGCGCTGATGGGCGCGTACCGGCCGGATCCCTCGCTGCGGATCGCGGCGCCGGTGGACGCCTGGGTCGGCGACGCGGACGTGGACGTCACCGTCGAGGAGACGCGGGCCTGGGCGGAGGTCACGACGGGGCCGTTCGCGTACCGCGTGTTCTCCGGCGACCACTTCTATCTGAACGCGCAGAGCGCGGAGTTCACCGGTGCGCTCGTGGAGCGGCTCGCGCGGCCGGAGGCGAAGGCGGGCAGCGCGCCACACCAGGTGCGCTGAGCAGGACCACGACGAGGCGGCCCGGAACCGGAGAGGTTCCGGGCCGCCTCGTCGTGCGCGGCACCTGCCGTGCGGCGGGGTGCTAGGGGGTGTCTTGTCGATCAGGGTCGGTCAGGCCGCGGCGTCTGGTGCGGTGCATCGCAAGGCGCTGGAACGTCCTCATCGCGGAGCGATTCGGGCGTTTCGGCAACGCCGCGAAGTGCCGTGCCAGGCGTCGCGGACCCGGCCGTGATCGACAAGACACCCCCTAGACCGTGGCGGAGTCCATCGCCACGGCGAGGCTGCTGGGCCGCATGTCGGTCCAGTTCTCCTCGATGTAGGCGAGCGCCGCGTCATGGCCGGCGTCCTTCAGGACGACCTGCCAGCCGGCCGGGACCTCGGCGAAGGCCGGCCACAGGGAGTGCTGGCCCTCGTCGTTGACGAGCACCAGGTAGGTGGCGTCCTTGTCCTCGAAAGGGTTCGTCGACATGGTGGTGTTCTCTCCTCGGTTCCTCGGTTCGTACGGAATGTCGTTCGGTCAAGGGGTGTTGCGGGCCGTCAGCCGCAGCCTCCGGCGTGGCCCAGGTCTCCGGACGGGGTGGCCGACAGCGCCGCCGCCGGAACGGGAGCCGCTGAAGGCGCCGGTGCCGGGGTCGCCGCCGCGGAGCGTACGGCGTCGGCGAAGCGGTCCAGCCGGTCCAGGCCCCAGAACTTCTCGCGGCCCGCGATCAGGAACGGCGGTCCGAACACCCCGTCGCGGTACGCCGACATCAGCGCCGCCGTGGCCCGTTCGCGCAGGGCCGGGTCCTCGGCGGCCGATCCGGCCGCGGCCGGGTCGAGACCGAGGCGGCCGGCGATCTCGGCGATCAGCGACGGATCGTTGATGTCCTCGCCGTCCTGGAAGCGGGCCCGGTAGACGAGGTCGGTGTAGGCCGGTCCCACGCCCTGGTCGGCGGCGAGGAACCAGGCCAGGTGCGCCGTCTCCCACACCGGTTCGCGGTCGAGCGGCCAGGAGACCGCCAGCCCCCGGTCCTTCGCCAGCCTGCGGACGTCGGTCAGCACGTAGAAGTGCTTCTCGCGGGACATCGGCGTGTAGAGGAAGGAGCCGCCGGCCTCGGCGAGCAGCCGCTCGCTCACCGGGTCCGGATCCCAGTACGGAATCCACTCCACGCGCCCGGCGACGTCCGGGTGGCGTGCGGTGAGGTCGTGATGGGCCAGCCAGGAGTACGGGCTGCGGAAATTGAAGTACCAGCGGGGGCCGCGCTGGGCCATGGCTGTCCTCCCGGTCGCTAGAGGGTGATGCCGCCGTCGATCTGGAAGACGGAGCCGGTGATGTAGCCGGCCCGGTCCGACGCGAGGTAGCCGATGAGACCGGCGACCTCCTCCGGGCTGCCCATGCGGCCGAGCGGAATCTGCTTCAGCGCACGGTCGCGGACCGCGCCCTTCAGCGCGTCCGTCATGTCGGTGTCGATGAAGCCCGGGGCGACCACGTTGGCGCGGATGCCGTACGGTCCGGCCTCCTTGGCCAGCGCCTTGGTGAAGCCGATGATCCCGGCCTTGGAGGCGGAGTAGTTGGTCTGGCGCGCGTTGCCGTGGACCCCGGCGACCGAGGACACGTTGATCAGGTGGCCGGACTTGCGCTTCATCATCGAGAAGATGGCCGCCCGGCAGACGTGGTAGACGCCGTCCAGGTTGGTGTCCAGCACCGAGTGCCACTGCTCGTCGGTCATCAGCAGCAGCGGATTGTCGCTGGTGATGCCGGCCGAGGTGACGACCACGTCGACCGGTCCGAGTTCGTCCTCGGTGCGCTCGACCAGGTCGCGTACGGCCTTGGCGTCGGTGACGTCGGCGCGCGCCGCCAGCACGCGCACGCCGAGTTCGGACGCCTCCTTCTCCAGGGCCAGCGCCGCCTTCTCGTCCGACCGGTAGCAGAACGCCACGTCGTGGCCGTCCTGTGCCAGGCGCAGCACCGCGGCCCGTCCGATGCCCCGTGAACCGCCGCTGACGAGCGCGACGCGGGACGGCTGGTCTTCCACCCGTTTCTCCTTCTGTGAACGGCCGGTCCGGGTGCGGTGCGCCGGACCCGGCCATGATCGGTAGAACGCCCCTAGGAGGCGCGGACGGCTTCGGTGAGCGCGGTCGCCGGGCGGAACGCCAGCGTGGCGCGCTCCACGGTCATGACGCGCTCGCCGTCGACCAGCGCCTCGCCCTCGAAGATCATCGTGTCGGGGAGCACGCGCAGGACGCGGACGTGGTGCACGACCACGTCGCCGGGCAGCACCGGGCGCTCGAAGCGGACGTCGCTGACGCCGCCGAAGAGCATGACCCGGCCGCTCAGCACGTCCGGGTTCGGCTGGTCCCAGGTGGCGAGAACGCCGGCCGCCTGGCACCAGGACTCGGTCAGCAGGACCTCCGGGTAGCGGTAGCCGTCCGGGGGTGCGTCCTGCGGAAGGTCCGCGTACCAGGGCTCGTTGTTGGTGACGGCCTTGCGCGCGACCAGCCGCTCGCCCGCCTTCAGCTCCTCGACGCGGTCCAGCAGCAGCATCGGATGGCGGTGCGGCAGCAGGCCGCGCAGTTCGGCGGAGCCGATCATCCGAGACCTCCGGAGGTGAGGCGGAGCCGGACCGTGGCGGCCGTTCCGCGGACCGTCCGCACGGTCGCCGCGACCCGCCAGGCATCGTCGCCCCCGGTGTCGCCGGCGGCGGTCAGGGCGAGCTCCACGGACAGTTCGTCGCCCGGCAGCACCGGACCGCGGAACCTCGCGGACTCGATCGCGGCGAGCCGGGCCGACGGCAGGACGAGCAGGGCGCTGCGGTGGACGCATTCGATGACGCAGACACCGGGAAAGATCGGGAAGCCCGGATAGTGACCGGCGAAGAACGCCTCGTCCGGATCGGCCAGGCACGCGGTGGCGGCGCTCAGCGAACCGTCGTCGGCGCGCTGCGGCGTACCGACGATCCGCACCGGCGCGGAGACCGGCGACGCGGCGCGCGGCGGTGTCCCGACGGCCGGGGCGTCCGTGCGGAGCCCGCCGGCGACCGTCACCGGGGGTCCGCCAGCTTCTGCGCTATCAGGCCGTACGCGGCGCGCAGGCAGGTCACCTGCTTCAGCTCCTCCTCGCGGAGTTTGACGCGGTACCTCTTCTCCAGCACCACGACGACCTCCAGGGCCATCAGCGAGTCGATCTCCAGGTCGTCGGTGAAGCTCGTGTCGTCACCGACGTCCGCGGTCTCGACGTCGAGCACCTCGGCGATGATCTCGCGCAGCTGCTCCAGGTCCAGTGTCTGCACGGCGGATGTCATGGAATTACCTCTCTCGTCTGCTTGTCGGCTCGTTCACTGCATCTCGCGCGGTCCGGCCCGTCATCGGCCGAGCCGCAGGACCGCGCATCCCGCCTCGCCGTCCCGGTCCACCGCCGTGACGACGGCGACCCGTCCTCGTACGTCGTCCTGCTCGGCGAGCGCGAGCACGGCGGCCAGCTGGAACATCGCGGCCGCACCGGCCGTGTCGCCGATCAGCCGGGACACGCGGTTCACCGCCGCCGGGTCGAAGTGCTGGTCCAGCACCGCCTGTTCGGCCGCTCCGAGAGCGCCCGCCGCACCGCTCGGCGCGACGGTCCACACATCGGCCGGCTCCGCACCGGCGCGGTCCAGGGCGCGGCGCACACAGCGGCCGAGCACCGCCGCCGCATCGCCGACCGCGTCGAACACGCCGACCTCGACGGCCTCCACGGTGGCGTGGGCGCCGCCCGTCGCGGCCGCCTCCGGCTCGACGCGCAGCATCACACAGCCCTCGCCGTGCACGACGCCGGTCTCGTCCTCGCCCCTGCTGTGCAGGTCCAGCCAGGCGCGCGCGTCCGCGTACTCCTCGACCGCCCCGCACAGCACGGTGCGCGCCCGGTCGGCGTTGAGCAGCCGCTGCGCGTACTTCAGCGCGTGCAGTCCGGAGACGCGGCCGCCGGCGATGGTGGTGTTCGGGCCCTTGAGCCGGTGGCGGATGGCGCACTGTCCGGCGGCGCAGTTCATCACGGCGTTCGGGAAGCGGGCCGGGTCGACGAAGTACGGCTTCTCCGAGACGAGTCCGCTGCGCGTGAAGTCCATCATGCTCTGCACGCTGCCGGAGGTGGTGCCGAGCACCAGCGCCACGTCCTCGCCGTCCGACGCGGTGTGCGGGTCCGGCGACTCGTCGATCAGCCGGCCGACCGCCGACACCGCGAGGCCGGTGACCCGGTCCATGGCCCGGGTGCCCTTGCGGCCGAGCGCGGCCGCCGGGCTGAAGCCCGGTACGAGGCAGACCTCGTCGTCCGGCGTACGCCACTGCTCGCGGTCCACCGCCGTGACGGCGGACCGTCCCGCGTGGAACCCGCTCACGAAGGCCTCGCGGCCGATGCCGAACGGCGAGACGGCGGACCAGGCGGAGATCACGGTCTTGGTCATACGGATCCATTCCTTGGCTGGAGCGACGGGGAGGGGCGGCCCTGCGCGGTCACAGGAAGCTGACCATCCGGTAGTGCGGCCACCAGCCGGACAGCTGGGCCGAGGTGACCGGGCGGACGGCGGCGTCCACCAGGTCGGCGGGGCCGAGTCCGAGGTCCGTGAGGTCCTCCTCCTGCACGAGGACCCGCACCCCGGCGGCGAGCAGCGCGCGCAGGTCGCGGCGCTGGTCGCTGAGCGTGTCCAGGACGCGCCCGCCGAACGTCAGCGGAGCGGTCTCCGCCGTCCGCAGCGCGCAGGTCACCGCGGGTCCGCGCAGCAGGATGTCCATGCCGCCGAGCTGGCGGTGGAGTTCCACGGCCATGTAGAGCACGTCGAAGAACTGCTTCTCCACCGCGCCCCGGTAGGCCCGTTCGACGATGCCGAGGACCCGGCCGTCGAGCGTCGTGTCCCGGTCCGTCGCCGCCGTCACTAGAGCACCCCCACGAACAGCGTCCGGCCGGCCGCCTCGACGTTCTCGGCGAACGCCCCGGGGGCGCGGAGCCTGACCTCCGGAACGTGGGCGACCGCACCGCGGTCGTCGCTGCAGAAACGGCAGCCGTACCAGTGGAACCGGCCCGGGTGCGCCGCGAGCATGCCGCGGATGACGGTGGCGGTCGACGGATAGTCGACGGACCAGTCGGCGAGGTTGCGGGGCTTCGACTCGCCGAGGCCCTCCTGGGTGAGCAGCGTCGCGTAACCGCAGGCCCACACCTGCACACTGGCCTCGCGCCGCAGCAGCGACTCCACGAGCCGCAGCACGCTGGTGACCAGGTCGGAGCCGTGCGGCGAGCCCATGAGCGTGATCAGCACATCGGTACGCGGAATGCCTCTGGCCATCTCAGTGCCACACCACCTTCACCGAGGCGTCCAGCACGCTGTCGGCGATCTCGTCCATGTCCACCAGCCGGCCGCCCTCGACCAACTGCTTCTCCTCCAGGCCGCGTTGGCGGAAGGAGTAGCGGTCGACGAGGAGCTGCCCGCCGGTGCGCAGATAGTCCGCCAGCTCCGGCAGCACTCCGGGCAGCGCGCCGAGCACGCCTTCCTGGAGGAGGAAGAGCCGGGTGCGGTGCCCGCCGTCCGCCAGCGCCGCGGCGTCGCGGACGAAGGCCGCGCAGCCGCGGCCGCCGCTCCACGGTCCCCGGGTCTCGATGAGGAGGTGGCCGCTCATGCGCCGACGGCCGGTTCGCCGCGCAGCGCCCGCAGGACCGGCTCGTCGAAGTTGACCAGGTGCCAGTCGGTGCGGCTGTCGATGACGGCGTAGCCGTGCGTGACCTGGCCGGTGGCGGTCTGGACGAGCCGGCCCTCGCGCACCACGTAGGTGTCGAAGCGCGAGCGGTAGAGGAAGTCCTTGAAGATCTCCTCGACCGTGTAGACGACGTACAGGTCCTCCTCCATGAGGGCCTCGTCGAGGATGCGGATCTTCGAGTGCGAGCAGGCCGGGATCCACTTGCGGTCGTCCAGGAGCGTCTTGATGGAGAGGCCGCGGTCGGCGAGGAACAGGTCGACGACCTCCTCCATCTGCCGCAGATAGCCGGACATCTGGAGCCGCTCGGTGAAGTGGCAGTACGGGTAGGGGATGCGCCACTTCCAGCCGAAGGCGTTCTTCCCCTCGGTGAGCAGGCTGAGCACCGGGTCGGGGCCGGTGGTGCCGTGGCCGTCCGACAGCGGCTCGGGAGCGGTCGGCGTCACGTGCGCGCCGGGCTCGGAGGTGGCGATCCGCTCGACGGCGAACGGCCGCAGCTGCTCCGGTACCGGCTCGGCCGGGAAGGTGGTGTCGATGCGCAGCACGACGCGCGCCCGGCCGGTGACGGCCTTCACGGACGCGCCGTCGCGGTCGACGTTCAGCGTCACGCGGAAGAGCAGTGCGTCGCCGTCCTTGGAGACCGGCTCGACGTCGGCGGTCACCAGGTCGTCCAGGTGCAGCGAGCTGAGGATGCGGACGTCCAGCTCGGCGAAGTCCAGGCCGAGGCCCAGCTCCTCGTAGAGCACGCGGCTCGACAGGCCCGCGGCTCTGAAGTGTTCCAGGACGGCTTCCTCGACCAGGTAGTTGTCGTGCTTGAAGCCGATCCAGGTGCAGATGTTGGAGCCCTCGTAGCGCGGGCGCAGCGACACGCGCGTCGGCGTGTGCAGGAGCGTCTTGATCCGGGCGTCGGTCACAACGATGGTCATGGGGCTGGTTCTCCAGGCGCTCGGTCTCCGGGCCGCTGCGAACGCGCCCGCGAGGACAGGGACATGACGAAGTCGCCGACGACGGAGGAGAACTCCGCCGGCCGCTCCGTCATCAGGAAGTGGCCGCAGTCCGTGAGGACGCGGATGTACGCGTCGGGCAGGTCGGCGGTCAGATCGCGGCCCTCGGCCGGATCCACCGCGATGTCCAGCGCACCGCACACGACGGCGACCGGCACGCGGATCCGCCCGGGCCGGAGCCACGGGGTGCGCAGATAGCTGTCCACGAACCGCAGCCAGCCGTACGGACCGATCCGGTCGCAGACCCGGCGCGCCATGGAGAGCTGGATCTCCGGATCCAGCCGGCCGCCGGAGTGGACCCGGATGCCCTCCTCCATGATCCGCTCGAACTCCGCCGGATAGCGGGTCATGGAGTCCCAGTCGAACTCCTCGGCCGTACGCCGGTAGAACGGCGAGACGAGCACCAGGCCCTCGATGCCGTACCGCTCGAACGGGTCGCGTCCGGCGTCCAGTTCGCGGTCGAGGAGCGCCAGCGTCTGGAGCGCGGAGAACGAGTGGGCGACGACCGTGCCCGCGCCGCCGGGTACGCCGTCCAGCGCCTCCGCCAGCCAGCGGGTGGCGTCCGGGGCACGGTGCCAGCCGCCGTCGCCCGCGCCGCGCCACGGCAGGTCGGCGGTCCACAGCTCCTGGCCGGCCGGCCGGTGCGCGAGGAAGGCGTCCCAGACGGTGGCGCTGTTGCCGAGGCCGTGCAGCAGGAGCATCCGGCCGGTGACCGGACCGCCCGCCACCGGATGGCGGTGCAGCTCGACCGGCGGCCCGGTGCCGGTGGCGAACCCGCGCGGCACCACGGCGGTGCGCGGCCGCGCGGACCGTACGGGAGCGGTGACGGGCGGCTCCTGCCGTACGGGAGCGGCGGTGGCCGGTTTCGGCCGTACGGGAGCGGTGGCCGTCGTCGTCCGCCGTACGGGAGCAGACGCGGTCGGCGTCTCCGGTGGGGCCGTCGTGGCGACCGCCTCCGGCCGTACGCGCGGTGCCGGAAGCGTGTCCGGCAGCGCCGGTGCCACAGGTCCCGCGGCCGTCCCGGTGGCGCTGCTCATCCGGCCTCCTGCGGTCCGACCAGCAGCAGGCCGGCCGCCGGCCCCGCGTCGCCGCCGCCGGTCACCGCGTACACGGGGCCGACGCCGCCCGCCGCGAAGTAGCCCGCCGAGGCCGCGCACTGGAGGACGCCGAGCGCACCGGAGGCGCCGGGCCAGCGGCCCGCGACACCGAGGTCGCGGACTCCGGCCGGTCCGCCGGCCGCCACGGCGTCGCCGTCCGGCGACTGCCAGGCCGTCGGAGGCCGGCCGCCGAGCGCGTCGAGCGCCTCGACGCAGTCCGGCAGCCCGCCGGAGCGCGCATGGCCGCCGACCACGGCGACCGCGCGCACACCGCGCACCCCGGCGGAGCGCCGGTGCTCCAGCACCAGTGCCGCCGCTCCGTCGAACGCCTGCGTACGGCCGGTGAGCCTGCGCGCCGGATCGGTGTCCGGCTCCGCGCCGATCACCACGGCCCGGTCCGCGCGGCCCGCCGCGATCAGCGTCATGGCCCAGCGCACCGCGTCCGTTCCGGAGGTCTCGCCGTTGCACAGCATGAGGTTCGGTCCGGTGAGGCCGAACCTGATGGCGACCGACGAGGCGAGCACATTGCTCGACGCGTTCGGCAGGTCCATCGGGCTGGTGGCCCCCGCGGTGTCGGCGGCGATCGTGTCGACGGTGCGGCAGATGGTGTCGAGGTTGCCGTAGTTGGAGCTGGCGACGACGGCCGTACGGTCGCCGCCGAGCGCGGTCCCGTCCTCGTCCAGGAGCCGCGCCTCGGTCAGCGCGTCCCGGACCGCGCAGTAACCGAGCTGCGTGGCACGGTCCTTGTAGCGCAGCCCCTTGCGGCCGAGCCGGGCGCGCGGATCGACCGGCGCACTGTCCGGACGCGGTTCGCCCAGCAGGTCCGCCGGGGTGTCCACGCCCGCCAGGGCGATGCCGATGCCGGTCACGAGGATGCTCATCGCACGGCCTCCACCACGGCGACGGCGTTGATACCGCCGAAGCCGAACGCGTTGATCTGCGCCACGGACAGCTCGGCCTCGGCCGCCTCACCGGTGACGAAACGGAAGTCGGCCGCCTCCTCCACCGGATGGCTCAGGCCCGGGGTCGGCGGTACGCGGCCGGTGTCGAGCGCGTTCAGCGCGGTGACCAGGCCGATCAGCCCGGAGGCTCCGGAGGTGTGGCCGGTCATCGACTTGATCGCGGTCATCAGCGGCACACCGACGTGCGCTCCGAAGGCCTCGGCCACCGCGGTGGCCTCCGCCTCGTCGTTGAGCAGCGTGCCGGTGCCGTGCAGCATCACCAGGTCGACGTCCTCCGGCTTGACGCCGGCCCGCTCGTGCGCCTGCCGGATCGCCGCGGCGATGCCCCGGTGGTCCGGCGCGGTGGCGTGGTGCGCGTCGCAGTTCAGTCCGACCGACCGCAGCCGGCCGCGGACCGCGCCGGTACGGCTGCCGGTGTCGCGGCGGATCACGACGGCCGCCGCGCCGTCGCCCATCACCGCGCCGGTACGGTCCCGGTCGAACGGCCTGACCCGGTCCGGCGGCACCGGATGCACCCGCTCCACCAGCCCGTACATGCTCTCGGTGAGCACGTCCACACCGGCCGCGATCACCGTGTCGGCCTCGCCGAGCTCCAGCAGATCGGTGCCCATCGCCAGCGCGTACAGCGAAGCGGAGCAGGCGTTGGCGAAGGTGTGCACGGAGGTCGTGCCGAAGCGTTCGCGCAGCGCCCGGCCGAAGTGCAGCCGCTCCGCGTCCATCGGCAGGCCGTCGCGCCACCACAGTTCGGCCGAGCGCAGCTCGCGCAGACCGGTGCCGACGAGCACCGGAACACCGGAGAGGTCGTCGCCGAGACCGGCGTCGCGCGCGGCCTGCGCCACCGCGTCCAGCAGGAGGGCCGTGGCCCGGCCCGGCACATCGGCGCCGGGTACCGGGCGGTCGTCGATCTCGTACGCGTACCGCGCGTTGTACCGCGAGCGGTCGAAGCCGCGCAGCTCGGCGTGGGCGCTGCGGCCGGCGCAGAGCGCCTCGAAGAGTTCGCGCGGATCACGGCCGACGCCGGCCGCCGCGCCCGTTCCGGTCACCAGCCAGCTCATCGGCCCTGCCCCTCGTACTTGCCGAGGACGACGACCGCGTTGTTGCCGCCGAACGCCAGACCGTTGTTGACGACGATGTCGAGATCGGCGTCCACGGCCTCGTTCGGTACGCAGTCGACGTCGCACTCGGGATCGGTGCTCACGTGGTTGATGGTCGGCGGGATGAAGCCGTGCACGATCGCCAGCGAGCAGGCGATGGCCGACAGCGCGCTGGCCGCGCCCATGGTGTGGCCGATCATCGACTTGATGGACACGGTGCGCGGCGGCTCGCCGAAGACCTCGCGGATGGCCTGCGCCTCGGTGATGTCGTTGGCCCGGGTACCGGTGCCGTGCGCGGAGATCAGGTCGACCTGCTCCGGCTTGACCCCGGCGTCGTCCAGCGCCAGTTGCATGGCGCGGCCGACGCTCGCGCCGTTCGGCGCGACCTGGTGGTGCGCGTCGCAGTTCAGTCCGTAGCCGAGGACCTCGGCGTAGATCCTCGCGCCGCGCGCCAGCGCCGACGACAGGCTCTCCAGCACCAGTACGCCGGCGCCCTCGCCGGTGAGGATGCCCTTGCGGTCCACGTCGAAGGGCTGGCAGCGCTCCGGTGCGATGGTGCCCAGCCGGTAGAAGCCGGCGAAGGTCTTGCGGCACAGCGCGTCGGCGCCGCCGCACAGCGCGAAGTCGACCTCTCCGGCGCGCACCGCGTCGTAGCCGTAGCCGATGGCGTAGTTGCCGGCCGCGCAGGCCGTCGGAATGGTGACGGCCTCCACATCGGTCAGTCCGAGCTCGTGCGCGATGGCGGTGGAGAGCCGGCCCGCCCGGACGCGCCGCGCGACCACCGGATCCATGTGCTCGGATCCGGCGCGGATCTCGGTCTCGACCAGGCTGTCGAGGTCGCGGGACTCGCCGTCGGTGGTGCCGATGGAGATGAGACCGCGTTTGGTCCGCAGCTCCTCCGGAAGCAGGCCGGCGTCCTGTGTGGCCATCCGGGCGGCGGCGACGGAGAACCGCGCCGCCCGGCCCAGCTGTTCGAGATCCGTGTCACGGATCCAGTCGGCCGGTTCGAAATCGCTGATCTCGCAGCCGTTGGCGTAGGCGAAGCCCGTGGTGTCGAAGCTGGTGATCGGCTTGGCGCCACTGCGCCCGGCCCGCAGCCCCTCGGCGAAGGCGGCTGCGCCCACACCGATGCTGGAGAACACTCCGAACCCGCTCAGGACCACTCGCTGCGCACCGTCCGGATCCGCCGGATCCACGGAGAACGACGTCATGAAATCTCCCCAACCAGTCTCGATGGTCCGTGGTGTGGTGACGCCGTTACCAGCCGGCTATCTCGGCGACGACCTGGTAGACGCTCTTGAGGTTGACCATGCGGCCGAGCTGGGCCTGGTCGATCTCGATGTGGAACTCCTTCTCCAGCGACGCGAGGATCTCGATCGCGCGGAGCGAGTCGGCGTCGTGGTCCTCCTTGAAGAGGCTGGTCTCCGTGACGTCCTCGGGCTCGATCTCCAGGATGTCGCAGACGATGTCCTTGATCTTTTCCTGGCGCTCGTCGATGGCGGTCGTCATCGTCAATCTCCTTGGTGTGGGGTGGTGTCGAGGCGGGCCGCACGGTGCGGCCGGCCGGGGTCAGACGTCGGTGCTGGACTGCACCTGTCCGTCGTCCGCGCGGCCCGGCCGCGAGCGGCGCAGGTCGAGCTGGACGAAAACGCGCTGGAGCCAGCGGTCACGGCCGTCGTAGCGCGGCGTGAACGCGGTACGGCCGTGCAGCGCCAGCCGGTTGTCGACGTACGCGAGGTCGCCGGGCTCCAGCACCAGCGTCCTGCGGGTCTCGGCGAAGGCCTCGCCGAGCTCGTCCATCGCGTGCCGCGCCTCGTCGTCCAGCGGCTGGGTGCTGGTGAAGTCGACCTTCACGTCCGGGTCCTGCCGGGCGCCGCTGAGGATGCCGTGCGGCTCCGGCAGCGAACCGAGGTCGCCGAAGGAGGCGGGCGGGGCGGTGACGTAGCGCGGCTCGTGCAGCACCGCGCGGCTGCGCTCGGACAGCAGCGGCAGCGCGTTGCGGATGGACGCCACGCGCAGACCGGCGACGTTGTCGTGGTCGTTGCGCAGGCACATGAGACCGACCAGGTCCGGCCGCATCGGGTGGAAGGCGTTCTCGATGTGCATGGTCAGCTGGGTGGCGCCGGCGTTGCCCTGGAACTCCTCCATGCCGGGCACCGGGACGACGTCCTGGACCAGTGCGCCGTGCTTCTCCTCGCGGAAGGCGGTGAGTTCGCCGAGCTGGAGCGAGATGAGCGCGAGGACGGAGGCCGGCAGGGTGGTGGAGCGCTGGACGGAGCCTGCCTTGCTCGGGGTGTCCGGCAGGACGTCGGAGTGGACCGGCAGGTTGCGCAGCAGCAGCATCGCGTCGGCGCCGGGTTCGCGGACGAAGCGGCGCAGCGTCTGGCGCAGCCGGATCGGAAGACGGGCCGAGAATTCGCGCGCCGCGTCGACCCAGACACGGTCGTCGATCTCTCGCGGACTGATATCGGTCAGCTCGGCGGCGACCCTTTCGAGTTCGCCCTTCTCTTCCTCGGTGAGCACAATGCCGGCCTTGCGGTCCAGCACGTTTCCGACGTCGACGGACATGTTTCTCCTCGCCTGCGGGAGGTGGGTGGGGCTCTGGAATCCGCGCTGCCGGAAATCGATCCGGCGCCTGTCCAGAATGACGGGCTTCGAAGAGCTAAAACGTGGCCTTGCAGCAACTGGCAAAAGCGCAGGCCGACCACGGCCGTTCGCGGGCCGCGTCCGGTCAGAGCAGGCCCATCTGCGCGGCCCTGACACCGGCCTGGAACCGGCTGCGCGCGTCGAGGCCGACCATGGTGGACGCCACGTCGTTGCGCACCGTCCGGACGCTGACGCCGATGCGCCGCGCGATCGCGTCGTCGGTGAGGCCGTCGGCGAGCAGCCGCAGGACGCGTTCGCGGCGCGGCCGCGACGGCGGGGCCGGCAGCGGTGACGTCGCCTGCCTGACCTCCATGCTGTTGTCCCACAGCCGGTCGGCGAGGCCGTTCAGCGCGTCGAGGCCGGAGCCGCCGCGCAGGACCCGCGCACCGCCGCCGGCGTCGAAGAGGACGCCGACCGCGCCGTCGACGATCACCGCGCGGGTCGGCACGTGCGGCAGCGTGCACGGCGCCGCGCCCTGGGCGCCGAGCCACCGCGCATGCTCGACCGCGGCGGGCCGGTGCAGGAACGACGCGCTCCACACCTGCCGCAGCACGGCCTCCCGGCGGAGCACCGCCTCGGCCACATGGCGCGAGAACTCGAAGGATCCGGCGCTGTGCTCCGGTACGAGCAGCACCACCTCGCGCCGGACCGTGGCGACCAGCCGCTCCACCAGGGCCGAGGCCTCGTCGGCGCTGCCCGCGCCGAGCGGCTCGGCCGGCCGTTCCACGGACCGCTCGTGCAGCGCGATCAGCCGCTCCACCTCCAGCGGTCCCGGCAGCCCGGTGCTCTGGGCGTCCTGGAACCTGCGGGTCGCCAGGGCCGGCAGCGCCAGCGCCGGTTCGACCGCGCGCAGCGCGCCCTCGTCGTCGGCCGACGCCGTGACCAGTCCTTCCTCGCGCAGCTCCGCGACGACGCCGCCGAGCCACTCCTCCGTCGTGTCGAGCACGGCGGCCAGGTCGGACGGACGCCATCTTCGGCGACGCAGCATCATGCGATAGACGAATTCGGTCCGGCGGTCGAGTCCGACCGCACACTCTCGTTCGTTCATCTCCGGGCCCCCGTGAAATCATGGATACGCAGAAGCGTGAAGGCGTCCGCGGTGAACGGAGAATGATGTCACCGCAGTTGCCGAGGACACGTCGCATTCCGCCACGCAACGGAATGCGGAGAACAGGACCCGCCCGTCCTCGGACCTCTGTCCTACGGGCGTCCCGTCGACGATTCGTCCGGCATTCGACCGCCGGCCCGAATTCACGTTCCCATGTTTATCCGCCGCGCGGTGCCGGGGCAATGCCGGCTACATGAAGCTGCCAGCGCGGGCCGGTTCAGACCGTCAGACCAGCACCTAGCTGCACCGCGGCGTCGATGGCGGCGGCTCCGTACTGCCGGCCGGGCCGCCGGCCGAGCCGTGACACCGGCCCGGCCACGCACACCGCGGCGACGACGCGGTTGCCGGGTCCGCGTACCGGCACGGCCACGGACGCGGTCTCGCGCTCGGCGTCATCGGCGCCGACCGTCTGCGCCCAGCCCTGCTGCCGTACGCAGGTGAGCGTCGCCGCGGTGAACCGCGCTCCGCGCAGGCTCCGGAAGAGCAGCTCCGGCGCCTCCCAGGCGACCAGCACCTGAGCGGCCGCCCCGGCGTGCATCGGCAGCGCCGCGCCGACCGGCACCGGCGGCAGCTGCGCCCCGCATTCGGCGGCGGCGACACAGACGCGCAGGTCGCCGTGGCGGCGGTAGAGGCGTGCGCTGGCGCCGACGCGGTCGCGCAGCCGGCCGAGCACCGGGCCGGCCGCGGCGACCAGCCGGTCGCGGCCGGCCTCGACCGCCATGTCGCCGAGCCGGGGCCCGAGCACGAACCGGCCCCGCCGGTCCCGGGCGACCAGCCGCAGCCGCTCCAGCGCGGTCGCCAGCCGGTGCACGGTCGGCCGCTTGAGGCCGGTGCGTGCCACCAGCTCCGCCAGCGAGGCGGGCCCCAGCTCCATCACTTCCAGCAGCAGCGACGCCTTGTCGAGCACTCCGACACCGCTGACCGCATCCACCCGTTCGGGAGCCACGGCGGTCATACCGGAACCTCTTTCTCACCCCGTCGGGCGACGGGGACGGTAGGGATGCACACACATGCGGCCTGAGGTCCGGATCCCACGGGATCCGGACCTCAGGCATCGCGACGGCGTCAACGGGGGGGTGAATTCGGCCGTCGCACAGGGGGCTTCGCGGGAGGGGCGAGCACCACACCTGACACACCCATGGAACGGTGTGACGACGGTCCGGCGCAATCCCAACTTCAGGAAGCTGCCAGTGAGTTCGTGCCGGGGACGTGGTGTGCGAGGTGTCCTGGCGCGGCGCGGCCCGGAGTATAGAGAACGCATAGGCAGGTACCCAACCCTGGGAAGAACGCCCGGCAGGGGCGGGTCACGGAGGAGGGGATCATGAGCCAGGACGCGGCGCCGGATCCGGCAGAGGTACCGCACGGGGACGGCTCGGCGGACATCACGGAGACGGACTGCACGCAGGACCGCACGGAGGACGGCTCGGCCGCCGACAACGACGACCAGGGTCTGCGGTGGGCGGCGCTGCTGGCGGCGTTCATCGACGACGCGCTGAGTCCGGGCCCCGGCGCGCCTCCGGACGGGGCCACCGGCGAGCCGCCCGCTCCCGGTACCGCGTGATCGACGGGAGCCCGGCCGGACGCCGGGCTCCCGGAACCCGCGTACCGCCGTACGGCCTGACCAGCCGTACGGCAGGGCGACCGGCCCGACCGGCCTACGAAGGCTGCCGGAGGCCGGCCGTCGGCTCCCGGAAGAGCAGCCGGACCAGCGGCGAGCACCGGTAGCGTTCCCGCGCCGGCCGCGCGGCGGCGCCACCGCCGCGCGGAGTGACGAGGACCGTGTCCGGTTCGCCCACCGAGGCGAGCAGTCCGGCCTCGACCAGCGCCGCGAGCGCCATCCTGGTGCGCTCCTCGGACCAGTTCAGCCGCCGCGCGGCGGCGGCCGGGGTGAACGCGCCGCGCTCGGCGCGCGCCAGCGTCCGCAGCACCGGCCGGAGGAACGGCCCGAGCTCCAGGACTCCGGCGCGCAGGCCCGCCAGCGGATCGAGGCTGCCCTCGCCCCACTCCTCGGCCCGCACCTCGCCCTGGTCCAGCCGGGCCACCAGCCGCTCCACCGGCCACCTCGGCCGCGCCGCCAGCCGGGCCGCGCAGAACCGCAGCGCCAGAGGATTGCCGTCGCAGGCAGTCAACAGCCTGTGGACAGCGCCGGGTTCGGCCTCCAGTCGGCCCTTGCCGACGGCGGACACCAGCAGCTCCCGCGCCTCCGCCTGGTCGAGCCGGCCGATACGGACCGCTCGTACGCCGTCCAGCGAGGCCAGCGAGCGACGGCCGGTGATCAGCGTCCGGCAGCCGGGACCGCTCGCCAGCAGCGGCCGCACCTGACCGGCGTCCACCACGTTGTCCAGCACCACCAGGACGCGGCGGCGCGACAGCGCGCTGCGGTAGAGCTGGAGCCGTTCGTCCAGCGTCGCCGGCAGGTCCGCGCCGCGCTCGGGAATCAGCGCGCGCAGGAAGCAGCCGAGCACCTCCAACGGACTCTTCGCGCCGCCGCTCTCGCGCCGCAGGTCGATGTAGAGCTGGCCCTGCCAGAAGTCGTCGCGGCAGATGTGGCCGGCCCGCACGGCCAGCGCGGTCTTGCCGGCCCCGGCCTCACCGGTCAGGAGGACGCCCCTGCCGCCGGACCGGCTGCCGCGCAACTCCTCCAGCACATCGGCGAGTTCGAAGCGGCGGCCGACGAAGCCGACCGGATCCATCGGCAGCATCGCCGGCACCAGGCCGAGCCAGGGGCTGTGCGGGCCGCGGTGCCGCTGGAGCGCTGGTGCGGCCTGCCCCGCCGGACCGGCCGGAGCGGCGTCCGGGCGCGGTCCGGCGGGCACCGGCGTCAGCACCTCGGTCGCCGCCGGGCCGGGCAGCTCCTCCAGCAGGACCGAACGGTGCAGCGCGCGCAGCGCCGCTCCCGGCACCACGCCCAGCTCCTCCTGGAGAACGCGGCGGCCCTGCTCGTACACGCGCAGCGCGTCCATCTGCCGGTCGCCCCGGTACAGCGCGACCATCAGGTGGCCGCGCAGCGATTCCCGGGTCGGATGCTCGGCGACGAGCCGGGTCAGCTCCGGCAGCGCGGCGGCGTGCCGGCCCAGCGCGAGGACGGCCGCCATGCGGTTCTCGATTGCGGCGAGGCGGGCCTCCTCCAGCGCCGGCAGCTCGCTCCGGGTCAGGAACTCGGTGACATCGGACAGCGCCGGGCCCTGCCACAGCTTCAGCGCCGAGTCCAGGCAGGCCGCGGCCTCCGCGTACCGGTGCTTCACCAGGTCCCGGCGCCCCTGCTCGGCGAGCTGCTGGAACGCCGCCCAGTCGAACCACGCGGTGCCGAGGACCAGGTGATAGCCGCGGTGCCGGCGCACCACGCGCAGGCCGGGACCGCAGCAGCGCCTCAGCCGCGACACATAGGTGTAGAGCTGGGCGGTCCTGGTGGCGGGCGGATTCGCGCCCCAGAGCAGTTCGGCGAGCCACGCGTCGGAGACGAAGCGCCCCGGGGAGATGAGGAGCGCCGCGAGCACCGTGCGCTGCTTGGCCGCCGTCAGCGGGATGCGTACGCCTCCCGACCAGATCTCGGTCGCGCCGAGAATCCGGAACTCCACACGCGGAGCCGGATCATGACGGGCCGTCATGCACACCACCGGCCCGGTGTCGAACAGGTCATCCTTCGCAGGCTTCGCCCAGGCGCAGCGCCGCGTCGATCATCGCCGCGGTGCACTTCCGCGCGTCCGGCACGGTCGCCGGGCCGGACAGCGAGAGCGCCGCGACGACCCGGCCGCCGGGCCCGCGTACCGGAACGGCCAGCGTGTCCGTCGCACCGGGCCCGCCCGCGCCCTGGGCCCAGCCGCGGTGGCGCACCTGCGCCAGCACCGCGGCGGTGAACCGCGCGCCGGCCAGGCCCTGGTAGAGCACGTCCGGCTCCGCCCAGGCCAGCAGGACCTGCGCCACCGGACCGGACCGCAGACCGGCGGCCGTGCCGACCGGCAGCGGCGGTGTCGCCGGGTCCGCCGTCTCGGCGACGGCCACGCACAGCTGATGGCCGTCGCAGCGGCGGTGCAGACGTGCGGAGGCTCCGGTCTCCTCGCGCAGTTCGGCCAGTACGGGCGTGGCCTGCGCGAGCATCCGGTCACCGTGCTCCGTCACCGCCATCTCGCCGAGCCGGGGCCCGAGCAGGAAGCGGCCTCCGTTGTCGCGCGTGACCAGGCGGAGGCGCTGGAGCGCGAGCGCGAGACGGTGTGCGGTGGGCCGGGTCAGCCCGGTGAGCGCGACGATCCTGGACACCGAGGCGGGCCCGTCCTCCAACACGCTCAGCAGGAGCGACGCCTTGTCCAGCACGGCGACTCCGCTGTCGTGGCGGAGCGTGGCCGTGGGCGAGGGATAGGTGGTCATCGGACACCTGCCAGGGAGCGCCCGAGCTCGCCGGTCAGTTCGGCGTGCCGGTCGACGAGGTAGAAGTGGCCGCCGGGGTAGAGCCGCCGGCGGAAGCCGGCCGGGGCGATGTCGGCCCAGGCGGCGAGGTCGGCGGGGCTCACGGCGGGGTCGCGGTCGCCGGCGTACGCGTGCACCGGGCAGCCGACCGGGACGGCGGCGCGCGGACCGTAGGTGCCGGCGATCTCGAAGTCCGCGCGGATCACCGGCAGCACCATGGCCCGCAGACCGGGGTCGGCGAGCGCGGCCGCGTCGGTACCGCCGAGGCGGACGACCTCGTCGATCAGCGTCCGGTCGTCCGCCAGATGGAGGCGGCGGGCGGTGAGCCGGTGCGGCGGCCTGCGGCTGGACACATGCAGTCCGGCGAGCCGCACGGAGTGCCGTGCCTCCAGCCGGAGCGCCACCTCGTGGGCCAGTGACGCGCCCATGCTGTGACCGAAGAGGCTCAGCGGCAGATCCGTGAACGGCAGCAGCGCCGCCGTCACCGCGTCGGCGAGCTCGTCCATGGTCCGCAGGAGCGGCTCGTCGAGCCTGGTGTGCCGGCCCGGGTAGCACGCCACCAGCACATCGGTCTCCGGGCCGAAGGACGCTCCCCACCGGCGGTAGAACGCGGCGGATCCTCCGGCGTGCGGCAGTACCACGAGCCGTTCGCCGGGGGCCGCAGCCTCGTACCGGCGGAACCATCCGCCGGCGATGCCTGCCGTCATCTCTTCGCACCTCGCGTCAGCGGAACAGGGTCAAGGCGGTGGGGGTACGGGTGGTGTCGCCCGGGGGCGACGGTCACCGCAGCTTGTTCTAGTCGTCGGTTTCCGGACCGGACAACGGGTGCTTCAGGAAGCTGCCAGGACCGCCGCGCGGGCGTCGGCCGCTCAGTCCTCGGCACGAGTCTGCGGGGTCTGCTGCGGCTTCACCGCACCGAGCAGGCCGAGTTCGGCGGCCCGCACGCCGGCCTGGAACCGGGAGCTGGCGTCGAGCAGGGTCATGATCTCCGCCACGTAGCGCCGGTAGGTGCGCACCGAGACGGTCAGTTCACGGGCGGCGACCTCGTCGGTGATGCCGGCCCGCAGCGCGGCCAGTATCTGCCGCGCGAGATCGGACCGGGAGTGGTCGCCGAAGGTGATGCGCCCGTCGGCCGTCACCGCGTTGCCCCAGACACCGTCGTAGAGCGTGCAGAGCGTGCGGATGACATCGGGAACGCGGATGAGGGACGCGCGGCGGCCGGTCGGGGACTCGGCGGAGACCAGCGCCACGGAATCGTCGACGATCATGGCCTGTAAGGGGGGCACGCGCGCCACTCTGACCTCGACCGGCGCGTCGCGCTCGCGCTGGCGCCGTACGAAGTCCTCGTCGATCATGGCCGGCGAGCAGAGCAGCCGCAGCCGTACGGTGTCCGGCACCAGGCGGACCAGATCGCCGAGCGCCGCCTTGGCCTCGGCGCCGCAGCTCGGTCCCGCGGCCAGCACCACATCGATGCTGGTGGCGGCCTGGAGCACCAACTTGTGGGCTTCGCCGAGCACTTCGGGTTTTCGTCCGTCGAGCGCGGTGATCAACTGGTCCCACGAGACCCGGTCGCGGTGCTGCTCCACGGTCGTCTCGATCATGGCCCGGACCTCCAGCAGAGCGCGCTCGATGGCGTCCTGGCCGGCGGCCGGTCCGTCCTGCGCGTCCCGCCCGGCGCGGTCATCGGCCTCCGCGGGTCTGAGCGGTTCCTTGCCCGCGTTCGGCCCGCGGCCGCTCTCGCCCGGATCCTCGGACCCTCTCGCAGATGTCGTCCTGGTCATCCTGTCGCCCCCCGATGTCTCTCTGCCGGTGCCACCGCCCGAGCCGACGGCTCAGCACCGCTCCAGCAGACCCAGCTCGACGGCGCGCGCTCCGGCCTGGAACCGGGAGTTCGCCCCGAGTTCGCGCATGATGTCGGCGACATGCCGCCGGTACGTACGCAGCGAGACGTCGATCTCCCGTGCCGCCACGTCGTCGGTGCGCCCCGCGCGGAGCTGTTCCAGGATCCGCCGGGTCAGCGCGCTGCGCAGGCTGCGGTCCAGCCGCAGTTCGTCGGCGACGGGGCGCGCGTTGGCCCAGGCCCCGGCGAAGAGCAGGTCGAGCGCGCCGACCGCCGCCGGGTCGGTGATGATCGCGGCGTGCCGGCCGGCCGAGCCGTTGCCCGACTGGACCAGCGCCGTGCGCCCGTCGACGATCAGCGCCTCGCGCAGCTCACCCTTCGTCATGCGCACTTCGAGATAGGTGTCGGCGAACGACTGACGGCACTCCGGGTTCAGTTCGAGCGCGCCGCCGGACGCGAGCAGCCGGACGGCCAGCCTGCCCCGGCCCTCGCGTGCCGTGCGCGGCGCGCCGGCCATCGAGTCCGCGACGGAGGAACACACCACGGCCGAGTGCTTGCGGTTGCTCGTCACCGCCAGGTGGGCCGAGTACCGCGCGCCCGCCATCAGGCGTTTCACCGCGTCGACGACCGAGCCGTCGTCCGCGCGCACCAGCAGCGACGTGCCTCCGGGCCGGCTGCGGTGCATCGACACCGAGGACTCGATCAGCGCGCGTGCCTCCAGGAGCGCCCGCTCGACGGAATCGGTGCGTTGCCTGTCCTCCGGTCGGTGCACTTCCCCACGCACACTCGCCACCCCCGAACCCATTCCACTCCCCCGTTACCCAGTGGCGATCACTCCGGGAACCGATGACGTGCATCAGATATCGCCGGGGTGTCATCGACCATGCGCAGTTGAATTGAGAACCAATTGGCGGGACCTCATAGGCACTTACACGCCAATCTTTGCGGCTCACCCAGAGATTAGGTCGCGAACGTGAACCCGTCAACGGCGGTCCTTTCCGCTTCATGAATAGGCTCTGCAACCTCCTCCACCACCACGTTCCGCACCTCCCGCGAGCCCGCAGATGTCAGGAAGCTGCACCCCTGACGCACATTCGCACCACTCACACTCCACTTACTCTTCCGTATGTGACCGGACCGTCACGCAGCGAAGTCACGCCTGTCCCATAGAGGACAGCCGTAGCCGTCAACCTCGGAGCCCGTCCTACGCTCTTCCCGTGACCGCACTCCAGGCCCCCGCAGCCACCGATGTGGCCGTCCACTGGTGGCAACTCGCCGGGAACAGCACCGATTCGGCCGATCTCGCCGTACTCGGCCCGAACGAGCGCGAAAGGCTGGATCGCATCCAACACCCCGCCCAGGCGGCCCAGTTCGTCGGCAGCCGCGCCGGCGTCCGCCGCATCCTGGCGGAGCTCCTCGGGGTCGCGCCGGGCGCCGTCGCCCTGGGCCGGCTGCCGTGCCCCGGGTGCGGAGCCGCGGACCACGGACCGCCGGCGGTGCTGCACCCGCGAAGCCCGTTCCGGATCAGCCTCTCGCACGCGTCGGGCCGCTGCCTGCTGGCCGTCGCACAGGTTCCGGTCGGCATCGACATCGAGGCGGAACGACCTCTGAACCTCAGCGAGTTGGCCCGCGTCGCGCTCACGGCCACCGAGCACCGGCAGTTGCTCGGCCTACCGGCCGGAGCGGCCCGCGAGCGCGCCTTCCTCCGCTGCTGGACGCGGAAGGAAGCCGCGCTCAAGGCGCTCGGAACCGGTATCGCGACGGACCTGTCCCGCATCGAGACGCACCCGGACCGGCGAGGTCCGGTCACGGTCACGGCCGGCCCGCCGGGCACCGCGCGCGACTGGTC
>MUNB01000690.1 GCA_002154345.1 Streptomyces griseus
GGGCGGGGACGACGGTTCCCCGGTGCAGGAGCGCGGCGGTCGCCGCGGCCATCACCGCGGGCATCAGAACCGTCCGTCCCGTCGCTCGAACTTGGTCGGCTTGTCCCAGAGTTCGCCGCCTCCGGCGATCCATCGAGCCTGGAGTTCGACGAGTTGGCCGAGGGTGCGGTCCGGGTAGCCGAAGAGGGTGTGGCAGAGGGTGGCGTCGGCCAGCAGGCTCGTGGCGGCTTCCTCGCCGGTGAACACCGGTACGACGCCGAGCGCTTCGCCCAGCCGGGCGGCCAGGGCCCGCACCCCCGCGGTCTCGGGTCCGGTGAGGTTGAGGACGAACGGCTCGGGCGCCGCCGCGTGGCGGACACCGCGCAGGACGACCTCGTTGGCGTACCGCTGCCAGACGACGTTCACCGCGCCGGCGCCGAGGTCGACGGGCAGCCCGGCGAGCAGGGTGCGGGCGAGGTCCGCGAGGACTCCGTAGCGCGGCTCCACCGCGTAGTTGAGGCGGATCAGGGCGACCGGGGTGGCCCCGTCGCGGGCGGCGTGGGTGAAGACCTGCTCACGGCCGCGACAGGTCACGGCGTAGTCGCCGACGGGCCGGGGCTCGTCGCCCTCGCGCGAGCCGCCGGTGACCGGGGCGGTCGTTCCGTAGACGTTGCCGGTGGACAGGGCGACGGTCCGGGCGCCCCGGTAGCGCCGGGCCACGAAGGCGGGCAGCACGGTGTTGGTCATCCAGGCCTGTTCGGGTGCGGAGGCGGTGCCGAACTTGGCGCCGACGAGGTGGATCACGACCGCCGCGTCCGGGAGGGCGTCCAGGGCGGCGGGGTCGGACAGGTCGGACCGCACGGTGCGGACGCCGCGTTCCTCCAGCCCGGCGCGGCCCCGCGCGTCCGTCCACCGGGACACCGCGTGGACCTGGGCGCCGGACCGGCCCGCCTCGTCCAGGGCCCGGCGGGCCATCGAGGCGATACCCGCCCCGGTCTTGCCGCCGGCGCCCAGGACCACCACGTCACCGGGCCAGTCGGCGGCCTCGTGCACCAGTGCCGGTCCCGGACGGCCCAGCTCCTCTTCGAGCTCCGGGACTCCGCCGAGGAGTTCCTTCATCGCATTCTCCCACCCAATTCATTCCTTTAATAGGAATGAATTTCTGCATTTCCTGACGCTGGAGTTACAAAAGCACCGCCAAATGGTTGACGCAAGAGGTTGTTTCCTGCAATCTCCCCAGCATGAAATCGGCAGAGAAGAAGGATTCATTCCTTCGAGGCCCCAAATACCTCCACGTCGCGGAGCGGCTGCGCTCGGAGATCACCAGCGGTTCCTGGGCGCCGGGATCACAGCTGCCGGTCGAGCGGGAGCTGGCGGACCGGCTGGAAGTCAGCGTCAACACCCTGCGCCGGGCGGTCGGTGAACTCGTGGACGAGGGCATCGTGCAGCGGCGGCAGGGGGCCGGCACCTTTGTGTCGCCGCTCTCCGGCACCGCACCGGAGGAGACCGACGGGCACCGGGCCCGCCGCCTCGTCGGCGTCCTCGTCCCCTCGACGACGTACTACTATCCGCGCGTCGTCGAGGGCGTTCAGCGGGTGCTGCGGGACGCCGGCGTCGGCATCGTCCTCGCCTCCTCCAAGTACGACCCGCACCTCGAACACGACGAGGTACGAGCGATGCTCGACAGCGGCGTGCAGGGGATGCTGCTCGTGCCGAACCTGCACCTGCTGGACGATCCCCAGCAACACGTCGACGCGCTAAGGCGGCTGACGGTGCCTCATGTCCTCGTGGAGCGCGAGCCGCCCACCCCGGCCCCGGACGATCCCACCGCCTACGTGGTCACGGATCACGCGGGCGGGGTCTGTCTGGCCGTGCGCCACCTGCGCTCGCTCGGCCACGTACGGATCGGGCATCTGGGCCGTCTGCGCACCGGCACCGCCGACGCCGTGGCGCGGGGGTTCGACGCGGCCGCGGCACTGCTCGGCGTCGACGTGGTGGAGGGCGCGGTGGCCCGCGAGGACGTGTGGACCGCCGAAGGCATCGCGCGGTACGCACGGCGCTGCGCGGAAGCGGGCGTCACGGCGGTGTTCTGCCACGGCGACCGGGACGCGGCGGCCCTGGTGGTGGCGGCGCGGCGGCACGGCTTGTCCGTCCCCGGCGACCTCGCCGTCGTCGCGTACGACGACGAGGTGGCCGAGGTCGGCGACATCCCGCTGACCGCGGTCTCCCCGCCCAAGGAGGAGGTCGGCTCGCTCGCCGCCCAACTGCTGCTGCGCCGCATGGAGTCCGGCCCCACGGCGGTCTCCCACCGCGCCCGGATCCTGCCCCGGCTCGTCGTCCGCTCCTCCTGCGGGGGCACGGCGCCCGACCGCCGGGAGATGTCCGGCCCGGCCGCCGTGGGCGGTTGAAGCCCCGCGCGCAGCGACCGGACAGCTCTCAGCCCCCTGCCCTCCCGGGCCACACGACACCTTACGGAGACCTCATGTCCCCCGCCCCGCCCACCGGCCGCTTCCGTATCGGCGTGCTCGGCGCAGGCGGCGTCGGCGCCGCCCATGTGCACGCCGCCGCCGGTGCCCCCGGCTACGAGATAGCGGCGGTCTGCGACACCGACCGCGCCGCGGCCCGAGCACTCGCCGAGGCGGCCGCGCTTCCCGTCTACACCGACCACCGGGCGATGTTCGCCGAGGCCGGGCTCGACGCGGTGGTGATCGCCGCACCGCACGCCCTGCACACCCCGATGACCCTGGAGGCGGCCCGAGCCGGGCTGCACGTCCTGGTGGAGAAGCCGATGGCGACCACCGCCGAGGACTGCGCGTTGATGTCCCGGGCGTGCGACGCGGCCGGAACGCTGCTGGCGGTCGCCCACGTCATCCACTTCGACCCCGTCGTCCGGGAGGCCCGCGCCCTCATCGCCTCGGGCCGGTACGGACGGCCGCTGCTCATCACCCACCGGCGCTCCGCCCACTACGAACCCGGCTCCCGGCCGCCGTGGTTCTTCGACCGGGCGGTCGCCGGGGGCGGCATCGTCCTCAACGTCGGCACCCACGGCCTCGACCGCATCCAGCTGTTCTCCGACTCCACGGTCCGCCGGGTCAGCGGGGTCGTCCGGGGGCGTCCCGGCCTGGAGGTCGAGACCGATGCCCTGGCCCTGGTGGAACTCGACAACGGCATCGACGCCAGCATCGCCCTCACCAGCCGGGGCATGCCGTACGTCGACGAGACCGAGGTCGTGCTCGACGAGGCCACCTTGCGCGTGTCCGCGACCGAAGGGCTCTTCGTGCTCCGCGACGGCCGGGCCACCCAGCTCCTCAAGGCCGAACCCGCCCACCAGCACCAGGCGTTCCGGGCCCAGTTGGACGGCTTCGTCGAGGCGGCCCGCGGTGGCCCCGGCCGCTATGTCGACGCGGCGTACGGGCGCGGCGTCGTCGCCGCGGCGCTCGCGGTGTACGCCTCCGCCGAACTCGGGCAGCGGGTCGATGTGGCGGCCCGGCCGGTGCCCCGGTGAACCCCCGGGCGTTCAGCACGCTGGGCTGCCCCGGCGCGGGTCCGGACGAAGTGGTGCGACTGGCCCGTACGAACGGGTGCTCCGGGGTGGAACTCCGCTGCGCCGAGGGCGAGATGGTGCACCCCGAACTGACGTCGACGGAAGCGGGACTGCTCGCGGCGGCACTGGGCCGGGCGGGCCTGGCGGTGCCGGTGCTCGCCACGTACGTCCAGGTCGCCGCCGACGGGCCGGACGTCGTGGAGCGGCTGGCCCGGAACATCTCCCTCGCGGCCGGGCTCGGCGCCGGGCAGGTGCGGGTCTTCGGCGGCGGGGCGGACCGGCCTGCCGGGCGGCACGAGCGGGCGGTACGCCATCTCGCACGGGCCGCGCCGATCGCCGAGGCGGCCGGGGTCGGCATCGCGCTGGAGACCCACGACGTGTTCCTGACGGGCGCCGAGGTGGCACGGGTCCTCAAGGACGTCGGCTCCCCCGCCGTCGGGGCCGTGTGGGACGCGGTCAACCCGTGGCGGGCCGGCGAGAGCCCGGAACGCACCGCCGACGTCCTGGGGCCCTGGATCCGCCACGTACAGCTCAAGGACGTCGCCTCGCCCACCGACCTGCGACCGGTCCTGCCCGGCCGGGGCGTACTGCCGCTCGGGGAGGTGCTGGCTCAGCTGGACACCCTCGGTTACGAGGGCTGGATCAGCCTCGAATGGGAGCGGGCCTGGTATCCCGACGCGGCCCCGCTCGACGAGGCGCTGCCCGCCTTCCACCGGGTCCTCGACGGCGACTGACCGTACGCCGCCCCGCGGCGGCCGCGCGCCTCTCCGCACCCACACCCGCACCTGTGCCGGGCCCCGCCCGTGCTCATCGCCTTCTTCCCACCGATGAAATGAGGTCTCCCATGGTTCCCTTCTGTCCCTCTGTCGCCATCTCGGCTCCGGCCGTCCGCCGTGGCTAGCCCGGCGCCGAGCAGACGAGGTCTGCTGTCCGCCGGGCTGTGGGCCGCCCTGGCGGGTGCGGGCGTCACCGCGTGCGGTGGCTCCGGCGCCGGCCGGAGCGACCCCGACGGCCCGCTGACCCTGTGGTCGGCGCTGCGCGGCACGGACACCCTCGTCGCGGCCTGGAACGACCTGCACCCGGACGACCCCGTCGACTTCTCGCCCATGACCTCCGGGCTCGCGGGCGGCAACGCGAAGCTGTCGAACGCGGCGCGGGCCGGGAACGCGCCAGACATCGTGACCCTGGTCGACGCCGACCTGCCGTCCTTCGCGATCGACGGCGTCTGTGCCGACGTGACCGATCTGGTCACGCCCCGGCTGCGGGAGCGGCTCGGCCCCCAGGCGTGGACCAACGGGGTGCTGGGCGGCCGGACGTACGGCGTTCCGGTGGACCTGGGCCCGATGCTGTTCGCCTACCGTGCGGACATCCTGGCCCGGCACCGTATCGAACCACCCACGACCTGGGAGGAGTTCGCCGAGGCCGCTCACCGGCTGAAGCGGGACGCGGGGGTCGATCTCGCGACCTTCCACCCCAACGCGTACAACGTGCTGGCCGGGCACGCGATGCAGAGCGGCGGGCAGTGGTTCGCCATCGAGGACGACGCCTGGGTGCTGGACTTCCTGGGCGCCCCCACCCGCCGGGTGGCGGAGTACTGGCAGGGCCTCGTCGACGCGGACGTGCTGATGTTCGCCCCCGGCTCCAGCCAGCAGTGGCTGTCGGCCCTCGCCCGGGGCACGGTCGCCTCGCACCTGGTGGGCCCCTGGGGACTCGCCGCCCTCGTCCGTTCCGTGCCCGGCACGTCGGGGCGCTGGCGGGTGGCCCCGCTGCCCCGGTGGGAGGGCGGGGACGACGTGGTGGGGACGGACGGGGTCTCCGTGCACGCCATCACCTCCGGGAGCGACAAGAAGGAACGCGCGATGCGGTTCCTGGAGTGGATGACCACGGCGCCCGAGGCGATCACCGCCCGTCTCTCCAGCGGCCGTTCCAGCATCCTGCCCGCCGACGCGGGCCTCGTGCGGGACGCCTCCCGGCAGTTCGACACCGCGTTCTACGGCGGCCAGGACGTCTACCGGCTGATCGAGCGACAGGCCGGGCGGCTGCGCACCGGCTGGACCTGGGGACCGCGTATGCAGGCGACCGCGACCTCGCTGCACCAGGGCCTGGCCCGGCTGGAGTACGGCACCACCATCAGCCAGGCGCTCCGCACCGCCCAATCCGAGACGCTGCCGGACCTGCGCAGCCTGGGCCTTTCTGTGAGGCAAGCATGAGCACCGCCCCCACGTCCCGCCGCGCGCGCGGCCCCCAGCGGCTGGCCGTCGGCGCCCTCCTCGGCCCGTTCGGCGTCCTGCTGCTCACGGTCTTCGTCGTCCCGACGCTGTACGCCGTCCATCTGAGCTTCTTCTCGACCTCGCACAGCGGCCTGGGTTTCGGCAACGCCCACACCTCCTTCGCGGGTCTGCGCAACTACGCGGCCGTTCTGTCCGACCCCAGCTTCGTGCGGGGTGTCGGCGTCACCCTGCTGTACGCGGTGGTCTTCATCCCCCTGGTCCTGGCCGGCGCCCTGGCGCTGGCGCTGCTCTTCGACTCCGGGCTGATCCGGGCCCGGCAGCTCACCCAGACGGTGCTGTTCGTGCCGCACGCCGTGCCGGGCATCATCGCCACGGTCATCTGGCTCTACCTCTACACGCCCGGCATCTCGCCCGTGCTGGACGCCCTCCGGGGCGTCGACATCACGGTGAACTTCCTGGGCCTGACGATGATCCTGCCGTCGCTGGTGAACATCGCCCTGTGGAGCGGTCTCGGCTACACCGCCGTCATCTTCTTCGCCGCGCTCAAGGCCATCCCCCGCGAGCTGATCGAGGCCGCGGCGATGGACGGGGCCGGCCCGGTGCGCACCGCGCTCACCATCAAGGTGCCGCTGGTGCGGGGCACCCTCACCACGGTGGCGATCTTCACGACCATCGGGGCGCTCCAGCTGTTCACCGAACCGATGCTCCTGGCGAAGGCCACGCCGCTGATCAGCCCGCGCTACACCCCCAACATGTACATCTTCGACGCGGCGTTCACCCGGAACAACTACGGCCTGGCATCCGCCGCCTCCGTCCTCCTCCTGATCGTCTGCTGCGCCCTGTCCTTCGCGGTGACCCGTGGTTCGACGCGGCAGAGGACACGAGTCACCTCATCGAGAAAGGCCCGCCCGTGAGCACGCCGGTCCGCACCACCCCGTCGGCGCCGGTCGCGCCGGCCGGCTCCGCCCCCTCCGTCCGGCGTTCGCCGGGCGGCCCGCGCAGGACCGGCCGGTACGGTCCGGTGGCGGCCAACCTCGTCGTCGGTGTCAGCGCGCTCTACGCCCTGCTGCCGCTGCTCTGGCTGCTCATGGCCTCCACCGTGGACGCGGAAGCGCTGTTCGCCTCGGACTTCCTCGACCTCTCCCACTTCGCGCTGTTCGACAACATCGGGGCGCTGCTCGCCCAGGACGACGGGGCCTATCTGCGCTGGTACGGCAACAGCCTGCTGTACGCGGTCGGCGGCGCGGCCGTCGGGGCACTGGTCAGCACCGCCGCCGGGTACGTCTTCGACAAGTTCACGTTCGCCGGGAAGCGCCCGTTGTTCGCACTGATCCTCATCTCGGTCATGGTCCCCGCGACCGTGCTGGCCCTGCCGATGTATCTCCTCGCCTCCGATCTGGGCCTCGCCAACACCGTGTGGTCGGTGCTGATACCGGTGCTGTTCAACCCCTTCGGCGTCTATCTGGCCCGGATGTTCTCCGCCTCGTACGTGCCCGACGAGGTGCTGGAGGCCGCCCGGGTGGACGGGGCGGGCGAGTTGCGGAGCTTCTTCTCGGTGGGGCTGAGAATGCTCGCTCCGGGCTATGTGACGATCTTCCTGTTCCAGCTGACGGCGATCTGGAACAACTTCTTCCTGCCGCTGGTCATGCTGTCGGACGAGTCCCTGTACCCGCTCAGCCTCGGCCTGTACAGCTGGAACGCGTCGGCCCCCATCAATCCCGACTACTACCCGCTGATGGTGATCGGCTCGCTGCTGGCGCTGCTCCCGCTGGTGGTCGCGTTCCTGCTGCTCCAGCGCTACTGGCGCTCCGGGCTCACCGCCGGAAGCGTCAAGTAGCCGCGGCATCCGGAGGGCCTTGTCAGTATCCAGAATCCTGTTTACTGTTCAAGGTGTGGACGACCTCGACTCCCGCTTCCTCACCCGCAACGGCCTCGCCGCCCGGCAGCTGGCCGTCCTGCTCCTGAACCATGAGCCGGACACCCGACTGCCCCGCGTCCGGGACTTCGCCGAGGAGCTGGGATGCGGCAACGGCACAGTCCAGGCCGCGCTCCAACTGCTGGAGGAGGCCGGGGCGATCACCACGGCCGCCCGAGGACACCTGGGCACCTTCCTCCTCCGCTCGGACCGCACGGTCCTGTGGCGGCTGTCCGGGCTCGGCACGCTGCTCGCGGCGATGCCCCTGCCGTACTCCCGCCGTTACGAGGGGCTGGCCACCGGTCTGCGCGGAGCCTTCGAGCAGGCGGGGGCGCCGTTCGCCGTCACCTTCATGCGCGGCGCCGGGGCCCGGACCGCCGCACTACTGGAAGGCAAGGTGGATCTGGTGGTGCTCTCACGGTTCGCCGCGGACCAGCTGATCGCCGAACACCCGGTGGAGCTGGTGGCGGACCTCGGCCCCGCCACCTACGTCGGCGCTCACGGCATGCTGGTGCGGCACGGTGTCGACCTGGACAGCCCGGGGCTGCGCGTGGCGGTCGACCACGCGTCGGAGGACCTGCGCATGCTGGTGGAGCGCGTGTTCGCCGGCCGGCGGGACATCGAGTGGCGGGAGGTGTCGTACATGCAGCTGCACGACCTGTTCGCCCGTCACGAGGTGGATGCCACCGTCTGGAACCTGGACGAGGCGCAGGACCGGCTGGGGGTCGGGGTCGACGTCCTCCCACTGGGCGACGAGGTCACCCGTGAACTGGCCCTGCGCAACTCCAGCGCGGCGGTGATCGGCCGCAAGGACGGCGCGAAGGCGCTCGGCGCGGTGCGTGAGGCGCTCGACCTGTCGATCGTGACCCGGATGCAGAGCGAGGTGCTGATGGGCGAACGCACCCCCTCGTACTGACGGCCCCTGCCCGTCACGGGGCCACGCACGCGACACGGCTCGGCCGGGCGTCGCGCGATCTGAAAATACAGAATCCTGGTTATTGTTTATTGGGAGGATCGTCATGGACGAACAGCTGGCACTGCGGCTCCGCCTCTTCCGCGAAGGCGGCCAGGCCACCCCCGAGGTCACCGACTTCGTGGCCGCCGAGCTCACCGCGCTGGAGGCCGAGGGGCACACGGTCACCGAGGCCACGGCGGGCATGCTCACCAGCCATCTCACGATGGCGCTCGGCCGCCTCCTGCGCGGCGAGCCCATCGAGGAGTTCTCCACCGACGACCAGGTCGCCGCCGAGCTGGCCGGCCATCCGGAGGCCCTGGCCCGAGCCCGGGCGGTCTCCGCACGGGCCGAGCGGGAACTCGGGCCCGCGCTGCCCGAATCGGAGATCAACTTCCTCGGCCTGCACCTGGCCGTCCTCGCGCGTCAGCCATCCGGCCCGCCCGCCCCCTGAGCGTCGCGGGCGACCGCGCACCCC
>MUNB01000691.1 GCA_002154345.1 Streptomyces griseus
GGGCGGGGCGGGCGCGGCGGCCGAGCGCGAGGACCCGGGCGAGGAGTTCGTCGTACGCGAACGGCTTGGTCAGGTAGTCGTCGGCGCCGAGCCCGAGTCCGGCCACCCGGTCCCGTACGGTCCCGGCGGCGGTGAGCATCAGGATCCGGGTGAGCAGCCGCCGGGCGACGACCCGGCGGCACACCTCGTCGCCGTGCAGGCCCGGCAGGTCGCGGTCGAGGATCATCACGTCGTACGCGCCGAACCGCAGCCTCTCCAGCGCCGCCCGCCCGTCGGGGGCGATGTCCACGGCGACGGCGTCACGGCGCAGCCCCTCGGCGATCATCTCCGCCAGGAATTCCTCGTCCTCCACCACCAGCACGCGCATGGGCCCTGTGTACCCGAAAGCGATGTTTCGCCGGTGTAAGCGTCCGGGCTGAGAGAAACGAAACCGCGTCCTCGCGCACGCTCGGGCCGTCCCTGTACGGACCTGTCGGCACGCGACGAGGAGCCCCCATGAACCAGACCCTTTCCCGCCGGACCGCCGCGCGCTCACGCGGGCGCTCACTCGCGGCGGCCTGTGCGCTGGCCGCCGCCCTCGCCCTGACCGCCACCGCCTGCTCGGGCGGCGACGGCGGCGGTACGAAGGACGGCGGATCCGCCTCCGGCAGCAAGAAGACGAAGGAGGACCAGGCGCTGGAGCACCGCAAGTGCCTCCGCGACCACGGCCTGGACATCCCCGAGCCGAAGCCGGGCCAGGACGGCATGGGCGTGACCATCGACGGCGGCTCGATGGGCAAGGAGAAGATGGAGAAGGCGTTCAAGGCCTGCGAGGACAAGGCGGTCGGCGGCGGGCCCAAGGAGCTGTCGCAGGCGGAGAAGGACAAGATGGTCGCCTTCGCCCGGTGCATGCGCAAGAACGGTTTCGACATGCCCGACCCGAAGTTCGACGGCGGGGCGATGCAGGCGGCGCCCGCGCTGAAGTCGAAGGACATGAAGAAGTTCGAGAAGGCCAACAAGGCGTGCGAAAGCGTCGGCCGATGAAGCGCGGACGCGCCGTGACGGCGGCGGTCGCGGTGGCGGTGCTCGCGGCGACGGCCGGCTCCCTCGCCCTCACCCGGCTCGGGCCCGACGAGGAGACCGGCGGGGCGAAGAACACCGGCCTGCCCCCGGCCACCGCCCCGGTCGAACGCGGGGACCTGCGCGACAGCGCCCAGGCCGACGGGACGCTCGGCTACGACAAGGAGCGCAAGGTCAACGCGGGCGCGGCGGGCACCGTGACCTGGACGCCGCGGACCGGGTCGACCGTGGAGCGGAACGAGCGGCTGTACGAGATCGACGGCCGGCCGGTGCGCCTGATGTACGGCTTCGGGCCCATGTACCGGACGCTGAAGGCGGGCGACAAGGGCCGGGACGTGGAGCAGCTGGAGCGCAATCTCGCGGATCTGGGCTACACGGGCTTCACCCCGGACGACGAGTACACCGAGCTGACGGCGGCGGCCGTCGAGCGCTGGCAGAAGTCGCACGGCGCGAAGCAGACCGGAAAGGTCGGGCCCGCGGACATCGCGTTCGCGCCGGGGAAGGTCCGGATCAAGAGCATCGGCGCGGGCCTGGGCGAACAGGCGCAGCCCGGCGCCCCGGTCCTGGAGACGACCGGTTCCGAACGCATCGTGACGTTCCGGCTGGACGTGGCCGAGAGCCGGTTGGCGAAGACGGGCACGAAGGTCACCGTGGACCTGCCGGACGGCACGACCGCGGCGGGGAAGGTCTCCTCGGTCGGCCGGACCGCGAAGCAGGGCGACGATCCGCAGGACGACAGCCCCAAGGTCACGCTGACCGTGTCCTTCGACGAGCCGGACGAGGTCGACGGCTTCGACCAGTCGCCGGTCACGGTGAACCTGACGGGCGAGACCCGTGAGGACGTCCTGACCGTGCCGGTGAACGCGCTGCTCGCCCTGCCCGGCGGCGGCTTCGGCCTCCAGGTCGTCCGGGGCGGCACGGTCCGCGAGGTGAAGGTCGAGCTCGGCATGTTCGCGGAGGGCCGGGTCGAGGTGTCCGGCGGCGGTCTGCGCGAGGGCGTGAAGGTCGGGGTGCCGAAGATATGAGCGCCAACGCCGCCGCGGACCCGGCGCCCCGTCCCCGTACGGTCGTCGCCCTCTCCGGCGTCACCAAGGAGTACCCGGGCCCGGTCGCCGCGCTGCGCGGGGTGGACCTCGCCGTCGAGGAGGGCGAACTCCTCGGCATCGTGGGCCCGTCCGGCTCCGGCAAGTCCACACTGCTGCACATCATCGGCACCCTGGACCGCCCCACCGCGGGCTCCGTCCACATCGCGGGCCACGACGTGGCGGCGCTCTCCGACCGCAGGCTCTCCGCGCTGCGCGCCCAGCACGTGGGCTTCGTCTTCCAGGCGTTCCACCTGGTGCCGGGCGTCAGCGCCCGCGACAACGTGGCGGAGGGCCTGCTCTACTCCGGCCTCTCCCGCTCGGTGCGCCGCCGCAGGGCGGCCGAGGCGCTGGACCGGGTCGGCCTGGCGGACCGCCTCGACCACAAGCCGCACCAGCTGTCCGGCGGCCAGAAGCAGCGGGTCGCCATCGCCCGTGCCGTCGTCGGCGAACCCGCCCTCCTGCTGGCCGACGAACCGACCGGGGCGCTCGACTCGGCGTCGGGCGCGGCGGTGATGGAGCTGCTGCGGGACCTGAACCGGGAGGGGGCCACGATCGCGGTGATCACGCACGACACGGAGATCGCGCGGGAGTTGCCGCGTGAGGTGCGGATCCGGGACGGCCGGGTGGTCGCGGACGTGATCCACGGGGCGGCCGCGGCGACGGGAGCGGGCCGGTGACCCGCACAGGCCGGGGCCGGGGCAGGCTGAAGGCGGCCCGGCTGAGCCCCCGGGACGTGGCGCACGTCGGCTCGTCCGGTCTGCGCAGCCGGCCGATGCGGGTGGTGCTCTCCGCCCTGGGCATCGCCATCGGCATCGCGACGATGATCTCGGTGGTCGGCATCTCCGCCTCCAGCCAGGCCCAACTGCTGAGAGAACTCGACAAGTTGGGCACCAACCTGCTCGTCGCCTCGCCCGGCGAGTCGATGTTCGCCGGGGAGGAGGTGAAGCTGCCCGAGGAATCGGTCGGGATGGTCGGCCGGATCAAGGGCGTCCAGGACGTCGGCGCGACGGCCGATCTGAACGCGACCGTACGCCGCAACGAGAAGGTCGACGAGGGCGACACGGGCGGGATCGCGGTCAAGGCGACGACGGCCGGCCTGCTCCGGGTCCTGCGCGGCGAGGTCGGCAGCGGCCGCTGGCTGAACGCGGCGACCGGCCGCTACCCCTCCGTGGTCCTCGGCCATGTGTCGGCGGAGCGCCTGGGCGTCACGGAGCCCGGACAGCAAGTGTGGCTGGGCGACCGCTACTTCACCGTCACCGGCATCCTGGACCCGCTGCCGCTCGCCCCGGAGATCGAGCGTTCCGCGCTGGTCGGCTGGGAGGGCGCGAAGCGCCTGCTGGGCTTCGACGGTCACCCGACGTCGGTGTACGAACGCTCGACGGACGCGGCGGTACCGGACGTACGCAAGGTGATGGCGGCGACGATCGACCCGCAGAACCCGCAGAACGTGAAGGTCACCGACCCGTCGTCGGCGCTCCGCGCGAAGGCGGCGACCGAGGGGGCGTTCAGCAGCCTGCTGCTGGGCCTGGGAGGTATCGCCCTGCTGGTCGGCGGGGTCGGGGTGGCCAACACCATGATCATCTCGGTGCTGGAGCGGCGGTACGAGATCGGCCTGCGCCGCTCGCTGGGCGCGACGAGGGGCCAGATCCGGATCCAGTTCGTCACGGAGTCGCTGATGCTGTCGGGCCTGGGCGGCCTGGCGGGCGTGGCGCTGGGCGCGACGGCGACGGGGGTGTACGCGCACTCCGGCGGACTGCCCTGGGTGGTCCCGCTGTGGGCGGTCGGCGGCGGCTTCGGCGCGACACTGGTCATCGGTACGGTGGCGGGCCTCTACCCGGCGGTCCGGGCGTCCCGGCTCTCCCCGACGCTGGCGCTGCACGCGGCGTAGGGGCGGGGGCCGGGGGCTCCGACCGGTGCCGGAAGCACTGGGCCCCGTCGCCCGGCCCACCGCCCGATCCTGAGCCTGAGCCAGCGGCAGGCGGCAGGCGGCAG
>MUNB01000692.1 GCA_002154345.1 Streptomyces griseus
CCCCTTCGACCCCACCCACGGCTACGACCTGCCGCGCCTGCTGGCCGTGGAAGCCCCGTCGGCGCCCGACGACTTCGCCGACTTCTGGCGGGACCGCTACGCCCGGGCGCTCTCCGTCGACCCGGCGCCCCGGATCGAGGGGCCCTGGACCACCCTGGCCGACGTGCGGGTGGCCGACGTCTCCTACACGTCCACCGACGGGGTCCGGATCGGCGGCTGGCTGACCGTCCCCGCCGAGGGGCCCGTCACGCGCGGCTGTGTGGCGGCCCACGGATACGGGGGCCGGGCGGCCCCGGACCCCTGGCAGTGCCCGCCGNNGGCACGTCCTGCACGGCATCGAGTCCCGGGACTCCTATCTCATCGGCGGGTGCGTGGCGGATGTCTGGTGCGCGGCCACCGCGCTGCGACGGCTGGCGCCGGAGACCGCGGGGGCACTGACCTTTCTCGGTACGAGTTTCGGCGGCGGCATCGGGGCGCTGGCGCTTCCCTGGGACGACCGTTTCGGGGCCGCCGGACTCACCGTGC
>MUNB01000693.1 GCA_002154345.1 Streptomyces griseus
ACACGCTCGCCGGGGCGGCGGAGGCGGCGGGCTCGGCGCGGGGGTTCTGGGCGGCGGTCTGCCTCCAGTGCCTGCTGCTGCCGGTGCTCCTGCTCCGCCACCGGCCCGTGTTCCTGCTCCGCCACCGGCCGGGGGCGAAGGGCCGACGCCGTACCGCCCGGGACCCCGAAGGATCCCGGGCGGGCGCCGACTAGACGGCGTCGGAAGCGGGTTCGGCGGGTTCCGCGCGCCACTGCCCGGCGAGCTCGCGGCGTGCGCGTGCCACCCGGGAACGCACCGTGCCGATCGGGCAGCCGGCGGCGGCCGCCGCCTCCTCGTAGGACGCGCCCAGCAGTTGGGTGAGGACGAAGGCCTGGCGGCGCGCCGGGTCCAGCCGCCGCAGGGCGTCCAGCACCGCGGCGGACTCCTCGAATCCGGGCAGATGGCGGGGCTGGGCGCGTTCCGCGGCGGTCTGCCAGTCCGCGGTGTCGGCGGTCCGGGGGCGTACGGCGGCCGCGCGGTGCCGGTCGATGACGACGCGCCGCGCGATCGACATCAGCCAGGTCCGGGCACAGGAGCGCCCCGCGAACCGGGCCAGCCCGCTCATCGCCCGGAGATAGGTCTCCTGAGCCAGGTCGTCGGCGCCCGGGGCGTCGGAGCTGAGGTAGGCGACGAACCTGCGGACGTCCTCGTAGGTCGCCCGGACGAAGCGGTCGGCGGCCTCCCGGTCCCCGCCGCCCGC
>MUNB01000694.1 GCA_002154345.1 Streptomyces griseus
AGGCGGGCCGACGTCGGCCCGGCAGCCGACGTCGGCCGGGCGGGCGTCAGCAGTCGCAGCCGCAGGAGTCTCCGCAACAGCAGCAGCCCTCGCCGCAGTCGCCGCAGCAGCTGCACGCCTCGCAGCAGTCGCCGCAGTTCTGGCACGGCGCCTGCCGGGGCTCCCTGGTCCAGGGGTCCTCGAAACTCCCGCAGCACATCTGGCAGGTGCAGGCGAGCCCGACCCAGACCAGGCAGCCGGCGATCAGCCCGCGACCGGCGCGGCGGGGGCGGCGCGGAGCCGGGGCCGCCGGGGGCGTACGGGTTGCCGGGCGGCGCTCCGTACGGGTTGCCCGGCGGAGGCCCGAAGGAGGCGTCCGGGAGCAGCAGACCCTGCTGTCCCTGGCCCTCCTGGTGCGAGCAGGAGGAGGTGCCGAACGCCCGGTCGACCGAGCGCCGCAGCTCATGGGCGAGCAGGACGTGGACGAGCTTGCCGTCGGTGAACTCCACCTCGCGCAGGGCGAGCCGTACGCCGTGCAGCGCGTCGTCGCAGAGCCGGCGCGCCTCGGTCAGCGGGGTGCCGGTGGCGGTGAGCGGGTTCCAGGCGCCCGACGCGGCGTCGGTCTCCCGGTCCTCCACGGCGTCCAGCAGGTGCGCGAGCCGCCCGAAGAGCCGGCCGGCCTCCGCGAGCGGTGCGGCGTTCTGCGGCTTCCCGGCGAGCACGGCGGTGTGCGCGAAGGCGGCGGCGGTGGCGGTCTCGGTGGGTTCGGTGACCGTCAGCAGCGGGGTGCCGAGCCCGGCGAGCGTCTCGATGCCGGTCTGCCGGTCGACCGCGTCGACCAGGAGCGCGGTGTCGAAGCCGAGGGCCGCCCCGGTCCGCGCGCCCGCCCGGTCCCATCCGGCGGCGACCCGGCGTGCGGCGGCGGCGACCGGGCGGCGGGCCAACAGCCCGTCCCGGTCGGCGACGTGGTCGCGGACCTTGGCCGAGGCGAGGACGAGGGAGACGGCGGCGGCGAGCCTGGCCCCCTCGCCCTTGGCGACCGGCGCGGTGCGCATGGCGCGCAGCGGGCAGGGTCCCGCGGTGCGGCGGCCCTCGGGCGTACGGCCCGTCTGAGCCTCCGTCAGGACGGAGACGATCAGGCCGTCATAGTTCGTGACGATCCGGGCGAACTGTCCGTGATCCGCCCTCAGGGCCAGGCAGAGACCGCAGAGATGGGCCATCCACTCGGTCCTGAGCCCTTCGGAGAGCCGATGGGTGCAGGGCCTGACGATTCCGAACACGACGATCCCCCGGGATCCGCATCGCCGGTGCGCGCCGCTCGCTGCACCGGACCGGCATGCATCGTATCCAGCCATCCGTTCACCCGTCCGTCGGCAGGATCACCCGTACGGCCCGGAGCATCATATTTTCTTTTCGCAACCCCCCTTATGCGGGACCAACCCTGACGAATCGCCACATCCTCTGCACCAGTAGCGTCACGAATCGCCTGCGAGCCGACTATCTACTTGGCGCGGTATCCGCATCATGGACGACCATAGGGATACGAAAGAGATGCGGAACGCCACAGAACCGCGGTGAGAGGAGGCGTCCATGGGATCGGTGCGCAAGGCGAGTGCCTGGCTGGGCCTCGTGGAGGACAACGACGAGCGGTACTACGACGACGAGTACGCCGAGGGTACGGAGACGGGCACGGGCAACCAGGCCTGGGTCACCGACCCGCGGGTGCAGGTGGCCGCGGAGGCGGCCGAGGAGCGGGACCGCCGGATCGCGACCGTGACCCCGGACAGCTTCCGGGACGCGCGGGCCATCGGTGAGCTCTTCCGGGACGGCGTCCCGGTGATCGTCAACCTCACGGCCATGGACCCCGCCGACGCCAAGCGCGTGGTGGACTTCGCCGCCGGGCTGATCTTCGGCCTGCGCGGCTCGATCGACCGGGTGGCCACCCGGGTCTTCCTGCTGTCCCCCGCCGACACCCAGGTGGTGGCGGGCGAAGCCGCCGGCCGCAAGGCCGACGGCTTCTTCAACCAGAGCTGAGCAGGGCGCTCGCCGGAAAGATCCGGTCAACGCATCCGGTCGGCGCGCGCGTCCCGGCGCGCCCCCTCACCGGAAGGCGTCGAGACCGGTGAGCGCCTTGCCCAGGACCAGCTGGTGCATCTCCACGGTGCCCTCGTAGGTGAGCACCGACTCCAGGTTCGTGGCGTGCCGCATCACCGGGTACTCCAGCGAGATTCCGTTGGCCCCGAGGATCGTGCGCGAGGTGCGGCAGATCTCGATCGCCTCCCGCACATTGTTCAGCTTGCCGAAACTGACCTGCTCCGGCCGGAGCCCGCCCGCGTCCATCCGGCGGCCCAGGTGGTGGGCGAGCAGGATGCCCTTGTGCAGCTCCAGGGCCATGTCCGCCAGCTTGGCCTGGGTGAGCTGGAAGCCGCCGATCGGCCGGCCGAACTGTTCCCGGCTCCGCGCGTAGTCGAGGGCGGATTCGAAGCTGGCCCGCGCCGCGCCCATGGAGCCCCAGACGATGCCGTAGCGGGCGTGGCTCAGACAGCTGAGCGGACCGCGCAGCCCCTGCGCGTCCGGCAGCACCGCGTCGGCGGGCAGCCGCACCTCGTCCATGACCAGCTCGCTGGTGACCGAGGCGCGCAGCGACCACTTGTGGTGGATCTCGGGCGCCGAGAAGCCGGGGGCGTCGGTCGGGACGACGAAGCCGCGGATGCCCCGGCCGTCCTCGCCCTCGTCGGTCTGCGCCCAGACGACGGCGACCCCGGCGACCGAGCCGTTGGTGATCCACATCTTGCGGCCGGTGAGGACCCAGTCCTCGCCGTCGCGCTTGGCGTACGTCCGCATCCCGGCCGGGTCGGAGCCGTGGTCGGGCTCGGTCAGGCCGAAGCAGCCGATGATCTCGCCCGCCGCCATGCCGGGCAGCCACCGCTGCTTCTGCTCCTCGGAGCCGAAGCGGTGGATCGCGTACATGGCGAGCGACCCCTGTACGGAGACGAGCGAGCGGATCCCGGAGTCGGCGGCCTCCAGCTCCAGGCAGGCCAGCCCGTACTGGACGGCGCTCGCCCCGGCGCAGCCGTACCCGTCGAGCGACATGCCGAGCGCGCCCAGGGCGCCGAGCTCGCGGGCCAGCTCGCGGATGCCGGGCAGCTCGCCCTTCTCGTACCACTCGGCGATGTGCGGCAGGACGCGGTCGGTGGCCCAGGTGCGGACGGTGTCGCGGATCGCGAGGTCGTCCGGGCCGAGCAGGTCGTCGATGCCGAGGGGATCGGCGGCGTCGAACGGCGGGAGCTTCGACGGCTTCGCGGACTCGGTGGTGGACATGAGGGTGCCTCCGGCGGCTCGCACGGTGCTCGGAGGGACCGGGAGACGCCCGCCCTCCGAAAACTAGCAGTGGTAGTCAGGGCGTCGTGCTGACGGTACGGCTCAGTGTGCCGCTCGTCCAGAGCCGGTCGCCTCGGCCGGCTCTGGACGAGCGGCAC
>MUNB01000695.1 GCA_002154345.1 Streptomyces griseus
CCCACCCTCTGAGAGCCATGTCCACCACACCCCCCGCCCCCGTCTCCGCCACGGCTTCGACGGCCCCGGAGACGACGCGTCCCGTCCGTGAGCACCGCTACGACATCGACCTGATCCGGCTGCTCTGCTCGGTCACCGTGATCGGCCTCCACACCGGTTCGGCGTTCGTGAACACCGTGGGCCGGACGGCCTCGCAGGGGTCCGGCACCTACTGGGCCGGGCTGGTCGCCGACTCCGCGGGCCGCTTCGCCGTGCCGCTCTTCTTCGCCATCGCCGGCTGGGTGGTCCTGGCCGGGGCCCCGCCGAAGGACGGCGCGCGGCTGCGGCGGNNCGCCGTCTGGACCGCGCTCTACCTGGCCTGGGGCAAACTGCGCGACACCAACGACGACCCGCTCCGCCGACTCGCGCTGGACTCCGTCTTCGCCTCGGTCCGCCCGGCCTACCACCTCTGGTACCTGTACGCCTATCTCCCCGTGATCATGGTCCTGGGCCTGGTCGTGCTGGTCCGGGCGGGCAAGCGGCCGTGGGGGCTCGGCGCGGTCCTGCTGGTCCTGGCCGCCGCTCCGTCGTTCCTCGGCGACCTGGCCGAGGCCACCGGCCGTGAACTGCCGCGCTTCGGCTGGGCGTTCGCCCCGTACCAGCTGATCTACGCGGNNTACGCGATCCCGTACGCCCACATCCTGGTGGGCCTGTTCAGCTGCGGAGTCCTGGTCTCGCTGCACGGCCTGCGCGTCCCGGAGCGGATGCGGCCCACGCTGACCCGGCTGGCCGAAGCGTCGTTCGGGGCCTACCTCGTGCACGTCCTCGTCCTCGGCGTCCTCGACGACGCCTTCGTCCGGGCGGACCTGAGCGGCGCGGCCGCCGGAGCGCTGGTCATCGGCATCACGGCGGCCACGACGGCTCTGTCGTTCGGCGCGGCCCTGCTGTGGGGCCGCGCCGGGGCGAGCAAGGTGCTGGGCTGAACGCCCGCGCCCCCGTGCCGGCCACCGGCTTCCAGCTCCTGCCGGTCTGCCCGCGCCCGCCCGCGGCCCTCG
>MUNB01000696.1 GCA_002154345.1 Streptomyces griseus
GGCCGCGGGTGTGGTTTCGGTGGGTTCGGGGGTGCTCATGGCTGCACGCTAGCGGTCGGTGCAGTATGCATGCGAGCGGGTTCCGGAGCGTGGGCTCACCCTGCCGGATGCGAGCCCGGCGTGTGGCCGAACGTACGGCGGAAGACCTCGATGAACGCGCTCGCCGACGACCAGCCGCACTGATGCGCCACCGCGGTCACCGGCGTCCGTTCGGTCAGCAGGATCAGGGCGTGGTGAAGGCGGAGCTGGGTGCGCCACTGCGGGAACGTCATGCCGAGGTCGCTGCGGAACAGCCGGGACAGGGTCCGGTCGCCGGCCCCTACCTGGCGGCCGAGTTCGGCGAGCGTACGGCCGTCGCCGGGGTCGGCCCGCAGGATGGCGCACAGGTCGCGGAGCGGCGGCGCGGTGGGCGTGGGCAGGTGCAGCGGCTGCTGGGCGTCCGACGCGCGCAGTTGGTCGAGGAGCACCGCGCGCAGCCGGGCCCGCTCGGGGCTTTCGCCGTCGTCCTCGGCGCGGGTGTAGGCGATGAGCAGTTCGCGCAGCAGCGGGCTGACGGCGAGGACGGTCGGTGCGTCGAGGCCGAGCGGGTTCTCGGTGACGGGCAGCCCGACCAGATGCAGATCGAGTTCGCCGTACGCCCGGTGCGCGTGCACGACGGCCGCGGGGACCCAGATCGCGCGGGTGCCCGGGGCGACCCAGGATCCCGCGTCGGTCGTGACGGTCAGGACGCCGCGGCCCGCGTAGACGATCTGGTGGTCGTCGTGCCGGTGGGCGTCGATCGAGCCGCCGGGGGCGAGCCGGCGGGTGCGGGTCGGGGCCACGGCGGCGTGACGGACGGCGGTCGCTC
>MUNB01000697.1 GCA_002154345.1 Streptomyces griseus
CACCCGTACGTCGTCGAACGCGGCGCGCAGCACGGTGCGTTCGAGGTCGCTCGGGCCGCTGCCGCCGCGCACATGGGCGACGAAGTCCTCGGCGATCTGGTGGTCGTCGCGGCCCTTGAGCCGCTGGGCGTAGGACGCCCCCGGGTCGTCGGGCGGCCGCTCGGGGTCGAAGACGAGGCTGAGGGTGTGCGGGAAGCGCCGGGCGAGGCGGGCCATGGGTTCGGCTGGGCGCACCGGGTCGGTGAGGGTGGCCTCGACCCAGGCGTGCTCGTGGCGGTCCAGGGCGGGGTCCTCCAGGAGGGTGTCGAGCCGGCCGCGGAGCCGGGCGAGGGGCCGCTCCACGGGGCAGTCGATCCGTTCCTCGGCGGCGATGTCCCCGTCGGCGTCGAGGTCGATGAGCCACATGGTCTTGCGGTGGTCGGCCTCGGAGAAGGAGTAGGCGAGCGGCGAGCCGGAGTAGCGGACGCGGTCGGTGACCCGCTGGGAGCCGTGGAGATGGCCGAGGGCCGCGTAGTCGACGCCGTCGAAGACCCCGGCGGGGACAGCGGCGACCCCGCCGACGGTGATGTCGCGTTCGCTGTCGCTGGGCTCGCCGCCCGCCACGAAGGCGTGCGCGAGGACGACGGAGCGGGTTCCGGCGGGGCGGGTGGCGAGGTCGGCGCGGACCCGGTCCATGGCGGCGGCGAGGACCGCCTCGTGGCCGGCCTTGGCAGCCCGGAGGACGTCCTTGACCAGGGCGGGCTCCAGATAGGGCAGCCCGTAGAACGCCACGTCGCCGTGGGCGTCGGCGAGCACGACGGGGGTGGCGCAGCCCTCGGGGTCGGTGCGCAGATGGATCCCGGCCCGGTCGAGGAGCCCGGCGCCGACGCCGAGCCGGCGGGCCGAGTCGTGGTTGCCGGAGATCATGACGGTCGGGACGCCGGCCTCGGCGAGCCGGTGCAGCGCGCGGTCGAACAGCTCGACGGCGGTGAGCGGCGGGACCGCCCGGTCGTAGACGTCGCCCGCGACGAGGACGACGTCCACCTCGCGTTCCCGGACGGTCGCCACGAGGTGGTCGAGGTAGGCGGCCTGGGCCTCCAGCAGAGAGACGCGGTGGAAGGACCGGCCCAGGTGCCAGTCCGAGGTGTGCAGGATCCTCACGCCATCACTCCGCCGGTTCCGGCCTGCATCGTCGTCGTCCTCCACCCCGTGGGCCGCGCACCGGCGGCCCGTGATCCCGCTGTCGGCACGGACCACGCTAACGCCGCCGGGCCGCCGAACCCGCATCGATCATGTTTTTGGCCCCCGTGGGATTGCCCTCACCTCACGAGGTTCACGCGGTTCACGCGCGGTTCACGCGGTCGCGTCCCCGTACGCCTCGCCGCCCAGCTCCAGCGTCGCGGTCCCCGCGGTCGCGTCGGCCA
>MUNB01000698.1 GCA_002154345.1 Streptomyces griseus
CAGCACTCCGAGCCCGCCGACGGTGTCGGCGGGCTCGGAGTGCTGTGTGGAGCGAGTTGTCCGTGGGACGGGCGGGTGCTCAGGTGCGCTTGGAGCGCTTGCGGCCGGATGCCTTGCGGGCCGCCGGGTTGCCGGTGCGGGTCGAGCGCCGCTTCTCGAACTGGACGCGGGCCTTCTCGTACTCGGTACGGCGCAGCTTCTCGCCCGGGGCCTCGGTGAGCGAGCGGACGAAGTAGGCGAGCAGCGAGCCGATGAACCCGATCGACTTCAGACCGCGCAGGGCGTCCTCGCGGGCCGGGTCCTTCGGGCGGGCGCCGAAGCCCTCCCAGGTCTTGCGGAACGCGATGGCGCTGCAGATGGAGAACATCGCGATCACCAGTATCCCGACGAGGCTCCCGACCTCCGCGATCTCCAGCCCCTGGTAGGCGAAGCGCAGGACGAAGCAGGCGGCCACGGCGGCGGCCAGCGAGCCGACGGCGACGCCGGCGCGGCGGAGCCCGTAACCGCCGTCGTGGTCGACCCATGTCGTGCCGAAGAAGCGGATCGGCTCGGGCTGCGGGCCCGGGGCCGTGGCGGGCGGGGTGCCGGGGGCTGCGCTGTTCTCGCTCACGGGGTCGATTATCCCCCGCCGCCCCCGGTACCCCGGGTGGTGCCGTCAGTCGCAGCGCGGTGCGATGTAGCCGTCACGCCCCGTGTAGACGTAGGCGTCCGCGACGAACTGGCCGTTGGCGATGTTGTCCCAGAGGTTCGACGTGCCGTACGGGCCGGTGACCCGCTCCCCCGGCTTCTGGCAGTAGATCGGGATCTTCTGGCCGTACGGCAGAGTCCGGACGATGCGGTAGCTGGTGCCCGGTCCGGTGCGGACGTTGACCCGGTAGCCCGGGGCGATCGGGTAGCGGGTGCCGGATGCGGTGGTCTCCACCGTGAGGTCCGCGCTCGCCGTTTCCCCGGCCGCCGCCGGTTCCTGCGTCTGCTCTTCAACGCCCATATGGGCCTCCCCCGTTGAGAAACGCGTACGCCGTGCGCGTACGACGCGCAGGCTAGCAAGCCCCGTGCCTCTCGCACGCACCATCGACTAGGCTCCGTGCGTCGCATGCGCACGAACACACGGGGGTGGGCGATGCCGCCGCTGCGAGAGCCCGGAGCGCATCCGGAAGCGGAGTTTCCGCAGTATGCCGGCACCTACCGTCTTGAGGCCTGTCTCGGCTCGGGCGGCATGGGGGTCGTACATCTGGCGCGCTCGGCCTCGGGGATGCAGCTCGCGGTGAAGGTGGTGCATGCGCCGTACGCGTCGGATCCCGAGTTCAGGGCGCGGTTCCGGCAGGAGGTGGCGGCCGCGCGGCGGGTCAGCGGGGCGTTCACCGCGCCGGTCGTCGACGCCGATCCGGAGGCCGGGCGGCCCTGGATGGCCACCCTCTACATCCCCGGGCCCACGCTCGCCGAGCAGGTGAAGCGGAACGGCCCGATGGCCCCCGCCGAGCTGCGCAGGCTGACCGCCGGTCTGGCCGAGGCGCTGCGGGACATCCATCGGGCGGGCGTGATCCACCGTGATCTGAAGCCGAGCAACGTCCTGCTGACCGACGGCGGGCCCAAGGTCATCGACTTCGGGATCTCCCGGCCGTACGACAGCGATCTGCGCACCGAGACGGGCAAGCTGATCGGCTCGCCGCCCTATATGGCTCCCGAGCAGTTCCAGCGGCCGCGCGAGGTCGGGCCGCCGGTCGACGTGTTCGCGCTGGGCGCCGTGATCGTCCACGCGGCGACGGGCCGGGGGCCGTTCGACTCGGACAGCCCGTACATCGTGGCGTACCAGGTGGTGCACGACCAGCCGGACCTCGGCGGGGTGCCGGAGGATCTCGCGCCGCTGGTCGCCCGGTGCCTGGCGAAGGACCCGGCCGA
>MUNB01000699.1 GCA_002154345.1 Streptomyces griseus
GCGGGTGACGCTCGCAGGGGTCAGTTGCGGTCCTGGGTGAGGGTGGCCCACAGCCCGTACCCGTGCATGGCCTGGACGTCGCGCTCCATCTCCTCGCGGCTCCCGCTGGAGACGACGGCGCGGCCCTTCTGGTGCACGTCCAGCATGAGCTTGTGGGCCTTGTCCTTCGGGTAGCCGAAGTAGGCCTGGAAGACGTAGGTCACATAGCTCATCAGGTTGACCGGGTCGTTGTGGACGAGCGTCACCCACGGGACGTCCGGCTCGGGGACCGCGAAGGTCTCCTCGGCCGAATCGGGACGTTCGATCTCTAGCGGGGTAGCAACGCTCACCTGTCCCATGCTGCCACCCGGGCGGGTCCGGCGCACAAACGGACCCCACATCTCGTCACTTTGACGAATAGGGGGTAGCATCCCAGCCATGAACACAGCGGACCTCGGGCGACGGGTCGGCGTTCCGTCGACCGCGCTCTTCACCGACCAGTACGAGCTGACCATGGTGCAGGCGGCCCTCAAGGCCGGCACCGCCGACCGGCACTCGGTCTTCGAGGCGTTCACCCGCCGGCTGCCCGAGGGGCGGCGCTACGGTGTCGTCGCGGGCACCGGGCGGGTGCTGGACGCGGTGGAGAACTTCCACTTCGACGACGAGATGATCGGTTTCCTCCGGCAGCAGGAGATCGTCGACGAGCCGACCCTCGAATGGCTGGCCGGCTACCGCTTCAGCGGCGACATCTGGGGCTATCCGGAGGGCGAGGTCTACTTCCCCGGCTCCCCGATCCTGCGGGTGGAGGGTTCCTTCGCCGAGTGCGTGCTGCTGGAGACGGTGATCCTCTCCATCCTCAACCACGACTCCGCCATCGCCGCCGCGGCCTCGCGGATGTCGGCCGCCGCCGGGGGCCGCCGGCTGATCGAGATGGGCGCCCGGCGCACCCACGAGCTCTCCGCGGTGGCCTCGGCCCGCGCGGCGTACGTCGGCGGCTTCGACGCCACCTCCGACCTGGCGGCGGGCTTCCGCTACGCGATCCCGACCGTCGGCACCAGCGCCCACGCCTTCACCTTGCTGCACGACACCGAGCGCGACGCGTTCCGGGCGCAGGTGGACTCGCTGGGCCGGGGCACGACGCTGCTGGTCGACACCTACGACGTGGCCGAGGCGGTCCGGGCGGCCGTCGAGATCGCGGGGCCCGAGCTGGGCGCCGTGCGGATCGACTCCGGGGACCTGCTGCTGGTCGCGCACCGGGTGCGGCAGCAGCTGGACGAGCTGGGGGCGACGGGCACGAAGATCGTGGTGACCTCGGACCTGGACGAGTACGCCATCGCCTCGCTGGCCGCCGCGCCGGTGGACGCGTACGGGGTCGGCACCCAGCTGGTCACCGGGAGCGGGCACCCCACCTGCTCGATGGTCTACAAGCTGGTGGCCCGCGCCGGCTCGGCGGAGCCGGACGCCCCGCTGGTGCCGGTGGCGAAGAAGTCGCTCGGCGCGAAGTCGTCGAAGGGCGGTCGCAAGTGGGCGGCGCGCCGGACCGACGAGCACGGCGTCGCCGAGGCCGAGGTGATCGGCACCGGCCCGGTGCCCGCGTCGGCCGGCCGGCCGCTGCTGGTGGAGCTGGTGCGCGGCGGCGAGGTGCTCGTACGGGAGCCCCTGGAAGCCGTCCGCGAGCGGCACGTGGCCGCGCGCTCGGAGCTGCCGATGTCGGCGATCCAGCTGTCGCGGGGCGAGCCGGTGATCCCGACCGAGTACGCCTGAGCACGCGTGAAGTACGCCGGTGAGCACGCCGGAGAACTCCCGGGAACGGCTCGGGCGGCCCGCGGTGGGCCGCCCCGGCCGTCCGGACCGGCCGGGTCCGGAACCGGGGGTTTGGCCGACGGGCTTGATTGTGACGTTCCAGTGCCTAGGCTCGAACCCTCGGACCCACCCGGGCACCCCCATCC
>MUNB01000007.1 GCA_002154345.1 Streptomyces griseus
GTCGGCGTCCCGCGCGGGACGGTCCGAAAGCGCCGATCGCTCGCGCTCCTCACGACCGGGGTGCTCACGATCCCGGTGCTTGCGGGCTGCAGCTCCGGCGGCGAGGAGACCTCCCGGGGCGTGCCCCAGGACATCGCCCCCGCCGCCCGCGAGACGGTCGCCGACGGTTCGACGGTGAACTGGGCGGTCGACGCACTGCCCGCCACCTTCAACGCCTTCCAGGCGGACGCGGACAGCGCCACCACCCGGATCACCGGAGCCCTGCTCCCGACCCTCTTCCCGATGGACAAGTCGGGGCAGCCGAAGCTCAACCCGGACTACCTGGAGTCCGCGAAGGTCATCGAGCGCGAGCCGAAGCAGGTCGTGCTCTACAAGCTCAACCAGCAGGCGGTGTGGAGCGACGGCCGCGAGATCGGGGCCCCCGACTTCGTCGCCCAGTGGCGGGCGCTCAGCGGCAAGGACTCCGCGTTCTGGACCGCCCGCAACTCCGGCTACGAGCGGATCGAGAAGATCGAGCGGGGCGCGGACGACCTCCAGGTGCGGGTCACGTTCTCCAAGCCCTACGCGGACTGGCGCTCGCTGTTCTCGCCGCTCTACCCGAAGGAGATCACCGGCTCGCCGGACACCTTCAACGACGGCGCGCGCACCACCCTCAAGAACACCGCCGGGCCCTTCGTCCTGCGCAGCGTCAGCACGTCCAAGGGCACCGTCACGCTGGCCCGCAACCCGCGCTGGTGGGGCGACAAGGCCAAGCTGGACACCCTCGTCTTCCGGGCGGTCGCCGCCAAGGACCGTACCCAGGCCCTCGCCGACGGCACGGTGGACGTCGCCGACATCGACGCGGCCACCGCCGACCGCATCACCCTCGCCCGCCGCGACCGGGGCAACAACGGCCAGCAGCCCGCCCACGGCCCGGGCTCCGAGATCACGCCCGCCGCGGCCCTGCGCTCCTGGGCCCTGGCGCACGGTTCCGACGAGGAGGCCGCCGAGATCGCGCAGGCCGCCCGGGAGAAGAACCGCAAGGCCGTCGTCGCGTACGCCACCGAGCAGAAGGCGCTGCGCGACTTCGCCGTCCGCAAGTCCCTGGAACCCGCCTACACCCAGCTCGCGCTGAACGGCGAGTCCGGCCCGCTCGCCGACGACCGGGTCCGCCGGGCGGTGGCCCGCGCCCTGGACCGCCAGGAGCTGGCCCAGACGGTGCTGGGGCCGCTCGGCCTTCCGGCGAAGCCGCTCGGCAGCCACCTCGCCCTCGCGGGCCAGCCGGGCTACAAGGACGGCAGCGGGGCGCTCGGCGACCAGAACACCAAGGAGGCCCAGGCCCTGCTGGCGGACGCCGGCTGGACCCGGGGCGGCGCGGCCCAGCTGCCGAAGGACACCAAGGCGGGCAGCGAGGCGGAGAAGAAGGGCGACAAGGACGCGAAGGAAGGCGCCGAGGCGGAGAAGGGGACCGCCGAGGACGCGAAGAAGGACGAGGACAAGGACGCGAAGACCGAGAAGAGCGAGAAGGAGAGCAAGGAGGAGAGCAAGGAGGAGAAGGCCGACGAGGAAGCCGAGGACGAGAAGGGCGACAAGAAGGCCGGGCGCGCCTCCGAGGACAGCGCCGCCTCCCGCGACGAGGGCCTCTACATCGTCGGCGAGGACAACAAGCCCGGCGCCAAGGCCCCCGCCCACGCCTCCGCGAGCGGCGCCTCGGGCCTCCACGTCATCGCCCCCGCCCGGACGGCCGCCGCCCAGAGCGCGGCCCTGCTCCGCCAGGCCGGAGTGGTCGGCGAGGACGGCACCGTGGCCGCCCAGGACAAGCAGCCCGGCGGAGCCGCAGGAGCGTACGCCCCCGTCGGCACCGCCGCCCCGGCGCCCGCCGCGGCCAAGGGGCAGCTCGGCAAGGACGGCAAGACGCTGACCCTGCGCTTCGTGCTCCCCTCCGGGCCCGGATCCCAGTCGCTGCGCAGCGTCGGGGACAAGATCGCGACGATGCTGGAGAAGATCGGCATCGGCACGGAGATCACCAAGGTGCCCGACGAGAGCTACTTCAAGGACCACATCGCCTCCGGCGAGTACGACCTGGCGCTCTACTCCTGGCCCGCCACCGCCTACCCGGCCACCGACGGGCGCCCGATCTACGCCAAGCCGGAGCCCGCCACCGACGGGTCGCTCCTCGTGGAGCAGAATTACACCCGGGTCGGCACCGACCACATCGACCAGCTCTTCGACCAGGCGGCCGCAGAGCTGGACGAGAAGGCCGCACGCGAGCTGATGAAGCAGGCGGACGCCCGGATCTGGGCGGCCGCCGGATCGATTCCGCTCTTCCAGCGTCCGCAGCTCGTCGCGGTCGACAAGAAGCTCGCGAACGTCGGGGCGTTCGGTTTCGCGGCCCCCCGGTACCAGGACATCGGGTTCAAGAACCGGCAAGCGGCAGGTTCCCCCGCAGACCGCAAGAAGTAGCGGGTAAATACCACACCCTCCCACCGCCAAGCTCAGATGCACCTCAAAACCCTTGCCCGCCGGTTCCCCCGGCGGGCAGTGTGGTGTCTGCCCTGACCCGGGCCGTTCTTCGCTTCACCGCTCCTCACCCCCCACACAGCCCGACCGCGGTCCCGCCGCAGCTCTGCCCCCTTTCCGGCCACGTCGATGGCCCGGCAGTACCCAAGGGCCTGGCTCCGTGCCAGGCCCTTGACACCGGCTGAATATCGCCTGAATCACACGGGAAGACCGCCTCTGCGGATCCGTCCGGGAAGCCCGGTGGGCCCGGGGCCCGTACGATGGGACGAGCCGTGGCGTGCCGCCCGGCGGGCGTACGAGGACTCGAAGACCGACTGAGACGCCTGATCCCACGATCCGAGAGAAGCGCAAGCCACCCATGCCCACGCGCCACGACATCCGTAACGTAGCCATCGTCGCCCACGTCGACCACGGCAAGACCACGCTGGTCGACGCCATGCTCAAGCAGGCCGGAGCGTTCGCCGCCCACGCCGCCGAGCACCTCGACGACCGCATGATGGACTCGAACGACCTGGAGCGTGAGAAGGGCATCACGATCCTCGCCAAGAACACGGCGGTGAAGTACCACCCCAAGGACGGCGGGGACCCGATCACGATCAACATCATCGACACCCCCGGCCACGCCGACTTCGGCGGCGAGGTCGAGCGCGGTCTGTCGATGGTGGACGCGGTCGTGCTGCTCGTCGACGCCTCCGAGGGCCCGCTGCCCCAGACCCGCTTCGTGCTGCGCAAGGCGCTGGCCGCGAAGATGCCGGTCATCCTCTGCATCAACAAGACGGACCGCCCCGACTCCCGGATCGCCGAGGTCGTCGACGAGACGTACGACCTGTTCCTGGACCTGGACGCGGACGAGGACCAGATCGAGTTCCCGATCGTCTACGCCTGCGCCCGTGACGGCGTCGCCTCGCTGACCAAGCCCGAGGACGGCACCGTCCCGCAGGACAGCGACAGCCTGGAGCCGTTCTTCAACACCATCCTGGCGCACGTCCCGGCCCCCGAGTTCGACGCGGACGCGCCGCTCCAGGCCCACGTCACCAACCTGGACGCCGACAACTTCCTCGGCCGTATCGCGCTCTGCCGCGTCGAGCAGGGCGAGCTGCGCAAGGGCCAGACCGTCACCTGGATCAAGCGTGACGGCACGATGTCCAACGTCCGCGTCACCGAGCTCCTGATGACCGAGGCGCTCACCCGCAAGCCGGCCGAGGTGGCGGGCCCCGGTGACATCTGCGCCGTCGCCGGATTCCCGGACATCATGATCGGCGAGACCCTGGCCGACCCCGAGAACCCGATCGCGCTCCCGCTGATCACGGTCGACGAGCCGGCCATCTCGATGACCATCGGCACCAACACCTCGCCGCTCGTCGGCAAGGGCGGCAAGGGCCACAAGGTCACCGCCCGCCAGGTGAAGGACCGCCTGGACCGTGAGCTGATCGGTAACGTCTCGCTCCGCGTCCTGGACACCGAGCGCCCCGACGCCTGGGAGGTCCAGGGCCGCGGTGAGCTCGCGCTCGCCATCCTGGTCGAGCAGATGCGCCGCGAGGGCTTCGAGCTGACCGTCGGCAAGCCCGAGGTCGTCACCAAGCAGATCGACGGCAAGACCCACGAGCCGATCGAGCGCATGACGATCGACTCGCCCGAGGAGCACCTCGGCGCCATCACCCAGCTCATGGCGACCCGCAAGGGCCGCATGGAGACCATGACGAACCACGGCTCCGGCTGGGTCCGCATGGAGTGGATCGTGCCGTCCCGCGGCCTCATCGGCTTCCGTACGGAGTTCCTGACCCAGACCCGCGGCACCGGCATCGCGCACTCCATCTTCGAGGGCCACGAGCCGTGGTTCGGCGAGCTGCGCACCCGTCACAACGGCTCGCTGGTGGCGGACCGTTCGGGCTCCGTGACGCCGTTCGCGATGGTCAACCTCCAGGAGCGCGGTGTCATCTTCACCGAGGCCGGCACCGAGGTCTACGAAGGCATGATCATCGGCGAGAACTCCCGCGCCGACGACATGGACGTGAACATCACCAAGGAGAAGAAGCTCACCAACATGCGTGCGGCCTCCGCGGACACCACGGAGAACGTGGTCCCGGCCCGCAAGCTGTCGCTGGAGCAGTCCCTGGAGTTCTGCCGCGAGGACGAGTGCATCGAGGTGACCCCGGAGACCGTGCGTATCCGCAAGGTCGTCCTGGACGCCAAGCAGCGCGGCCGCACGGCCTCGCGCGCCAAGAACGGCTGATCCCCGGCCTCAACAGGCCCTGAGGACCGCCCGGACGCCCCTGTGGGCTTCCGGGCGGTCCTGTCTGCGCCCTCGCACGTCCAGGAGCCCCGGAGCCGTACGCTCCGTATGCGAAGGCCCGCGGCGACCTCTGCGGACTCGTCGGACGGCCCGTCAGCACAGGCATTGACAGGAGGCCCGGCCCACCACGGACACTGTGGTGGGCCGGGCCTTCGTCAATCGCTTTTCCTGACCGTGGTGTCCGGATATCGGGGGTCGCTCTCCGGAACATGTGTTAACAGTCCGTTTCGGGCGTGTCTGTCTGGGATCGCTTTGTCCGGATTTCGGGCACACGAGAGGGTCTGATGTTGTCAAACCGAGACCCTTTAAGTGTGGTTTACAGCCCGGCCGTACTCAATAGTTGGCTCCATTGAGCTCGGGTCAATGGGTCACGCACTGTGGGGAGTGCCGACTCACGAGCACACTCGGGGCACTGAACGATCACCGTCAGGGGTGTCGGTGAATCTCTCCAGTGCCCTTCTTGTAGTCAAAAGTGGACTCATGAGGAGGAAACCCATGCGCGGTGCCAAGAGCGCCAAGTGGGTCGCGGGAGCGGCCGTCATCGCCCTGGCCGCGACTGCCTGTGGCGGTAGCGACAGTGGTGACGGAGGCAAGAAGAACACGTCGGGCCAGCCCGCCGGGTACGTCTCGATCGACGTCGGTGAGCCCCAGAAGCCTCTGATGCCGGCCGACACCAACGAGAGCAACGGCTCCTACGTCATCCAGTCGCTGTTCACCCAGCTGCTGGACTTCGACGACAAGGGCGAGATCGTTCTCACGAACGCCGAGTCCGTCGAGACCGAGGACTCCAAGACGTGGACCGTCAAGCTCAAGGCGGGCTGGAAGTTCCACAACGGTGAGGCCGTGACCGCGCAGTCGTACATCGACGCGTGGAACTGGTACGCCAACGTCGAGAACAAGCAGCAGAACGCGTTCTGGTTCTCCGACATCAAGGGTTACGAGGACGTCCACCCCGAGAAGGGTGCGCCCAAGTCCAAGGAGATGTCCGGTCTGAAGGCCGTGGACGACACCACGTTCACGATCGAGCTGGCCAACAAGGTCCCGTACTTCAACTACAAGCTTGGCTACGCGACGTTCGCGCCGCTGCCCAAGGTCTTCTACGACGACCCGAAGGCGTTCGGCCAGAAGCCGATCGGCAACGGCCCGTACACGTTCGAGAAGTGGACCCACAAGAAGCTCATCCAGGTCAAGGCCTGGCCCGAGTACCAGGGTCCGAACAAGGCTGCCAACAAGGGCATCCAGTTCAAGAACTACTCGACCGTCGAGGCGGCCTACGCGGACGTCATCTCCGGCAACCTGGACATGATCCGTCAGGTCGGCCCGCGTGACCTCCCGAAGTACAAGACGGACCTCGGTGACGGTGCGATCGAGCAGCCCTACGCCGCGATCCAGTCGCTGAACCCGGCGTTCTACTCGAAGACGTTCAAGGACATCGACCCCAAGGTTCTCCAGGGTCTGTCCATGGCGATCGACCGTGAGACCATCACGAAGACCGTCCTGAACGGCACCCGCACCCCGGCGACGAGCTTCACGCCCCCGCAGGTCAAGGGCAACCAGACGCTCGACTCCGACATCCTGAAGTTCAACCCGGCCAAGGCCAAGGAGCTCATCAAGGAGGGCGGCGGTGTTCCGGAGAACAAGATCTCGATCCAGTACAACGCCGACGGTGGGCACAAGGAGTGGGTGACCGCGGTCTGCGAGTCCATCCGTAACTCCACCGGGGTCGACTGCGTCGGCGACGCCAAGCCGGACTTCCCGACCGACCTCGAAGCGCGTGACAACAACGAGGTCAAGGGCTTCTACCGCGGTGGCTGGGTGGCCGACTACCCCGTCAACGTGAACTTCCTCAAGGAGCTCTACCACTCCAAGGCGGAGTCGAACAACGGTCGGTTCGCCGACAAGGAGATCGACGAGCTGATGGCGAAGGGTGACAAGGCGGACTCGCTCGAGGCCTCCGTCGCCGCCTACCAGGAGGTCGAGAAGGCCCTGGTGGACAAGATGCCCGCCATCCCGCTCTGGTACTACGCCATCAACGGCGGCCACGGCAAGAACGTCGACAACGTCAAGGTCGACTTCCACGGTGACCTCGAACTGACCGGCGTCACCACCAAGTAACGCCTGCGGGTCATTCCCCAACTGGCCGTCATCCGCCCGTGCTGCCCCTCAGCACGGCCGGAGGCGCGGGGGTCGTCTCTGCCAAGAGGCGGCCCCCGCGCCGCAGTTATCCCCACACGGAGGCACCCATGGGGCGCTATGTCGCACGACGACTGCTCCAGATGATCCCGGTCTTCCTCGGGTCGACCCTGCTGGTCTTCCTGATGATGTACGCACTGCCCGGCGACCCCGTCAGAGCACTTGCCGGTGAACAGCACGCAGACCCTGCGCAGATCGCGTCGATGAAGGCGAGTCTCGGCCTGGACCAGCCGATCTGGCAGCAGTATTTGAAGTACCTGGGCAATCTGTTCCAGGGCGACCTCGGTTTGCAGATCGGAACGCAGCGTCCGGTCGCCGAGGTCATTTCCGAGGCCTACCCGATCACCGTCAGACTGGCGATCTTCGCCTTCGTCTTCACGGTCGTCGCCGGGATCTCGCTCGGTATCGTCGCGGGCCTGAAGGCCGAGTCCCTCCGGGACCGCGGTCTGCTCGGTCTGACGCTGGTGCTGATCTCCATGCCGTCCTTCGTGCTGGGCTTCCTCGTGCAGTACTTCTTCGCGTTCCAGCTCGGCATCGCCAAGCCGAACGTGAGTCTTGAGCCGACCAACACCGAGCTGATCATGCCGGCCATCGTGCTGGCTTCGCTGTCGCTCGCCTACGTGGCCCGCCTCACCCGTACCTCGGTCGCCGAGAACCTGCGCGCCGACTACATGCGTACGGCTGTCGCCAAGGGCCTGCCGCGCCGTCGGATCATCGGCGTCCACCTGATGCGCAACTCGCTCATTCCGGTCGTCACGTTCCTCGGCACCGACATCGGCGCTCTCATGGGCGGCGCGATCGTGACCGAGGGCATCTTCAACATCAAGGGCGTCGGGAGCCTGGTCTTCGAAGCTCTCAAGAAGCGTGAAGGTGCCACCGTCGTCGGCGTCGTGACGCTGCTCGTCGTCGTCTACCTCATCTGCAGCCTGCTCGTCGACCTGCTCTACGCGGTCCTGGACCCGAGGATCCGGTATGCCTGACACCACCGCACTCTCCAAGAGCACCGACGCTCCGGCCGCCGAGCCTCAGACGCCCGCCGCGACCGACGCCGGCCCCGCGCCCGGCAAGCCGCGCAGCCTCTGGTCTGATGCCTGGCACGACCTGCGCCGCAACCCGCTCTTCCTCGTCTCGATGGTGCTGATCCTGCTGCTCGTCGTCATGGCGATCTTCCCGGGCCTGTTCACCAGTGCCTCGCCGCGGGACGCCAACCTGGCCGAGCACTACCTCCAGCACCCGAACTGGGGCCACTTCTTCGCCCCCGACTGGCTCGGGTACGACGGCCAGGGACGCTCCATCTACGCGCGTGTCGTCCATGGAGCACGCGCCTCCATCACGGTCGGCGTCGTCGTGACCATCGCGGTCACGATCACCGGACTGACGATCGGTATGATCGCCGGCTACTTCGGCGGCTGGATCGACACGATCCTGTCCCGTGTCACCGACATCTTCTTCGGTGTCCCCTTCATCGTCGGCGCCATGGTCATCCTGACCACCTTCGAGCAGCGCTCGGTGTGGGTCGTGATCCTGTCGCTGGCCTTCCTCGGCTGGACCTCGATCGCCCGTGTCGCCCGTGGCTCGGTCATCACGATCAAGCAGGCCGACTACGTGGTCGCCGCCAAGGCGCTCGGCGCCTCCACCTTCCGGATCCTGACGCGGCACATCCTGCCGAACGCCATCGCTCCGGTCATCGTGGTCGCCACCATCGCGCTCGGCGGCTACATCGCCGCCGAGGCCACCCTGTCGTTCCTCGGCATCGGCCTCGCCGAGCCGACGGTCTCGTGGGGCATCGATGTCTCCGCCGCGTCGGCCCAGTTGCGCAACGCTCCGTACGTCCTGATCATCCCCTCGGTGATGGTTTCGGTCACGGTGCTGTCCTTCCTGATGTTCGGCGATGCGGTCCGCAACGCCCTCGACCCCAAGATGCGCTGAGGGAGGCGTTCGTGACCACCATCGACAAGACGGCTCACGTCCCCGCACCGCGGGAGTCCGTGAGTGGCGACGGTCCACTGCTCGACGTCCGTGACCTGCACGTGGAGTTCCACACCCGCGACGGTGTGGCCAAGGCGGTCAACGGTGTGAACTACACCGTCAGCGCCGGCGAGACGCTCGCGGTGCTCGGCGAGTCCGGTTCCGGCAAGTCCGTGACCGCGCAGACCATCATGGGCATCCTCGACATGCCGCCCGGGAAGATCACACAGGGCGAGATCCTCTTCCGCGGCCAGGACATGCTGAAGATGTCCAACGAGGAGCGCCGGAAGATCCGCGGCCGCAAGATCGCGATGATCTTCCAGGACGCGCTGTCCTCGCTGAACCCGGTCCTCTCCGTCGGCTACCAGCTGGGCGAGATGTTCCGGGTGCACCAGGGCCTGTCCAAGAAGGCGGCCAAGGCCAAGTCCATCGAGCTGATGGACCAGGTCAAGATCCCGGCGGCGGCGGCCCGTATCTCGGACTTCCCGCACCAGTTCTCCGGCGGTATGCGCCAGCGCATCATGATCGCCATGGCGCTGGCCCTGGAGCCGGACCTGATCATCGCGGACGAGCCGACCACCGCGCTCGACGTGACGGTGCAGGCCCAGGTCATGGACCTGCTGGCCGAGCTGCAGCGTGAGTACAACATGGGTCTGATCCTGATCACCCACGACCTCGGCGTCGTCGCCGACGTCGCGGACAAGATCGCCGTGATGTACGCGGGCCGGATCGTGGAGACGGCCCCGGTCGGCGAGCTGTACAGCCGCCCGGCCCACCCGTACACCAAGGGTCTGCTGGACTCGATCCCGCGCCTGGACCAGAAGGGCCAGGAGCTCTACGCGATCAAGGGCCTGCCGCCCAACCTCACGCGTATCCCCGCGGGCTGTGCCTTCAGCCCGCGCTGCCCCAAGGCACAGGACATCTGCCGTACGGACATCCCGCCGCTCGCCCCGGTGACCGAGCGGGACGGTCTCGAGCTGGTCGGCCGCGGCAGCGCGTGCCACTTCTGGAAGGAGACGATCCATGGCTGAGCTCAAGAAGGAGCAGGGGCCCGTGGACGCCACCCCGAACGTCTCCGACGTGGAGACCGTGGACGCGGCGACCGAGGCGGAGGCCGTAGCCGCCATCGACGCGCCCGTCAGCCAGGGCGAGCCGATCCTCCAGGTGCGCAACCTCGTCAAGCACTTCCCGCTGACGCAGGGCATCCTCTTCAAGAAGCAGATCGGCGCGGTCAAGGCCGTCGACGGGATCTCCTTCGACCTGTACGCCGGTGAGACCCTGGGCATCGTCGGGGAGTCCGGCTGTGGCAAGTCCACCGTCGCTCGGCTTCTGATGACGCTGGAGCGGGCCACCGCCGGCGAGGTCTTCTACAAGGGCCAGGACATCACCAAGCTGTCCGGCCGGGCGTTGAAGGCGGTGCGCCGCAACATTCAGATGGTGTTCCAGGACCCGTACACCTCGCTGAACCCGCGTATGACGGTCGGCGACATCATCGGGGAGACCTTCGAGATCCACCCCGAGGTGGCCCCGAAGGGCGACCGGCGCCGCCGGGTCCAGGAGCTCCTGGACGTCGTGGGTCTGAACCCGGAGTACATCAACCGGTACCCGCACCAGTTCTCCGGCGGTCAGCGCCAGCGCATCGGCATCGCCCGCGGCCTCGCGCTCAACCCGGAGATCATCATCTGCGACGAGCCGGTCTCCGCGCTCGACGTGTCGGTGCAGGCCCAGGTCATCAACCTGATGGAGAAGCTCCAGGACGAGTTCAACCTGTCCTACCTCTTCATCGCGCACGACCTGTCCATCGTCCGGCACATCTCCGACCGGGTCGGCGTGATGTACCTCGGCAAGATGGCCGAGATCGGCACGGACACCCAGATCTACGACCACCCGACGCACCCCTACACCCAGGCGCTGCTGTCGGCGGTCCCGGTCCCCGACCCGGCGGCCCGTGAGGGACGCGACCGGATCATCCTCACCGGTGACGTTCCGTCACCGGCGAACCCGCCCTCGGGCTGCCGCTTCCGCACCCGGTGCTGGAAGGCGGAGGAGCGCTGCGCGACGGAGGAGCCCCTGCTGGCGATCCCCGAGCGCTTCGTGTCGGGGGCCACTCCGGCCTCGCACGAGTCGGCGTGCCACTTCGCCGAGGAGCGCGACGTCGTGCACGCGGCGTGACCGTATCCGGTTCCTGACCGGCCGATGCCCGGTTCCCCTCGGGGGACCGGGCATCGTCGCGTCCGCGCCCGCTCCTGCCCGTACGGGGTAAGCCCACATGCGGTACGTGGCGTTATGGGGTGATATGAGGCATTGAGCTACTCGATGACTCTAGGAGGCACTTCATGCGCGGAGCCACACAGGTCAGGTGGGCCGCATGTGCGGTGGCCGTCGCCCTGGCAGCGACGGCCTGCGGCGGCGGTGACGGTGACGGCGGTGGCAGCGGCGGCGGCGCCGACGGCATCGTCAGCTCCTCCTGGGGAGACCCGCAGAACCCGCTGGAACCCGCCAACACCAACGAGGTCCAGGGTGGCAAGGTCCTCGACATGGTCTTCCGCGGACTGATCCGCTACGACCCGAAGACCGGCGAGGCCAAGAACATGGTCGCCGAGTCCATCGACACGACGGACTCCCAGAACTTCACGATCAAGCTGAAGGACGGCTGGACCTTCTCCAACGGCGAGAAGGTCACCGCCAAGTCCTTCGTCGACGCCTGGAACTACGGCGCCGCGCTGAAGAACAACCAGAAGAACGCCTACTTCTTCCAGTACATCGAGGGCTACGACAAGGTCCACCCGGAGTCCGGATCCGCCTCCGCCCAGACCCTGTCCGGCCTGAAGGTCGTCGACGACCTGACCTTCACCGCCAAGCTCACCCAGAAGTTCTCCCTGTGGCCCGACACCCTCGGCTACTCCGCCTTCGTCCCGCTGCCCAAGGCGTTCTACGACGACCACGACGCCTGGCTCTCCAAGCCCGTCGGGAACGGCCCGTACACCATCGAGTCGTACGCCAAGGGCTCCTCGATGAACCTGCGCAAGTGGGACGACTACCCGGGCGACGACAAGGCGAAGAACGGCGGCGTGGACCTCAAGGTCTTCACCGACAACAACACCGCCTACACCGACCTGACGGCGGGCAACCTCGACCTCGTCGACGACGTGCCCGCCTCCCAGCTCCGCAACGTCGAGGCGGACCTGGGCGACCGGTACATCAACACCCCCGCCGGCATCATCCAGACCCTGGCCTTCCCCTTCTACGAGAAGGAGTGGGACACCGACGACGCCCGCAAGGTCCGCCAGGGCCTGTCGATGGCGATCAACCGGCCGCAGATCACCGACCAGATCTTCCAGAAGACCCGCACCCCCGCGTCCGACTGGACCTCCCCGGTCCTCGGCGAGGACGGCGGCTTCAAGGAAGGGCTCTGCGGCAAGGAGTGCACGTACAACAAGGCCGAGGCCAAGAAGCTGATCGACGAGGGCGGCGGCATCCCCGGCGGCCAGCTGAAGATCTCGTACAACGCGGACACCGGCTCCCACAAGGAATGGGTCGACGCCGTCTGCAACAGCATCAACAACGTCATGGGCAACAACAAGGCCTGCGTCGGCGGCCCCGTCGGCACCTTCGCCGACTTCCGCGCCCAGGTCTCCACCCAGAAGCTCACCAGCGCCTGGCGCGCGGGCTGGCAGATGGACTACCCGCTGATCCAGAACTTCCTCCAGCCGCTCTACTACACCAACGCCCCGTCCAACGACGGCAAGTGGAGCAACGAGCAGTTCGACGACCTGGTCGACAAGGCCAACGCCGAGAGCGACAAGGCCAAGGCCGTCACCACCTTCCAGGACGCGGAGAAGATCCTCGTCACGGAGATGCCGGTCATCCCGCTCTGGTACCAGAACGGCAGCGCCGGCTACTCGGACCGGGTCGACAACGTCGCGCTGAACCCGTTCAGCGTCCCGGTCTACGAAGAGATCACCGTCAAGTGACGCGCTGAGCGACGCGGACGGCCGGGACGCCCGACACCGGCGCCCCGGCCGTCCGCACACTCCGTTCCGCCCGCGCATCCTCCGCCCGGTACTGCTCGCCCCAACCCCCGGAGCCCCTCATGGGACGTTATGTGATCCGGCGGCTGCTGCAGATGATCCCCGTCTTCTTCGGCACCACGCTGTTGATCTTCCTCATGGTGAACGTGATGGGCGACCCCATCGCGGGTCTCTGCGGCGACCGCCAGTGCGACCCGGCCACCGCCGCCCAGCTGCGCTCCGAATTCGGCCTCGACAAGCCGGTCTGGCAGCAATACCTGACCTACATGGGCAACGTCTTCACCGGCGACTTCGGCACCGCGTTCAACGGGCAGAAGGTCACCGAGCTGATGGCCACCGCCTTCCCCATCACGATCCGGCTCACGATCGTCGCGGTCGTCTTCGAGGTCGTCATCGGCATCAGCCTCGGCGTCGTCACCGGCCTGCGGCGCGGCCGCCCCGTCGACACCACCGTCCTCATCCTGACGCTGGTCGTCATCGCCGTCCCGACCTTCGTCACCGGTCTGCTGCTCCAGCTCCTCCTGGGCGTCAAGTGGGGCATCATCAAGCCCTCGGTCTCCGCCGACCCCACCTTCGACGAACTCCTCGTCCCCGGGCTGGTCCTCGCCTCGGTCTCGCTCGCCTACGTCACCCGGCTCACCCGGACCTCGATCGCCGAGAACGCCCGCGCCGACTACGTACGCACCGCCGTCGCCAAGGGCCTGCCCCGCCGCCGCGTCGTCGTACGCCACCTGCTGCGCAACTCGCTGATCCCCGTCGTCACCTTCATCGGCACCGACGTCGGCGCCCTGATGGGCGGGGCCATCGTCACCGAGCGGATCTTCAACATCCACGGCGTCGGCTACCAGCTCTACCAGGGCATCCTGCGGCAGAACTCCCAGACCGTCGTCGGCTTCGTCACGATCCTCGTCCTCGTCTTCCTGGCCGCCAACCTGATCGTCGACCTCCTGTACGCCGTACTCGACCCGAGGATCCGCTATGCCTGAGCCGCAGACCCCGGACGAAGCGATCTCCCAGGCGGGCGCCGGAGGCGCGACGGACCTCGCGATGGAGGAGGGCACCAGCCTGGAGAAGACGCCGGGCGGCGCCGACGGCACCGGACCGGCCGGAAAGCCGCGCAGCCTCTGGTCGGACGCCTGGCGCGACCTGCGCCGCAACCCGGTCTTCATCATTTCCGCGCTGGTCATCCTCTTCCTGGTGATCATCTCGATCTGGCCCTCGCTCATCGCGAGCGGCGACCCCCTCCAGGCCAACCTGGACGACGCCCAGAAGGGCTCCGAACCGGGCCACCCCTTCGGCTTCGACCCGCAGGGCCGCGACGTGTACACCCGGGTCGTCTACGGCACCAGGACCTCGGTCACCGTCGGCGTCTGCGCCACCCTCGGCGTCGCGCTCCTCGGCAGCGTCCTCGGCGGACTCGCGGGCTTCTTCGGCGGCTGGTGGGACGCCGTCCTCTCCCGCCTCACCGACGTCTTCTTCGGCATCCCCGTCGTCCTCGGCGGTCTGGTCTTCCTCTCCGTCGTCACCAGCTCCACCGTCTGGCCCGTCGTCGGCTTCATCGTCCTGCTCGGCTGGCCGCAGATCGCCCGCATCGCCCGCGGCTCGGTCATCACCGCCAAACAGAACGACTACGTCCAGGCGGCCCGCGCGCTGGGCGCCTCCAACACCCGGATGATGCTGCGCCACATCACCCCGAACGCCATCGCCCCGGTCATCGTCGTGGCGACCATCGCGCTCGGCACGTACATCTCGCTGGAGGCGACCCTCTCCTTCCTCGGCGTCGGCCTGAAGGACCCGGCCGTCTCCTGGGGCATCGACATCTCCGCGGCCGCCAACTACATCCGCAACGCCCCGCACATGCTGCTCTGGCCGGCCGGAGCGCTGGCGGTCACCGTGCTCGCGTTCATCATGCTCGGCGACGCGGTGCGCGACGCCCTCGACCCCAAGCTGCGCTGAGGAGCCGGTTGCCATGTTGCTCGAAGTGCGCGATCTGCACGTGGAGTTCCACACCCGCGAAGGCGTCGCCAAGGCCGTCAACGGAGTCAACTACTCGGTGGCCGAGGGCGAGACGCTCGCCGTCCTCGGCGAGTCCGGCTCCGGCAAGTCCGTCACCGCCCAGGCCATCATGGGCATCCTCGACATGCCGCCCGGGAAGATTGCCGGCGGCGAGATCCTCTTCAAGGACCAGGACCTGCTGAAGCTCAAGGCCGACGAGCGGCGCAAGATCCGCGGCCAGGAGATGGCCATGATCTTCCAGGACGCCCTGTCCTCGCTGAACCCGGTCCTCACCGTCGGCGAGCAGCTCGGCGAGATGTTCGTCGTGCACCGGGGCATGTCCCGCAAGGACGCGAAGGCCAAGTCGGTCGAGCTGATGGACCGGGTCCGCATCCCCGCCGCGAAGGAACGCGTCGGCCAGTACCCGCACCAGTTCTCCGGCGGTATGCGCCAGCGCATCATGATCGCCATGGCGATGGCGCTGGAACCGTCGCTGATCATCGCCGACGAACCGACCACCGCCCTCGACGTCACCGTCCAGGCCCAGGTCATGGACCTGCTCGCCGAGCTCCAGCGCGAGCTGAACATGGGCCTCATCCTGATCACCCACGACCTCGGCGTGGTCGCCGACGTCGCCGACAAGATCGCCGTGATGTACGCGGGCCGCATCGTCGAGACCGCCCCCGTCCACGAGATCTACAAGGCCCCGGCCCACCCGTACACCAAGGGCCTCCTCCGGTCGATCCCGCGCCTGGACCAGAAGGGCCAGGAGCTCTACGCGATCAAGGGCCTGCCGCCCAACCTCACGCGCATCCCGCCGGGCTGCGCCTTCAACCCCCGCTGCCCGATGGCCCAGGACGTGTGCCGCAGCGATGTGCCGCCGCTCTACGAGGTGGACGAGCAGCGCCGGAGCGCCTGCCACTTCTGGAAGGAGACGCTCGATGCACGCTGACCGCGACGAGAGTGCGGGGACCGGCGGTGGCGCGGCCGGCTCCACGCTGCTCTCCAAGGCCCGCGAGGACGCCGTCACGCCGTACACGGAGGGCGACCCGATCCTCCAGGTCCGCGACCTGGCCAAGCACTACCCGCTCACCCAGGGCATCCTCTTCAAGCGGCAGATCGGCGCGGTCCGGGCCGTCGACGGCGTCGACTTCGACCTGTACGCGGGCGAGACGCTGGGCATCGTCGGGGAGTCGGGCTGCGGCAAGTCGACCGTCGCCAAGATGCTCGTCCACCTGGAACGCCCCACCGCCGGCGCGATCCGCTACAAGGGCGAGGACATCTCCAAGCTGTCCGGCCGGGCCCTGAAGGCGGTGCGCCGCAACATCCAGATGGTGTTCCAGGACCCGTACACCTCGCTGAACCCGCGGATGACGGTCGGCGACATCATCGGCGAGCCGTACGAGATCCACCCCGAGGTCGCCCCGAAGGGCAGCCGCCGCCAGAAGGTGCAGGACCTGCTGGACGTCGTCGGCCTCAACCCGGAGTACATCAACCGCTATCCGCACCAGTTCTCCGGCGGCCAGCGCCAGCGCATCGGCATCGCCCGCGGCCTCGCCCTCAACCCGGAGATCATCGTCGCCGACGAACCCGTCTCCGCGCTCGACGTCTCCGTACAGGCCCAGGTCGTCAACCTGCTGGACCGGCTCCAGGCCGAATTCAGCCTCAGCTTCGTCTTCATCGCCCACGACCTCTCGATCGTCCGGCACATCTCCGACCGGGTCGGCGTGATGTACCTCGGCCGGATCGTGGAGATCGGCTCCGACGCGGAGATCTACGACCACCCCACCCACCCGTACACCCAGGCGCTGCTCTCCGCCGTGCCCGTGCCGGACCCGACGGCCCGCGAGCACCGGGAACGGATCATCCTGCACGGCGACGTCCCCTCGCCCGCCAACATCCCCTCGGGCTGCCGCTTCCGCACCCGCTGCTGGAAG
>MUNB01000070.1 GCA_002154345.1 Streptomyces griseus
GCCCACCCTCCCGGCACCGAACGACACAGAGAGCAGGACAACAATGACGAAGATCCTCACCGGCGGCGTCGGCAAGGTCGAGGTCACCCGGGCCATCGACGCCCTCGGGCTCGACGCGCTCGACGTGACCGCCTCCAGCGACATCGACGCCGCGATGAAGCTCCGGGCCGGCCAGGCCGACTACTACCTCGGCACCTGCCACACCGGCGCCGGCGCCTCGCTCGGAGTCCTCGTCGGACTCATGGGCAGCGCCGCCTGCCACACCTTCGGCCGCAGCGTCCCGGACGCCGCACAGATCGACACCCTGCTCGCCGAGGGCAAGAAGGTCTTCGGCTTCTCGATGGACCAGATCGACACCATCGCCCCCCTCATGGCGCGCGCCATCGCGGCGCGCGGCTGACCCGGCGTCCGATCGCCGTACCGGGCACCAAGGAGTGACTCGTGAGCACCACACTCGCCGCGGCCGGCGGCTTCGACTTCACGCTCGCCCAGCAGCTGACCGTCATAGCCCTCTGTGCGCTGACCGCCTTCATCGCGCACATGGCCCTGGCCGTCTTCAACGACGGCGTACGCCCCTTCCTGCTGGACTTCATCCAGGGGCGGACCACCCGTAGTGCGACGACGGCCGTCTCCTTCGGCCTCTCCGCCGGGTTCATCTTCGGGCTCGGCGCCCCCATGGCCCTGTCCACCGGAGTGCTCAACCCCTGGCTGCTCTTCCTGCCCACCGACATCCTCGGCATGCTGGCGCCGAAGAAGTGGCTCGCGCCCCTCCTCGGCGGGGCCTGGGGCGCGGTGGTCGTCTTCGGTCTCAACGGCGCCAACAACGTCGCGCACGACCTGCCCGTCGACTTCCTGACGGCGATGCAGCAGATGTCCACCCCGATCCTCTTCCTCTTCACGCTGTTCCCGGTACTCGCCATCACCAAGCAGTTCGGCCGGGTGTGGGGTGCGGCGGCGGGCGTGATCGAGCTGGCTCTCGTCGTCCTGACGATGAAGCTGTGGCCGAACATGTTCGCCGGGGCGCTGGCCATGGCCGTCGGCGTCCTGATGCTCATCGGCCTCGCGGTCGCCAAGGACCTCCGGCAGCGCCGGGAGGACCGGGCGCAAGGGCTGGTCGAGGAGGTGGCGGCGGACGATCCGATGGCGTCGCTGTTCAGTGCCAGCGCCACCCGGCTGCGCCGCTATCTGCCGCTGTTCATGGTGCTCGGCGCCGGGGTCTGCGTCCTCGCCCAGATGCATGTGTTCGGCGGCGGTGAGGCCACGAGCTTCCTGATCGCCAAGGGGCAGTACGCGGAGGCCGCCCAGGTCGACTTCTACCGGGTCTTCGGCTTCATCCCGCTGATCGCGACGACCGCGCTGGCCTCGGGCGCGTACGGGATCGCCGGGTTCACGCTGGTGTACCCGATCGGCTACCTGCTGCCGAACCCCTTCCTCGCGGCGGTCGTCGGGGCGCTCGTCTTCGCGGTCGAGGTGCTCGCCCTCTCCTGGATCGGGAAGGTGCTGGGCAAGCTGCCCAGTGTGCGGGACTCCTCGGAGCACCTGCGCAGCGCCATCACCGACACCCTTCAGCTGGCGATCCTCTTCGGTTCGCTGATGGCGGCGAACGCGATGGGCGGCGGGCTCGGCATCCTCGTCGTGGGCGGGCTCTACCTGTTCAACGAGGTGATGGGACGGCCCGTCGTGAAGATGGCGGCGGCCCCGGCGGCGGTGATCGTCGGCGGGATCCTCCTCAACCTCCTGTACTGGCTCGACCTGTTCACCCCGGTCAAGGGCTGACACCACCACCGGCACCCGCACGTACCGGAGAAGGAACCGTCATGAACCACCCCCCACCGCGCACCGTGCGTACGGTCACCGGCAGCCTCGCCCCCGAGGCGGTACACGGCCCGGTCCTCCCCCACGAACACCTCGTCCTCGACCTCGACCGGGCCGGGGACGGGGCGGCCGTCCTCGATCCGGAGCGCCATGCGGCGGCCGTGTCCGGCGAGCTGGAGGAGCTGCGACGGCGCTTCGGGCTCGCCCTGGTCGTCGAGCTGACGTGCCGGGGCATGGGCCGCGACGTCACCGCGCTGGCGCGCCTCTCCCGGGAGACGGGGGTGCCCGTCGTCGCCGCGACCGGCTGGTACTACGAGCCGTTCCACACCCCGGAGATCGACACCGCCGACGTGGAACAGCTCACCGCCGTCCTGGTCCGCGAGATCGAGGACGGCGTCGGGGCCACCGGTATCCGCCCCGGTGTCCTCGGCGAGATCGGCAGCCACGGCGACGTACCGACGCCCGCCGAGACGAAGGTGCTGCGGGCCGCCGGCCGGGCCGCCCTGGCCACCGGGCTCCCGCTGGCCACCCATGCCCAGCTGGGCCGGGGCGGTACGGCCCAGCTGGAGCTGCTCACCGGCGAGGGGCTGCCCGCCGAGCGGATCTGCGTCGGCCACCAGGACCTGCTGGACGACCCCGGGGTGCACCGGGAGCTGGCCGCACGCGGGGCGTACGTCGCCTTCGACACCGTCGGCAAGGAGTCCTACCAGAGCGACCGCACCCGGCTGCGGCTGCTGACGGCCCTGATCGAGGCGGGCCACGCGGACCGGGCCCTGCTCAGCTGCGACATCTCACGCCACGGCTACCTGCGCGCCGAGGGAGGACAGGGCTACGGGCATCTCTTCGAGCGCTTCCTGCCCGGGCTCCGGGCGGCGGGCGCGGACGACGACCTCGTCGACCTGCTCACCCGCCGCAACCCCCTGCGCTTCCTCACCGGCGCGAACGTGGAGGAGAACTGACGTGGAACCCCCCGTACTGCCCGAGACCTTCCCCCTGGCGACGGTCCCTCTGGAGGAGGCGGTCGCCCGGCAGTTCCGGCTGCTGGAGGCCACCGCCGCGCACTTCGAGGGCGATCAGCTCTTCACGGCCGACGCCGGTGTGGTCCCCGGGCCCGGCCGGCCGCGTACCACCGCCCGCGTCGAGGCGGTGCTCGCGGACTTCTTCGGCGCCGAGGACGCCGCCCTCGTGCAGGGTGCGGGCACCGGCGCGATCCGGGCCGCGCTCACCGCGGCCGTCGAGCCGGGCGAGGAGCTGCTCATCCACCGGGCTCCGGTCTACCGCACCACCGCCGTCACCCTGCGCGGTCTCGGCGTACGGACCGTGGAAGTGGACCTCAACGACCTCGGGGCGCTGCGTACGGCGCTCGGCTCCGGCCGGTTCCGCTGGGCCGTGGTCCAGCACACCCGGCAGCGGCTGCGCGACTCCTACGATCCGGGCGAGGTCATCACCGCCTGCCGGGCGGCCGGAGTGCGCACGGTCGTCGACGACAACTACGCCGTCCTGCGCACTCCGGCGGCCGGGGTCGAACTCGGCGCGGACGCCTCGTGCTTCTCCCTGTTCAAGCTGCACGGACCGGAGGGCGTCGGCGTCGTCGTCGGCGCCGGGGACCTGATCGCCCGGGTCCGGCACGACAACTACTCCGGCGGCGGGCAGGTCCAGGGCCATCAGGCGCTGGACGCGCTGCGCGCCCTCACCCACGTCCCCGTGATGTGGGCCGTGCAGTCCCGGGTGGGCGCCGAGGTGGCCGAACGGCTGGCCGCCGGGGAGGTGGACGGGGTCGCGGAGGTACGGATCGCCAACGCGCAGGACCGCTGTCTGCTGGTCCGCCTCGACCGGCCGGTCGCCGCACGACTGCCCGCCGCGGCGGCGGAGTTCGGCGCCGCGCCCTATCCGGTCGGCTCCAACTCCCGCTACGAGATCGCCCCGCTCTTCTACCGGATGTCCAGCTCCTCCCTGGACGACGCCCCGGAACTGGCCGACTGGACCGTACGCATCAACCCGATGCGGGCCGGCGCGGATCTCGTCGTCGACATCCTGCGCCGCTCGCTCGCCGCTCTGAACGAACCGAAGGGCCGCTGACGTGTTTCTGGACACCGTGCTGCACCGCAACCCCGGACTCGCCGAAGCCGCGGCCGACCTGCACGAGAGGGGGCACATCCCGCCGGACACCTATGTCATGGACCTCGACGCCGTCGAGGAGAACGCGGCGCTGCTGGCCCGGGCGGCCGACCGCTCCGGCGTCGGGCTCTGGTTCGTCGTGAAGCAACTGGGGCGCAACCCCGAACTCATCCGGGCGGTCGCCCGGCACATCCCCCGCGCGGCCGCGATCGACGTCACCGAGGCGCGGACCCTGCACGCCGCCGGGGCGCTCCTCGGCAACGTCGGCCATCTCAGCCAGATCCCCCGGCGCGCGCTGCCCGGCATACTCGCTCTGCGCCCCGACCGCGTCACGGTCTTCGACCTGGCCAACGCACGCGCCGTGGCGGAGGCCGCCCGTGCGGCGGGCCGGGTGCAGGACGTGCTGATCCGGATCGAGGGCGCCGAGGGCACCGTCTACCCCGGTCAGGAGGGCGGGGTGCCGCTGGAGCGCCTCGACGCCTTCGCGGCGGCCGCCGAAGGCCTGGGCTCGCTCCGGATCACGGGCGTGACCGCCTTCCCCTGCGTGCTGTGCGACCCCGCCACCGGCCGCCCCACCGCGACCCCCAGCTTCGACCTGGCGCTCAAGGCCCGCGAGGTGCTCGCCGCCCGCGGTCATCGCGATCTCGAACTCAGCGCCCCCAGCGCCACATCGGCCGCTTCCCTCCCGCTCCTCGCCGAACGGGGGGCCACCCACGGCGAACCGGGCCATGCCCTCACCGGCACCACTCCCCTGCACGCCCTCGATCCGGCGCAGCCCGAGAAGCCCGCCTACGTCTACGTCACGGAGGTGGCCCACACCCTCGACGACGGCCGCCCCGCCCTCTTCGGCGGCGGCTTCTACGCACGTTCCCAGATCCGCAGCGCACTCCTTCCCCGGACCGGCGCCCGCCTCGGCGTGCAGGACGCGCCCGCCCGGAACATCGACTACTACCGCCTGCTGGACGCGCCCGCCGACTCCACGGACGTCCGTGTCGGCGACACCGCGCTGCTCGCCTTCCGTACCCAGATCTTCGTCACCCGCTCGACCGTCGCCGTCGTCTCCGGCCTGTCCTCCGGCACCCCCCGGCTGAACGGCCTCTACGACGCCCAGGGCCGGGCCCTGTAAGGAGCACCTCATGGCCAGGACCGTCATCGTCGTCATCGACGGATTCGGCATCGGCGCCATGCCCGACGCGGGTGTGCTGCGCCCCGGCGACCTCGCGGCCGACACCTGCGGGCACGTCCTCGACCACGCCCGCACCGCCTTCGGCCGGCCCCTGCGCCTGCCGGTGCTGGAGGCTCTGGGCCTGGGGCTGGTCCACGAGCATCCGGACCTGGCCCGGCGCACCGGGTTCCCGGTGGCGGCGGGCCGGGCCGCCCTCGGCTATCCGGGCGCGGACACGTTCGCCGGTCACCAGACCATGATGGGGGCCGACTTCAGCCGGGTGGCGGTCGCCCGGCTCGGCGACCACCTGGAGGAGGTGACCGGAGCGCTCACGGAGGCCGGGCACCGGGTGGAGCGGCTGGACGGCGCACCCCTGCTCGTCGTCGACGGAGCGGTCCTGGTCCACGACAACCTGGAGGCCGATCCCGGCATCAACTGGAACGCGTCCGGCGCGCTCGACGACCTGCCCTTCGAGGGCCCCGGCGGCATCCTGGCCATCGCCCGTACCGTGCGCGCGGTGGCGCCGGTCGCCCGGGTCATCGCGGTGGGCGGACACGCGGACGGGCCCCTGTCCGGTTTCGTCCGGCCCGGCGACGGCGGGACGGTCGGCCTGGACACCCCGGCCACCGGCTTCTACCGCAACGGCGGACTGCGCGTCCAGCACCTGGGCGCCCCGCTCGACCACACCCGCCAGCTCCCCGAACTGGCGGCGCGGGCCGGCATCCCGGTCACCCTCGTCGGCAAGGCCGCGGACATCCTGGTGTGCGAGGGAGCGGCCCACCGCCCGGCCGTGGCCACCGCCGACGTCCTGGCGGACACCCTGGAAGCCGTACGCGCCGACGGCGACGCCCTGGTCGTCGCCAACGTCCAGGAGACCGACCTGGCGGGCCACCAGCAGGACGCGACCCGGTACGGACAGCTCCTGGAACAGGTCGACGCCGGGCTGGCCGGACTCATGGCACTGCTGGCGGCCCCCGGGGACCGGCTGATCGTCACGGGCGACCACGGCAACGACCCGACGATCGGCCATGCCCACCACACCCGGGAGTACGTGCCGGTGCTCATCCACCGCCCCGGCGAGGAGGGCGTCGAGCTGCTCCCCGACGCGGACAGCCTTGCCGATGTGGGCGCCACCGCGGCCCTTTCGCTGGCCCTGGCCCCGGAGGAACTCGCGGCCGGGACTCCCCTGCACACGGGCAGGCGCACGCCGGTCCTGCGGCCGTAGGGCTGCGGCGGGGTCCGCGGCGGATCTCCTTGATCTTCAGCATGCGCGTGATGACCCGGTCCAGCCGGAAGCCGCACGACATGGACAACGTGCCTGTCGGCGTCGACGAGTTCACCGGATCGCGCTGCGCCATCCCGCACGTGTTGGAGGACACCGGTCCGCATCCGGTCCCCCGACAATGATCAAGGGCCGGTTTCGGATTGCTCCGAAACCGGCCCTTGAACTACGACTGTCTCCAGTCGGGACGACAGGATTTGAACCTGCGACCCCTTGACCCCCAGTCAAGTGCGCTACCAAGCTGCGCCACGTCCCGCCGCGTTTCCCCCCGGTTGTCCCGGGCGGCCGCGCAGGACAAACATTACCTCACTCCGAGGACCGTATCGACGCGCGTGCCTGTTGGGCGCGGGCGGCCAGCCCCTCGGCTCCGCAGGTCATCGCCTGCTTCTGGGCACGGGCCAGCTCCCGGTGCGATCCGATCGCGATCCCGTAGTCGACCCGGGCGAGGGCGTGCTCATAGGCGGAGGAGGACTTCTCCAGGTGGCCCACCGCCTCGGCGAGCAGTTGCGCGGAGCGCTCCGGGGGTGCGAAGAGGGCGACGCAGCGCAGGGCCTCACCCAGGGCGGTGGGCGTGCCGAACCGTTCGGCGTGCACCCGGTTGCGGGCGGCGAGATGCGCCGCGCGGGCCGGGTCGTCCTCGGCCAGGGCGCGCGCCAGGTCACCGGCCCAGGGAGCCCAGATGCCGTTGAAGCGTTCGCGCGGCTCCAGTGCGGCGCCCGCCGCTTCCAGCTCGGCGATGGCGTCCTCCTTGCGACCCTCCGCCAGCAGCAGGCGGCCCCGCACGCACGGTCCGTCCGGCAGCACCATGGCGCTGGGGTAGGGCGGGCCGAAGTCGTACCGGTCGGCGATCTTGCGCGCCTCGTCGGTACGTCCGCGGGCCAGCAGGGTGTCGATGAGCAGGCAGGCCGCGTCCCAGTGCACGGGCAGTCCGGAACCGACACGGTCGGCGAGGCGGAGCCCTTCGCGCAGGAAGCCCTCGGCCTCGGCGAGGCGGCCGCGACGGCGGTGGACCATGCCGAGCAGGGTGTGGGCGAACGCCAGGTGGGCCCCGCTCCAGCCGGAGATCTCGAAGGCCCGGACCGCTTCGCCGAAGAGGCTCTCGGCACGGTCCAGCTGGTCGACGAAGGTGTAGGTGATGCCGACCATGGTGGGCAGTTCGAAGCCCCACTCGGAGTCGGTCCAGCCGAGGCCCCGGGCGGGGCTGCCGTCGACCAGGGCGCGTTCGCAGAGGTCGACGATCAGCTGGGCGTTCTCACCGCGCAGCATGGCGTCGAAGGCCCGCAGCGTGAGCAGCGCCCGCTCCGCGTTGTCGCGGCCCTTGAGGTGGTCGGCGTTGCGGGTGAGCCGCCGGGAGCGGGCCGGTCCGTCGTCCTCGGCGGCCTGCATGCCCTCCCACATGAAGTGCGCCGCCTGCAACCGCATCAGCCCGGGTCCGGGCGCGGTACGCGCCGCCTCGGCGGCCAGCGACAGCGCCGCGTCCTTGAGCTGGTTGTTGTGGGCGAGCGCGGCGGCGAGCCGGAAGGTGGCGTCGACCCGCAGCCCGTCGTCGAGCCCCGGCATGTCGAGGGCGGCGCGCAGGTGCTGGACCGTGGTGGGCGGGGAGCTGAGCAGCGTCGCACAGCCCAGTTCGTAGAGGAGGGCAGCCCTGTCCTTGGGACGGGGCGGCTCCTCCAGGGCCCGCTCCAGGCAGCGCCGGCCGCCTCGGGCGCGCCGACGGCGAGGTGCTGGCCGGCGGCTTCGCGCAGCTGCGCGACCAGTTCCTGGTCGTCGTCCGGGTGGACCTCCAGCAGGTGCCGGGAGGCCGCGGCGGCGCCGAGACCGGCCCGGGTGATCGCCCAGGCGGCGCGCCCGTGCATGGCGGTGCGGGTGGCCGGCGGGATCGAGCGGTAGACGGCGGTCGCGATCAGCGGGTGGACGAACTCCAGCGGGTCGAAGCCGCTGACGATACGGGCGTCGCGCAGCCTGGCCGTGCAGTCGGCGGCCTCCGCCGAACTCATTCCGGCGAGCGTGGCGGCCAGCTCCTGGGAGATGTCGGTGCCGAGCACCGCGGCGGCCCAGGCGAACCGGTTGGCGTTCGTGCCGAGCCGCTCCAGCCGGGCGACGAGCCCGCTGCCCCGCGCGGACGCGCCCAGCTCGCGCAGTTCGCCGGCCGATTCCTCCACGGGCGGCAGTTCGCGGTCCTGGACCTTGGCGACCAGTTCGACCGCCTCGTACGGGTTGCCTCCGGTGACGGCCCACACCTCGCGGCAGAACGGGTCGTCGGCGTGGTCGCCGAGGCCCGCACGGACCAGTACGGCGGTCGCGTCGGGCGTCAGGGCCCGCAGGGCGACCCGGTTCACCGTGCCCTGGCCGCCGGCGCCGCGCTCGGCCTCACGGTCGGCGATGTAGTTGGCGTCGCGTTCGGCCAGTTCCTGCGGTCGGTGCGCCTGGACGACCAGGACCGGGAGTTCGCCGAGGCGGGCGGTGAACGAGGCCAGCCAGGCGAGGGATTCGCCGTCGGCCCAGTGCGCGTCGTCCACGATGAGCAGCAGCGGCCGGTGGCTGAGCCGGGACGCGAGCCGGCCGACGACGAAGTCCAGCCCGTCGCGCACACCTTGCGGGTCGGGCTGCGGGCCGCTCGGCTCGGCGAGCCCCAGGGCCGGCGCGGTGGTGTCGTACCAGTCGCCGAACAGCGCCCGGGTCTCGTCGGGCGGGAACTGGTCGAGCGCGGGCTGCAGCAACTGCCGTACGACGTGGAACGGTACGGAGGTGACGGTCTCGCCGCCACGGGCGGACCAGACGGTGCAGCGGTCGGCGGCCATCGCCTGGATCTCGGCGAGCAGCGCGGTCTTGCCGATCCCCGCCTCTCCGCTGAAGACCAGAAGCCCGCCGACGGCCTGCGCACCGCACAGGGCATCCACCGCCTCGGCAGCGGCGGCGAGTTCCGGTTCACGCTCGTACAACGGACGGGACGGCTTCATGCCCACCCTTCCCACAGAGGCAGTCTTCTTCGACGGTCGAGCCTAGTCGTGCGCGGGTGCTCGCCGACAGGGTTCGCACGATTCCTTGCAGGTGCGGGGCACAATCGAGTAGTGAACGAGACGCGCAGAGACCGTGATGCCGAGGGCCGGGCGCGCAACGCGCGCCCCCGCGACGGACTGGGACGCCCCCTCCCGTACGGAACACCCGGCGTCGAACGACAGCCGGAGGGGGTCGTCCGCACGCCCGCGGAGACGGTCCGGGAGGCGCAGCGGCTGCTGGACGCGGGGATGCCGTTCCATGCGCACGAGGTCTTCGAGGACGCCTGGAAATCGGGGCCGGAGGACGAGCGCGAGCTCTGGCGCGGGCTGGCCCAGATCGCGGTGGGGCTGACCCATTCCGCCCGGGGCAACACCGAGGGCGGGGCCCGGCTGCTCCGCCGGGGCGCGGGAGCGCTCGCCCCGTTCGCCGCTTCCGGGCCGCACGGGATCGCGGTCGCCGGACTGCGCGACTGGGCGCGGGAGTTGGCGGTCCGGGTGGAGTCGGGCCCACCGGTGGACGCGGCAGCCGAGGCGCCCCGCCTGCTGGGATAGCCCGGCGGGCGGCCTCGGGGCCGGGCCCGAGGGCGGAAGGGCCGGGTCCGGGAGCGGAAGATCCGGGTCCGGGAACCGGAGGTCCGCGCAGCTACTACGATCCGGCTCCATGAGCACTTCTGACCAGGACCAGCACCGGGACGAGCGCGAGACCGGCCACGAGGACGGGCCCGACGACGAACGGTCCGTCCAGGACCGGGGCGCCGACGCCCCGATAGCCGAAACCGCCGCGAAGACGGAGCCGGAGCCGGAGCCGGAGAAGGGGACGGAGAGCGACGAGCTCGACGATGTCCCGGACGGTCGGGACGGTCGGGA
>MUNB01000700.1 GCA_002154345.1 Streptomyces griseus
GGTGGTGGTCGGGGAGGTGTGGCCGGGGGCGTCCGTCTATCCGGACTTCACCGATCCGCTTGTGCGGGATTGGTGGGGATCGCTGTACGAGGAGCGGCTTGCGCAGGGCTTCTCGGGGGTCTGGCACGACATGAACGAGCCGGTGTCCTTCGCGGCGTTCGGAGATCCGTCGCTGCCGCGTTCGGCCCGGCACGCGCTGGAGGGCGCCGGTGGTGATCATCGCGAGGCGCACAACGTGTACGCCCTGGCGATGGCGCGGGCGGGCTATGAAGGGCTGCTCCGGTTCCGCCCGGAGGAGCGGCCGTTCCTCTTCTCGCGGTCGGGCTGGGCGGGGATGCAGAGGTACGGGGGCACCTGGTCCGGTGATGTGTCGACGGGGTGGCCGGGGCTGCGCGCGTCGTTGTCGCTGGTGGTGGGGCTCGGGCTGTGCGGGGTGCCGTATTCGGGCCCGGATGTGGGCGGGTTCGACGGGTTCCCGCCGCCGGAGCTCTATGTGCGGTGGTTCCAGTTGGGGGCGTATCTGCCGTTGTTCCGTACGCACTCGGCGACCGGCGCGGGGCGGCGGGAGCCGTGGGAGTTCGGGCCGGAGGCGTTGGAGGCCGCGCGGGCGGCACTGGTGGAGCGGGAGCGGCTGCGCCCGTACTTCGTGACGCTGTCGCACGTGGCGCGGCTGACCGGTGCGCCGTATGTGCGGCCGCTGTGGTGGGGTGCGCCGGGCGACCGGGCGCTGCGGGAGTGCGAGGACGCGTTCCTGCTGGGCGACGCGCTGCTGGTGGCTCCGGTGCTGGAGCCCGGGGCGCGGCGGCGGGCGGTGCGGCTGCCCCGGGGGCGGTGGTACGACACGGTGACCGGGCGGGCGTACGAGGGTCCGGGCCAGGTCCTGGTCGACGCTCCGCTGTCCCGGGTGCCGGTGCTGGCGCGGGCGGGCGCGGTGGTTCCGGTGCGGGGCGCGGACGGCGGGCCGGAGCTGGAGGTGTGGGCGCCCGCGCCGGGGCGTACGGG
>MUNB01000701.1 GCA_002154345.1 Streptomyces griseus
GTCGGGGGTGGCGGTGGCCGGGGGAGTGGTACGGACCCGGCTTCGGCGCAGGCCGGAGGCGGCGGTGGAGAGCAGGAACTGGGCGACGGCCGTCGCCGCGATGCTCGCCCCGGCCGCCGTGTGCAGGTGCCACGAGAGCAGCAGGCCGATGAACGTGGCGCTCGCGCCCAGTACGGCGGCGCCGGCCATGATCACCGGGATGCGCCGGGCCCAGGGCAGCACGGTCGCGGGCGGTGCGATCAGCAGGCCGAAGACCAGCAGCGTCCCCACCACGTGGAACGAGGCGACGATGGCCAGCGTGAGAAGGGCCAGCAGCGCCGCGTGCGCCCACCGCGGCCGGAGCCCCAGCGTGTGCGCCTTGCGCTCGTCGAACGCCAGGGCGACGAAGGGGCGGTGGCCGAGTACGGAGACCACCAGCGCGATGATCACGGCGCCGCCGAGGTGAAGCANNCGGCGGCGCCGACGAGCAGATTGCCTCCGAGTAGCGACGCGAGCGCGATGCCGGGAAGCATGCCGTGCGACATCGCGTCGCCGAGGAACGCCATGCCGCGCAGAACGACCCACGTCCCGGCCAGGGCGCAGATCAGTGACACGAGCAGGCCGCCCCACAGGGCTCGTTGGACAAAGGTCACCTCGAAGGGGCCCATCAACCATTCCATGGAGCGGGACACTACAATGAAAATGATTATCATTCCAAAATCGTGACAGGGAGAGGTTCGGGGCATGCAGTGGCAGGTAAGGCTCGACGCGGTGGCGGCCGGGTATCCGGGCCGGGTGGTCATGGAGCAATTCACCGCGCACGTACCGGCGTTCACCACGACGGCGGTGGTCGGCCCCAATGGCTCCGGCAAGTCCACGCTGCTCGGTGTCGTCGCCNNCCGGCGCGTGGCCTACGTGGCCCAGCGGAGCGCGGCGTCCGACGTGCTGCCGATGACGGTGCGGGACGCGGTGGCGATGGGGAGATGGGAGCGCCGCGGGCTGTGGCGACGGCTGTCGCGCCGGGACCGGGCGGTGG
>MUNB01000702.1 GCA_002154345.1 Streptomyces griseus
GACCGCAAGGCCCATCACCAGGAGCAGCGGCTCACCGTCCGCGCCCTCCTGGAGCCGGTCGTGGGCGAGCTCGACCGCACCGTTGCGGGCGAAGCGGCGTTCGGTCCAGGTCATGACGGGCTCCTTCGGCGCCGAGCGGAAAATACTGCGAACGGCGTTCGCGGTATTAGACTACAGCGAGTCCAGCAGTCCGGAACGACCGAGGGGGAAGGTGCGGACCGTGGCCGACCGCGAGACCCGGCAGACGACCGTCTGGTCACGCCCCGCGCGGGGCGCGCGCGGACCCGCACCCGAGCGGAGCCGTGCCGAGATCACGACGGCCGCCCTCGCCCTCGCCGACGCGGAGGGCCTGACCGCCGTGTCGATGCGCGCGCTCGCGCAGCGGCTGGGCACGGGGCCCGCCTCGCTCTACCGCTACGTGGGGAGCCGGGACGAGCTGCTGGACCTCATGGCGGACGCGGTCGCGGCCGAGCTGGACCTCTCCGCGGACCCCTCCGGCGACTGGCTGGACGATCTCGTCGGCCTGGCCCGCCAGTCCAAGGCCGCGCACGTCCGGCACCCGTGGCTGGCCGATCTGAACGACCGGCGCGGCGAGGTGCTGGGCCCGCACGCGATCGACTACCTCGACCACGCGCTCCGGATCCTGGCCCCCGCACCAGGCACCCCCGGCCAGAAGCTGGAGGCCATCGGCCTGCTCGGCGGCCTGGCCACGCTCTTCGCCCGCCGGGAGGCCCTCGCGGTGGACACCGAGACCCCGCCCG
>MUNB01000703.1 GCA_002154345.1 Streptomyces griseus
GTGCCGGAACGTTCCGGCAACCCTCCGGGCCGTACGGCCGCCGACGTCTAGACTTCACCCCCGTGACCTCCCGCACCGTGACCCTGCTCGACGTAGCCCGTGCCGCCGGGGTCTCCAAGAGCACCGTGTCGGACGCGCTCCTGGGCTCGGGACGGGTCGCCGAGGCCACCCGGGACCGGGTCCGCGCGGTGGCGGAGGAGCTGGGTTACCGCCCCAACAGCGCCGCCCGGCGGCTGCGCCGCGCCAGCACCGGGGCCGTCGGGCTGCATCTGCCGGCCACCGCGACCCGGCTGGACTACTACATGAACCTCGCCTTCGGGGCGGTGGAGCGCGCCCAGGAGGACGGGCTCGACATGGTGCTGCTCGCACCCTCGGGGGCGTCGGGCGGGCGGATCGCCTCGCGCGTCGACGGGCTGCTGGTGATCGACCCCGAGGCGGGCGACAGCGCGGTGCCGGGGCTGCTCGACGCGGGCGTCCCGGTGGTGACCGGCGAGCGCTACCTCGGCCCGGCCGCCGCCCCCAGCGGCGCCGTGGTCTGCGACAACGCCGCCTCGCTGACCGCCCTCCTCGACCATGTCGCCGAGCGCGGCGCCCGCCGCCCCGCCGTTCTCGCCCCGTCCGGCTCCTCCGCCTGGGCGACCGCCCTGCGCGCGACGGCCCGGTCCTGGGGGCTGGCCCACGGGGTGGAGGTGGCGCTGCGCACCGTGCCGTTCGCGGCGACCCCGGCGGAGGCCGAGGAGACCACCCGGGCGCTGCTCACCGCCGACCCTGCCGTCGACGCCGTGATCTGCGCCCCCGACGGGTCCGCCCCGGGCGTCCTGCGCGCGGCGGCCGCCCTCGGCCGGGAGGTCGGCGACAGCGAGAAGGCCGGCGGCAGCGGGAAGAGCGGGAGCGGCCTGCTCGTCGCCGCCTGCGTCGACGGGCCCGCCACGCGCAACGCCGAACCGCCCGTCACCGCCGTCGACCTCCGCCCCGCCGCGTACGGCCGCGCCTGCGCCGAGCTGCTCTGCGACATCCTCGCGGACCGGGCCGCCCCCGACACCGTCCGCCGCCACGCCTGGTCCCTGGAGACCCGCGCCTCCACCGNNGCGTCACCCGAACTCCCGGCGAGGTTCCGGGCGGGGAACAACACCCCCCAGGACGGGGGCGGAACCCGTCCCCGGGCGGGGGTGCGAGGCGGATCCGATCCCTAGCGTTCAAGGGGTCAAGATCCATTCGGAACGGCCCGGCCCCACAGCCGCGCGCCGCTTCCACGCGTGAAAGGTGTGAGCCTCATGGCGAACCCCAACGTCGGCATCCTCGAAGAGATCGACGACCAGAACCTCGACGCCGTCAGCGCCGCCGGTCAGGGCTGGGGAACCATCGTGTCCTCCCTGAGCTGCTACGGCGCCAGCTACGTCCTGGGGAACAACGGGAACTTCTGCACGGCCACCGCCGAGTGCCAGAACAACTGCAAGTGACCGTATGACGCCGGGACCCACCTCCCGGCGTCACCTCCCCCTCCCCTCCTGAGGGGCAGTCC
>MUNB01000704.1 GCA_002154345.1 Streptomyces griseus
GCCCAGCAGCACGGCTACCCCCTCCGCTCCCTCGGCCACCTCGTCCGCGACACCCGCCACGACGTCCTCCGACGGCGATGTCCCGAGGAAGCCCACGACGACAAGCGGTCCGGAGAAGCCCGCTTCGACCGTCGGACGTGACCGGGAGAAGCCCGGGGCCGCACGCGCCGACGGGGTCGTTCCCACCGTCTCGTCGGGCCCCGGGAAGCTCGCCGCCTCATCCCGCCCATGGACCGGAACGGCCTCCTCCGTGCTCCTGGAGTCGGACCCGGGCGACGGCGGAGGGCGGGGCACCGGAGGGAACACCTCCGGGACCGGCGGCGGACGCGGACCTGGCAGGGGATCGGCCACCCCGCCCCCCGTGGAGACCGCCCCGGACGACACGCCGGCGGCCACGCCGCCGCCCGCGCCCCCGTCACCGGCCGGCCGGGTCGTCACACGGCCCGCGGACGGCGCCACCGGTGACGGACGGTCCGGTGGCGAACCGTCCATCACCACGCTGGACGGCGCGACGGTCCCTCTCGCACAGGTGCGCCGCTGGGTTCCTGAAGCGGCGGTGCGTCCCCGCCCCGGCCAAGCCGTACAGACACTGACGGTCTCTCAGAGCCCGGCCGAGGACGGTACGGAGCGCAGCGCGGGTCGTCGTGCCCTGCTGGGCCAGGACACCTTCCGTGGCGTACGGACCACACCCCCGCTCCCGGGCACGGACACCGTGACGTCGGCCACCCCCGGCAGGATCTTCACCGGCCCGCCCACGCCGCTGCCCGCTTCCGGAACCGAACGGGGCGCCGACGCCTTCGCCGGGCACGGCAGCTCTCGGACCGTTACCCTCGGCACCGACGACGCCACCCGGCCCACGGTCAAGGTCAGCGGGATCCAGCTCGGCGAGGTCCTCAAGTCCTGGGCGACGGACGGTTCGCAGGACCGGCCGCTGCTGCTGTTCTCCTGCGAGACCGGCCGCCGGCCGAACATCGCGGGCCTGGCGGTGGCTCAGCATGTGGCGAACCGGACAGGCCGCTCCGTCTACGCCCCCACCTCGGAGGTCGGCACCGCCCAGGACGAGGACGGCAACGTCTGGCCGGTGCTCACCGATGGGGCGGACGGACCGGGCCGGTGGCGGCTGTTCACCCCGGAACCCGCCGGGGCCGATCTGGACGCGCTGGCACGCGAGGCGGGGCTGCACGCGGGCCCCGGCCCTGCTGATGCCTTCGCCCGCGCCCGTACCCTCCAACAGGTCCGCACTCTGCGCGAGGTCCTCGGTCCGGACGCCGAACAGCAGCCGGAGAACCGGCAGGCACTGGCAGCTCTCGCCTACGTCGACGGTGTGCGTTGGCGTGCCCCGGGCACCGCCGCCCGCTACGGCGACGGTCGTATGACCCCGGACCTGCTGGACCGGATGGTCACCGACTGGCACACCGCCACCAACCTCACGAACGTCGACCCGGCCACCGGACCCACACCGGGGCAGTACAGGGCATTCCTCGAAGCCGCCGCCGAACTGCGGGCCGGTGCGACCCCGGCGACGACTCTCGACGTCCTGCTGCCGCCCCCACCGCCCGAACTGCCCCCGGACACCTTGGTCTCGCGGTCCGATGCCCTGGGTCTTTCCTATGCGCGCTCCGCCGAGATCGCCTGGTCACTGTCGAACGCACCGCTCCCGTTGCCCGAACTGGGCCTCGGCCCCGAGGACACCGCCGAGCTGGCCCGCCGTCTGCACCAGCCGGAGCCCCCGGCGCCGCCCACCCCGACCAGGCCGCACGACGTGCCCGAGTCCGGTGGGATCCCGCCCTTGCCCGCGACCCCGGTGAACTCCCTGGTCGTCGATTCCTACACGGCTCGG
>MUNB01000705.1 GCA_002154345.1 Streptomyces griseus
GGGCTGATGCTGGCGGGGGCGCGGCTGCGCCCGGGGGTGCCGTTCTCGGTGGTGGCGGTGGTCGCGGCGACGCTGGCCGTGCAGCTGTTCGATCTGGACGGGGCGACGCCGATCGGTGCGCTGCCCGCGGGTCTGCCGGCGCCTTCGCTCGGGTTCCTGGATGTGTCGGCGGTGGGCTCGCTGGTGGCTCCGGCGGTCGCGGTGGCGGCGCTGGCGGCGCTGGAGTCGCTGTTGTCGGCGACGGTGGCGGACGGGATGACGACGGGCCAGAAGCATGATCCGGACCGGGAGCTGTTCGGGCAGGGCATCGCGAATCTGGCCGCGCCGTTGTTCGGCGGGGTGCCCGCGACGGCGGCGATCGCGCGGACGGCGGTCAATGTCCGTACGGGCGCGGGTTCGCGGCTGGCGGCGCTGACGCACGCCGCGGTGCTGGCGGTGATCGTGTTCGCGGCGGCTCCGCTGGTGTCGCGGATCCCGCTCGCCGCGCTGGCCGGGGTGCTGCTGGCCACGGCGGTGCGGATGGTCGAGGTGGGGGCGTTGCGGGCGATGGCGCGGGCGACGCGGTCGGACGCGGTGGTGCTGGTGCTGACGGCGGTGGCGACCCTGGTGCTGGATCTGGTGCTGGCGGTCGTGATCGGGCTGGCGGTGGCCGGACTGCTGGCCCTGCGTGCGGTCGCGGCGGAGGCGCGGGTGGACCGGGTGCATCCGTACGACGACGGTGTGCCGGAGCTGCCGGGCGCACAGACGTACGGCGGCGAGGTGCCGGAGCTGCCGGGCGCGGGACCGTACAAGGGCGGCGACGCGGACGGCGGCGGCGAGCTTGCCGGGACGGCCGGGCAGGTGGTGGCGTACCGGGTCGAGGGGCCGTTGTTCTTCGCCGGGGCGCACCGTTCGCTGCTGGAGCTGGGTGAGATCTCCGGCGTACGGGTGGTGATCCTGCGCATGTGCCGGGTGACCACGGTGGACGCCACCGGTGCGCTGGCGCTGAAGGACACCGTGCACCGGCTGAACGGGCGGGGCATCGTGGTGCTGGCCTCCGGGATCCGGCCGGATCAGCGGCGGGCGCTGGAGTCGGTGGGGGCGTTGGAGCTGCTGCGGCGGGAGGGGCGTGAGTACGCCACGGCGTCCGAGGCGTTCGGCGCGGCCCGGGAGCGGCTGGCGGTGGCCGGTGCGGCGCGGGGTGACGGGG
>MUNB01000706.1 GCA_002154345.1 Streptomyces griseus
CCCCCGCCCTGCTCGACGCCCCGAGCGAGCACCCCTCCGCGTCCTACCTGCTCCATGTGAACGGCGTGGACCGCCCGGTCAGCGACGCCTGGATCGGAGAGTCCCTGCTCTACGTGCTCCGCGAGCGCCTCGGCCTGGCCGGAGCCAAGGACGGCTGCTCGCAGGGCGAGTGCGGCGCCTGCAACGTCCAGGTCGACGGCCGGCTGGTCGCCTCCTGCCTGGTCCCCGCGGCCACAGCGGCGGGCAGCGAGGTGCGTACGGTCGAGGGCCTCGCCGTCGACGGCGAACCGTCCGACGTCCAGCGCGCCCTGTCGGCCTGCGGAGCCGTCCAGTGCGGCTTCTGCATCCCCGGCATGGCGATGACCGTCCACGACCTGCTGGAGGGCAACCACGCCCCCAGCGAGCTGGAGACCCGCCAGGCCCTCTGCGGCAACCTCTGCCGCTGTTCCGGCTACCGGGGCGTGCTCGACGCGGTCGCGGACGTCGTCGCGACCCGCGAGGCGAACGCCGAGGCGGCCACGGCGGTCCAGGACGAGGCGCGCATCCCGCACCAGGCCGAGCCGGGCGCCGGCGGCGTGCAGCAGGTGCCCCACCCGCACGAGGGAGAGGCGCTGTGAGGCACGCCCGCGGCCCCGCCGTACAGCAGCACCACCAGGCGAACGACAAGGAGGCGGCGTGAGCGGCGACGCGGCCACCGCGGCCAACGCGACCAGCACCGGCCTGCCCAGGATCGACGCGCTGAGCGGCGGACCCGGCGGCGGCCCGGACCAGGGCCAGGAGCAGCCCCGGATGGGCCTCGGGGCGTCGCTCCCCGCCGCCGACGCCCGTGCGAAGACCGAGGGCACCTTCCCGTACGCCGCCGACCTCTGGGCCGAGGGCCTGCTGTGGGCGGCCGTGCTGCGCTCCCCGCACCCGCACGCGCGGATCGTGTCCATCGACACCTCGGCGGCCGAGGAGATGCCCGGGGTGCGGGCGGTCGTCACGCACGAGGACGTGCCGGGGGACAGCAACTACGGCCGCCATGTGGTGGACCGCCCGGTGTTCGCCTCCGACCTGGTCCGCCACCACGGCGAGCCGATCGCCGCGGTCGCCGCGGACCACCCGGACACCGCACGGCTGGCCGCCGCCGCCATCGCCGTACGGTACGAGGTGCTGGAGCCGGTCACGGACCCGGAGAAGGCGTTCGCGGCCGAGCCCCTGCACCCCGACGGCAACCTGATCCGCCACATCCCGCTGCGCTACGGCGACGCGGAGGCGACGGGCGAGGTCGTCGTCGAGGGCCTCTACCGCATCGGCCGTCAGGACCCGGCCCCGATCGGCGCGGAGGCCGGCCTCGCCGTGCCGAGGCCCGACGGCGGCGTCGAGATCTACACCGCCTCCACCGACCCGCACACCGACCGCGACCTCATCGCCGCCTGCTTCGGCCTGGAGCCGGACCGGGTCAAGGTCGTCGTGACCGGGGTGCCCGGCGCGACCGGCGACCGCGAGGACCCGGGATTCCAGATCCCGCTGGGCCTGCTGGCGCTGCGCACCGGCTGCCCGGTGAAGCTGGCCGCGAGCCGCGAGGAGTCCTTCCTCGGCCACACCCACCGCCACCCCACCCTCCTGCGCTACCGCCACCACGCGGACGCGGAGGGCCGGCTGGTCAAGGTGGAGGCCCAGATCCTGCTGGACGCGGGCGCGTACGCCGACGCCTCGTCGGAGTCCCTGGCGGCGGCCGTGGCCTTCGCCTGCGGCCCGTACGTCGTCCCGCACGCCTTCATCGAGGGCTGGGCGGTCCGGACGAACAACCCGCCGTCGGGCCATGTGCGCGGCGAGGGCGCGATGCAGGTCTGCGCGGCGTACGAGGGCCAGATGGACAAGCTGGCCGCCAAGCTGGGCATCGACCCGGCCGAACTGCGCCTGCGCAACACGCTCTCCACGGGCGACATCCTCCCCACGGGCCAGACGGTGACCTGCCCGGCCCCGGTGGCCGAACTGCTCCAGGCGGTCCGCGACTACCCCCTCCCCGCTCTCCCGAAGGACGCCCCCGAGGACGACTGGCTGCTGCCGGGCGGGCCCGAGGGCGCGGGGGAG
>MUNB01000707.1:0-122 GCA_002154345.1 Streptomyces griseus
GGAGCTGCCCACCGAAGCGGCGTGATCGCGGCCCGGTGCGGGAGCGGCCACCGCCGCTTCCGCACCGGGCCGTACCCGTGGGGCCCGGGTGATGTCCGAGACCGCTGATAGCGTGCCGCTTC
>MUNB01000707.1:127-511 GCA_002154345.1 Streptomyces griseus
ACGACGATCCGGCCCCGCGGCGCATGGCCGAGGCCGCCGCCGAACTGCTCGACCACGTCGCCGCCCGCACCGGGCGCGGAGCCGTGCTCGACGAGGTCGCACGCGCCGCGCTGCGCACGGCGGCCGAATGCCGCCTGGGGGAGTTGAGCGTCGGCTGCTTCCCCGACGGCGACCAGGAGATCCCCTTCCCGCTGATCGGCGAGCAGCTCAGCACCGAGGACATGTCCTTCGGCGCTGCCATCGGCCACCCGGGAGCAGCGGCCCCCTCCGCCCGGACCTGGCTCGACACCTTCGCCGTCTGCCTGGTCAGCGGCCTCGTGCTGGACTGGCAGCGGGTGATCGGACTTCTGCTGCGGAACGACTACGCGCCCGCGATCCACGAGG
>MUNB01000708.1 GCA_002154345.1 Streptomyces griseus
GGACACACCCCCACCACTCCCGATCGGAGCATGCCCGCCACCCCTCCCCCACCCCTAGCCTGCGAGGACAAGAGCGTCCGAAACATCCCCCAGGAGCCCCTCATGACCGCAATCCCGCAGGAGCGCCGCGTCGTCACTGCCATCCCCGGCCCCAAGTCGGTCGAGCTGCAGGCTCGCCGGGTCGCGGCCGTCGCCGCAGGTGTGGGCTCCACCCTGCCGGTGTTCACCGCCCGTGCGGGCGGCGGGATCATCGAGGACGTGGACGGCAACCGGCTGATCGACTTCGGGTCCGGGATCGCCGTGACCTCCGTCGGCGCGTCCGCCGAGGCCGTCGTGCGCCGGGCCTCCGCGCAGCTCGCGGACTTCACCCACACCTGTTTCATGGTCACGCCGTACGAGGGGTACGTCGAGGTCTGCGAGCAGCTCGCCGAGCTGACGCCGGGTGACCACGCGAAGAAGTCCGCGCTGTTCAACTCGGGCGCCGAGGCCGTCGAGAACGCGGTGAAGATCGCCCGCGCCTACACCAAGCGCACCGCCGTCGTCGTCTTCGACCACGGCTACCACGGCCGCACCAACCTCACCATGGGCATGACGGCGAAGAACATGCCGTACAAGCAGGGCTTCGGCCCGTTCGCGCCCGAGGTCTACCGGGTCCCGGTCGCCTACGGCTACCGCTGGCCGACCGGTGCCGAGAACGCCGGGGCCGAGGCGTCCGCGCAGGCCATCGACGCGATCACCAAGCAGATCGGCGCGGACAACGTCGCCGCGATCATCATCGAGCCGGTGCTCGGCGAGGGCGGCTTCATCGAGCCCGCCAAGGGCTTCCTCCCGGCGATCGCGCAGTTCGCCAAGGACAACGGCATCGTGTTCGTCGCGGACGAGATCC
>MUNB01000709.1 GCA_002154345.1 Streptomyces griseus
CTCGCGCCGCCGCACCGGACGCGAGCGCGCCTTCGACGACGTACCGCGCTGGCAGATCTACCTGCCGCTCGGCCTCTACCTGCTGTTCACGCTCATCCCGTTCTACTGGATGCTGCTGTTCGCCCTCCGGCCCGCCGGCTCCACCGCGCTGGTGCCCTGGCCGATGACCGGCGAGCACTTCTCCAAGGTCTGGAACGAGCGCAGCTTCGCCGTCTTCTTCCAGAACAGCATGATCGTCGGCGTCGCCACCCTGATCGCCACCACCCTGGTCGCCCTGGCCGGCGGGTACGCCCTGGCCCGGTTCGACTTCAGGATCAAGGGCGCGTTCATGCTGGCGCTGCTCTGCTCGCAGTTCATCCCCGGCGCCCTGATGCTCGTACCGCTCTTCGAGATCTTCCGGAACCTCCAGATGATCAACTCCCTGTGGAGCGTCGTCATCGCGGAGACCGTCTTCCAGCTCCCGCTGTCGATCATCCTGATCAGCGGGTTCATCAAGAACGTCCCGGTCTCCCTGGAGGAGGCCGCCTGGGTCGACGGGTGTTCGCGCTTCACCGCCTTCCGCGCGGTCGTCCTGCCGCTGCTGCGCCCCGGACTGATCGCCGTCGGCTCCTTCGCCTTCGTCCACAGCTGGAACCACTTCCTGTTCGCGCTGATGTTCCTCAGCGAACAGGACAAGCAGACGATCCCGGTCGGCCTCAACACCCTGATCGGGGCGGACAGCGTCGACCTCGGCGCGCTCGCGGCGGGCGGCGTCATCGCCGCCGTACCCGTCGTGATCGTCTTCGCGTTCATCCAGAAGTGGCTCGTCACGGGCTTCAGCGCGGGCGCGGTGAAGGGATGACCGACCTCACCCGCCGCACCGCCCCCGCCCTCGCAC
>MUNB01000071.1 GCA_002154345.1 Streptomyces griseus
GGGCGGCGGCCCCTGCCGCCCCGGTGACGCGGCCGCCCGTGACGGCCCCGGGAAGCGGCACTTCCGCTTCCGCCGCGCCCGCCGCGTCGCCCCTCGCGGCCCCGGATGCCACACCCGCCGCTTCCGCCACGTCGCCCCTCGCGGCCCCGGACACCGCCACCGCCTCCGCGCCCGCCTGGTGGATCCCGCCGCCGCACGGTGTCCACCGCATCCACGTCCGTACACCGGACCACCGCCGGGCCACGGCCGTCCTCATCGCCGCCCCGGCCCGCGTCCCGCAGCCGCCCGAGCGGTCGCACGGCTTCCTGGTCCAGCTCTACTCCCTGCTCTCCGCCCGCTCCTGGGGCATGGGCGACCTCGGCGACCTGGCCGACCTCGCCGGCTGGGCCGGGCGCACCCTCGGCTCCGGGTTCGTCCAGGTCAACCCCTTGCACGCGGCCGTTCCGGGCAGGCCCACCGACCCGTCCCCGTACCGCCCCTCCTCGCGCCGCTTCCCCGACCCGGTCCATCTGCACGTCGAGTCGATCCCCGAGTACGGACACGTCCGCGACCGGGCCACCCTGGACGACCTCCGGCAGGACGCCGCGGCCCTCAGCGAGGCCGTGCTGAACAAGGGCGCGCTGATCGACCGGGACGCCGTCTGGGAGCTGAAGCGCCAGGCCCTGGAGCTGGTCGTCGAGGTGCCCCTCACGCCCGGCCGCCGCGCCGCCTACTGCGACTTCCTGGCCGAGCAGGGCCAGGCGCTGGAGGACCACGCCCTGTGGTGCGCGCTCGCCGAGGTACACGGCCCCGACTGGCACGCCTGGCCCGAGGCCCTGCGCGACCCCCGCTCCCCGGGAACCGCCCGCGCCCGGGCCGAGCTGCTGGACCGGGTCGACTTCCACTGCCGCCTCGCCTGGCTGACCGCCACCCAGCTCGCCGCCGCCCAGCGGTCCGCCGAGGACGCCGGGATGAGCATCGGGATCGTCCACGACCTCGCCGTCGGCGTGCATCCGGGCGGCGCCGACACCTGGGCCCAGCAGGACGCCTTCGCCCCCAGCATGTCCGTCGGCGCGCCGCCGGACGCCTTCAACGCGCGCGGCCAGGACTGGGGCCTGCCGCCCTGGCGCCCCGACGTCCTCGCAGCCACCGGTTACGCCGCCTACCGCGGCCTGCTCCGCGGGCTGCTGGCCCGGGCCGGAGCCCTGCGCATCGACCACGTCATGGGCCTGTTCCGGCTCTGGTGGGTGCCCGAGGGCCGCCCGCCCACCGACGGCACGTATGTCACCTACGACGCCGAGGCGATGCTCGCCGTCCTCGCCCTGGAGGCCCACCGGGCCGGGGCCGTCGTCGTCGGCGAGGACCTCGGCACCGTCGAGCCCGGCGTCCGCGAGGCGCTGGCCCGGCGCGGTGTGCTCGGCACCTCGGTGCTCTGGTTCGAGCGCGACTGGGCGGGCGGCGGTCGCCCGCTCGCCCCGGAGAAGTGGCGACGGGACTGCCTGGCCACCGCCACCACCCATGATCTGCCCTCCACCGCCGCCCGGCTGACCGGCGATCATGTGACGCTGCGCCACCGCCTCGGCCTGCTCACCCGCTCCCTGGAGGAGGAGCTGACCGAGGACGCCACCGACACCGCCGAGTGGCTGGCCCTCCTCGCCCGGCTGCGGATGCTCCCCGAGGGCGACGGCGACGAGGAGGCCGCCGTCCGGGCCGTCCACCGCTTCCTGCTCCGCACCCCCGCCCGGATGACCGGCGTCTGGCTCCCCGACACCGTCGGTGACCGCCGCCCGCAGAATCTCCCCGGCACCTGGGACCAGTACCCCAACTGGCGCCTCCCGATCGCCGACCCGGAGGGCCATCCGGTCACCCTGGAGGAGATCACCGCCTCGCCCCGGCTGCACGCGCTGATGGAGGTCCTCAGGCCCCGAAAGCCTCATACGGCACCCCCGGGCGAGCGCCGCCCGTAGGCGTTCGCTACGTTGGCACCGTGGACAAGAAGAACGCTATGCGCGCCGGCGTCGTTGCGGCCGGGACGACGCTGATGATGCTGCTCATGTCGGCCCCGGCGCTCGCGCTCACGCCCGACGACGGTGACGACCCGGCTCCGCGCCTGAGCGCGATCGAGACCATCGGTCTCTACGTGGTCGCGCCCATCGCCCTGTTCGTGGTGATCACGGGCCTGGTCATGGTCCTGGACAAGTCCAAGAAGCAGGTCTGACCCACCCCCGTACGACATGCGTGACGGGTGCGCCGCCGGTACGAGCTACCGTGCGGCGCATCCGTATGTCCGGGCCCGGACGTGCGCGGGGCCCGCGCCGGGCCGGTAGGTTGCGCCCATGACCGAGTGGGACGTCAAGAAACTCCGCATCCTGCGCACCCTGCGCGACCGGGGCACGGTCACCGCCACCGCCGAGGCGCTCCTGATGACCCCCTCCGCGGTCTCCCAGCAGCTCACCAACCTGGCCAAGCAGCTCGGCGTGGACCTCCTGGAGGCCCAGGGCCGCCGGGTCCGCCTCACCGACGCCGCCCACCTCGTCCTGCGCCACGCCGAGGCGGTCTTCGCCCAGCTGGAGCGGGCCGAGGCCGAACTGACCGGCTATCTGCGCGGCGAGGCCGGAGAGGTCAGGGTCGCCGCGTTCTCCACCGCCGTGCCCGCCCTCGTCGTCCCCGCAGTCCGGCTGCTGCGCGCCGAGGACCGCCCGGGGCCCGACGTGCGCGTACGGGAGGCCGAGGCCGCCCAGGCGTACGAACTGCTCACCGCGGGCGAGGTGGACCTGGCCCTGTCGCTGGCCGCCCACGCGCCCACCGCCCGCGACCCCCGCTTCAGCCTCTTCCCGCTGCTCGCCGACCCGCTCGACGTGGCGCTCCCCGCCGACCACCCGCTGGCCGAAGCGCCCGGACTGCGCCTCGCGGACCTGGCCGCCGAGCGCTGGATCTTCGGCGGCTCCGGGCCCTGGTCCGAGATCACCACCGCCGCCTGCGAGGCGGCCGGCTTCGTTCCCGAGCAGGCCCACAGCGCCGCCGGCTGGACCGCGATCCTCGCCCTGGTCGAGGCGGGCATGGGCGTCGCGCTGGTGCCCCGGATGGCCGCCCGGGAGCGCCGCGAGGGCGTGGTGATGCGGGTGCTGGAGGCGGACCGGCCGCGCCGCCATGTGGTGGCGGCGGTCCGGCACGGGGCGGAGAGCGGGCCGGCGGTGGCACGGGTGCTCGCGGCCCTCACCGAAACCGCCCGATCGTTCAGCTGAGCTGAACGGTATCTGCGAAAACTTTCGATGGACCTGATGGGTCCGGTGGCGCGAAGGTGGGAGCCATGACCTTCGACGCGAGCGAGACCACATTCCAGGACACCGACACCGACCCCCACGCCAATGACGCCGCGCCCTACGGCGGCGGCGACCCGTACGCCGACTACCGCGAAGCCGGAGACCTCCCCTTCACCGAGCTGGTCGACCTCGCCGACCGCCGCCTCGGCGCGGGCGTGATCGCCGCCAACGACGAGTTCTTCGCCGAGCGCGAGAACCTGCTGATCCGTGAGCGCGCCGTCTTCGACCCCGAGCACTTCGGGCACAAGGGCAAGATCATGGACGGCTGGGAGACCCGCCGCCGCCGCGGCGCGGACGCCGGCCACCCCTTCCCGGCCCCCGAGGACCACGACTGGGCCATCGTCCGCCTCGGCGCGCCCGGCATCGTCCGCGGTCTGGTCGTGGACACCGCCCACTTCCGCGGCAACTACCCGCAGCGCGTATCGGTGCAGGCCACCGCCGTCGAAGGCGCTCCGAGCCCCGAGGACCTGCTCGCCGACGACGTGAAGTGGGAGGAGATCCTTCCGCCCACCCCCGTGCGCGGCCACGCCGCCAACGCCTTCGAGATCACCGGCGGCCGCCGCTACACCCACCTGCGCCTCTGCCAGCACCCCGACGGCGGCATCGCCCGCCTCCGCGTGCACGGCGAGGTCGTCCCCGACCCGGCCTGGCTCGCCGCGCTCGGCACGATCGACCTGATCTCGGTCCTCAACGGCGGTACGTACGAGGACGCCTCCGACCGCTTCTACTCCTCGCCCACCCAGATCATCCTGCCGGGCACCTCCCGCAAGATGGACGACGGCTGGGAGAACCGCCGCCGCCGGGTCCGCGACACCAACGACTGGGTCCGCTTCCGCCTTCCCGCCCAGGGCGCGGTCCGCGCGATCGAGATCGACACCGCCTACCTCAAGGGCAACTCCGCCGGCTGGATCGCCCTCCAGGGCCGCAACGGCGACACCGGCGAGTGGTTCGAGATCATCCCGCGCACCCGCCTCCAGCCCGACACCCCGCACCGCTTCGTGCTGCGCGCCCAGGCCGTCGTCACCCACGTCCGCCTGGACGCCTTCCCCGACGGCGGCGTGGCCCGGATGCGGCTGCACGGCACCCTCACGGAGTCCGGCACCGCCGAACTGACCCGCCGCTACGAGGAGTCGGGCGCGTAACGCCGTAACCACGCCACCGCGCCACCGCGCCACCGCGCCACCTCGGCACCCCATGCTCCGCCCGGCGGACGGCTGCGCTCCAGAGCCCGTCCGCCGGGCGGTTTCCAGCGGAACCGGCGGCTCAGGCGGCGTACGCGCTCCAGCGCAGCGTCTTCGCCAGCACCCGCCAGGTCCCCCACGCGAACACCCGGTTCACCCCGTTGCAGAAGACCTCGCCTGTGCAGTCGGTGGGCCGGTCCTGCCAGGCCCGGACCGTCATCGTGTGGAAGCCGAGGGTCCGCGAGAACGCGAAGCGGATGTGCATGCCCCGGCCCAGCTGGTGCCCCGGCAGCGTGTTGATCTGGAAGAAGTCGTGCCCGATGTACTCCACCTCGACCGGATTGCCGCCCAGCAGCTCGCAGCGCGCCCCCGCCCGGATCCGCCCCGCACAGCCACCGCTGACCGGGAACAGCCAGAAGTGGTCGGTCAGCTGCCTCCGTACGGCGTCCGGGCCGGTGAACGGATGCAGCCCCAGGCTGTACCCGTACGTGTAGAGGCCGTAGCAGCCCGCCGGACCGGCCCGGCAGTCCGGGCGGTCGGTCACCGGCGCGGCGGGGCCCGCCAGCAGCCCCGCGCACAGGGCCAGCGCGACCGGCACGGCGGCGAAGCCGGGCATCCGAACCCTCCCGTGGCCTGCGACCGAAGCATCATGCGACGACCCTTCGGACCGTAGGCCACGGGAGACCCCACCGCGCGCGGGCGTACGCCGAAGGGGCGCCCCCTCCGCCGCAGCGAAGAAGACGCCCCTCCGGGTACCGCGTGTCAGGCCGTGGCCGCCGCAGCGTCCGCCGCCTGGGCCTTCAGGGCGCGCTCCACACCGGACCGCGACTCCGACATCAGCCGGCGCAGGGCCGCGCTCGGCTCGGCCGAGGCCAGCCAGGCGTCCGTGGCGTCCAGGGTCTCCTGCGAGACCTGGAGGGCCGGGTAGAGGCCCACGATGATCTGCTGGGCCATCTCGTGGCTGCGCGAGTCGGATACGCCCTTCACCGAGGCGAAGTACTTCTCCGTGTACGGGGCCAGCAGCTCACGCTGGTCCGTCTGGACGAAGCCGCTGATGACCGCTTCCTGGAGCGAGTTCGGCAGCTCGCCGGAGTCCACGACCGAGGCCCAGGCCCGGGCCTTGGCCTCCTCGGACGGCTGGGCCGCCCGCGCGGAGGCCGCGTGGCGCTCGCCCGCCGCCGTCCTGTCGCGCTCGTACTCGGCGGCGATCTCCTCCTCGTCCAGCAGACCGGCCGCCGCCAGCCGCTGCACGAACGCCCACCGCAGCTCGGTGTCGACGGTCAGGCCCTCGATCGCCTCCGTGCCGTCCAGCAGCGACTGGAGCAGATCCAGCTGCTGCGGGTTGCGGGCCGTGGCCGCGAAGGCGCGGGCCCAGGCCAGCTGGTGGTCGCTGCCCGGCTCCGCGGCCTGGAGGTGTGCCAGCGTCGCCTCGGTCCACTGGTTGAGCGCGCCCTCGCGGGTCTCCGGCGCGGCGTACAGGTCCAGCGCCAGCTTCACCTGGCGGTGCAGCGACTGGACGACGCCGATGTCCGACTCCTTGCCGATGCCCGAGAGCACCAGCGAGAGGTAGTCGCGGGTCGCCAGCTCGCCGTCGCGCGTCATGTCCCAGGCCGAGGCCCAGCTCAGGGCGCGCGGCAGCGACTCGGTGAAGTCGCCCAGGTGCTCGGTGACGACCCGCAGCGACTCGGCGTCGAGGCGGACCTTGGCGTACGACAGGTCGTCGTCGTTGAGCAGGACGACCGCCGGACGGGCCTTGCCCACCAGGGCGGGCACCTCGGTGCGCTCGCCGTCGACGTCCAGCTCGATCCGGTCGGTGCGGACCAGCTTGCCGTCCGTGGCAGCGTCGATGGAGTAGCAGCCAATGGCGATGCGGTGCGGGCGCAGCGTCGGCTCGCCCTTCGCGCCGGCGGGCAGCGCGGGGGCCTCCTGGAGCACGGTGAAGGAGGTGACGAGGCCGTTCGCGTCGGTCTCGATCTCCGGGCGGAGGATGTTGATGCCCGCCGTCTCCAGCCACGCCTTCGACCAGGTCTTCAGATCGCGTCCCGAGGTCTTCTCCAGCGCGCCCAGCAGGTCGGAGAGGCGGGTGTTGCCGAAGGCGTGCGCCTTGAAGTACGCCTGCACGCCCTGGAAGAACGCGTCCTTGCCGACGTACGCCACGAGCTGCTTCAGCACGGAGGCGCCCTTGGCGTACGTGATCCCGTCGAAGTTGACGAGGACGTCGTCCAGGTCGCTGATGTCCGCCATGATCGGGTGCGTGGAGGGCAGCTGGTCCTGCCGGTACGCCCAGGTCTTCATGGAGTTGGCGAACGTGGTCCAGGAGTGCGGCCACTTCGAGCCCGCCGCGTCCGCCTGGCAGGCGATCGAGGTGTAGGTGGCGAACGACTCGTTCAGCCAGAGGTCGTTCCACCACTCCATCGTCACGAGGTCGCCGAACCACATGTGGGCCAGCTCGTGCAGGATGGTCTCGGCGCGCACCTCGTACGCCGCGTCCGTCACCTTGGAGCGGAAGACGTACTGGTCGCGGATGGTGACCGCGCCCGCGTTCTCCATCGCGCCCGCGTTGAACTCCGGCACGAAGAGCTGGTCGTACTTGGCGAACGGGTACGCGTAGTCGAACTTCTCCTGGAACCACTCGAAGCCCTGCCGGGTGACGGCGAAGATCTCGTCCGCGTCCAGGTACTCCGCCAGCGACGGGCGGCAGTAGATGCCGAGCGGGACGGACTGGCCGTCCTTCTCGTACGTGCTGTGCACCGCGTGGTACGGGCCGACGATGAGGGCCGTGATGTACGTGGAGATGCGCGGCGTCGGCTCGAACGCCCAGACGTCGTCCTTGGGCTCCGGGGTCGGCGAGTTCGAGATGACCGTCCAGCCGGCGGGGGCCTTCACGGTGAACCGGAAGGTCGCCTTCAGGTCCGGCTGCTCGAACGAGGCGAAGACGCGGCGGGCGTCCGGGACCTCGAACTGCGTGTACAGATAGGCCTGCTCGTCGACCGGGTCGACGAACCGGTGCAGGCCCTCACCGGTGTTGGTGTACGAGCAGTCGGCGACGACCTTCAGCTCGTTGGCGCCCTCGCGCAGATGCGGCAGGGCGATCCGCGCGTCGCGGAACACGGCGGCCACGTCCAGGTCCTTGCCGTTCAGCACCACGTCGTGGACGGCCGGGGCGACCAGGTCGATGAAGGACTCCGCACCCGCCTCCGCGCAGTCGAAGCGCACGGTGGTCACGGACCGGTAGGTGCCGCCCTCCTGCGCTCCGGAGAGGTCGAGATCGATCTCGTACGCGTCCACGGTCAGCAGGCGCGCCCGCTCCTGTGCCTCTTCGCGGGTCAGATTCGTGCCAGGCACGCGGTCATCTCCTAGGTGTGCGACTTGATAAGCGGCGTTTCCGGCCATCCTTCCACGTACCGTGCTCCCAGCGCGATGTCCGTTTTCCGCCGGACACGGACGGCGCGGCACGGCACGCTCGCACCATGACCGGACACCAGCCACGCCCCATCGGCCCCACCGCGCTCGCCGAACTCCGCGCCACCGACGACGCGGGCCGGCCCTGCCGCCCGTACACCGCGACCGAGGGCGGTGAGCCCCTGCGCTGCTGTCTGCGCGGCGGCGAGCCGGGGGAGCGCATCGCCCTCGTCTCCTACGCCCCGCTGCGCCGCTGGGCCGCCACGACCGGGGCGAGCCCGGGGGCGTACGACGAGCAGGGGCCGGTCTTCATCCACGCCGAGGCGTGCGCGGGCCCGGACCCGCAGCGCGCCGGATATCCCTTCGCACGGGCGGGCGCGCTGCGCACGGTCCGCCGCTACGACGCCCGCGGCCATATCGTCGGCGGCCGGCTGCTGGAGCTCCCGGCCGAGCCGGGGAAGGGCTTCGACGCGGCCCTGGACGAGGCGTTCGCGGACCCGGAGGTGGTGCTGGCGCACGTACGGGCCGTGGAGTACGGGTGCTTCCACTTCGAGGTGCGCAGGGACTGAGGACGTACGCGAAAGGGGCGGCCACCGGTGCACTCCGGTGGCCGCCCCTTCCCGTACGCGTACGGGTGTCGCCGCTGGTCAGCCCTTCAGCTCGGCCGCCACCAGCTCCGCGATCTGCACGGCGTTGAGCGCCGCGCCCTTGCGGAGGTTGTCGTTGGACACGAACAGCGCGAGACCGTTGTCCACGGTCTCGTCGACCCGGATGCGGCCGACGTAGCTGGCGTCCTTGCCGGCCGCCTGGAGCGGGGTCGGGATCTCGGACAGCTCGACGCCCTCGGCGTCCTTCAGCAGCTCGTAGGCGCGCTCGACGCCGATCGGACGGGCGAAGCGGGCGTTGATCTGGAGCGAGTGGCCGGAGAAGACCGGGACCCGGACGCAGGTGCCGGAGACCTTCAGCTCCGGGATCTCCAGGATCTTGCGGGACTCGTTGCGGAGCTTCTGCTCCTCGTCCGTCTCGAACGAGCCGTCGTCCACGATCGAGCCCGCCAGCGGCAGCACGTTGAAGGCGATCGGGCGCTTGTAGACGGCCGGCTCGGGGAAGTCCACGGCCTCGCCGTCGTGGACCAGCTTCTCGGCGTCGGCGACGACCTTGGCCGCCTGGCCGTGCAGCTCGGAGACGCCGGCGAGCCCGGAGCCGGAGACGGCCTGGTAGGTGGCGACGGTCAGCGCTTCGAGACCGGCCTCGTCGTGCAGCGGGCGCAGCACGGGCATCGCGGCCATCGTGGTGCAGTTCGGGTTGGCGATGATGCCCTTGGGGCGGACCTTGGCCGCGTGCGGGTTGACCTCGGAGACGACGAGCGGGACCTCGGGGTCCTTGCGCCAGGCGGAGGAGTTGTCGATCACCACGGCGCCCTGGCCGGCGACCTTCTCGGCCAGCGCCTTCGAGGTCGCGCCGCCGGCGGAGAACAGCACGATGTCCAGGCCGGTGTAGTCGGCCGTGGAGGCGTCCTCGACGGTGACGGCGGAGCCCTTGAAGTCGATCGTGGAGCCCGCGGACCGGGCGGAGGCGAACAGGCGCAGCTCGTCGACCGGGAAGTTGCGGTCGGCCAGGATCCCGAGCATGACTGTGCCGACCTGACCGGTGGCGCCGACGATTCCGACCTTCACGAGGACTCCTCTGTTCTGTACACCTGTGTGTCTGTGCGGTCCGTATGCCGCTCCATGATGCGTATGTCCCGGCCCGCCTTGTCCAATCCATTGTCCGACCTGCGGACTCTTCGTGCGAGGACCGCAGATTCTGCGATGCCCGTGCCCGCGTGGGGAAACATCTGCGGCGGCGTGCGCGGCCTGTGACGAGGAACACGTACAGCGGGGCGGGTGCTCGTGAGAGCGCCCGCCCCGCCGTCCTGCCGGTGGAATCCGTTACGGCGTGACCTTCTCGATCACGACGCTGCCGGTGCCCGCGGCGGTGCCGCGCGCGTTGACCACCTGGACCTCGCCGAAGAACTGACGGCCCTCGGGGGCCGCTCCGGCGACCACGACCTCGGCGCCGACCTGGGCCGAGGCACCGTTGGCCAGGTTCACGGCCTTGGTGGAGTCGACCTTGATCGTGCCGAGCGAGGGTGCGTAGAACACGTCGCGGTAGTCGTACGTGGTGGTCCCGGCCGGGACCGAGTAGCCGTCGATGACGACCGTGTACGTGCCCGCGGCGGGCTTGACCAGGCTGACCGACTCGTCCGAACCGGAGGTGGTCGAGCTGGCGACCTGCGTGGCGCCCCGGAAGACGTACAGGTCGATGTCCGCGTTGGCGTCCGAGGTGCCTCCGACGGCGATGTCGAGCTTCTCGACACCCGCGCCGATGGTGACCGTGGTCTCACGGGTCTGACCCGTGGAGATCGACGGCTTGTCCACCTTGGCCGAGCCCAGCGAGCCGCCCTGGAGCTTGCCCTGGAGGGCGGCGGCGCCGTTGGTGACCGTCCAGCTCACCGGGGCCGGAGCGCCGACCTTCGCCTCGGCGATGGTCTGCACCGCCGGGTCGAAGGAGACGCCGAGCAGCGAGACGTCCAGCTTGAACGGGTTGTCCAGGAGCGGCGACGTACGACGCGCCTCGACCTCGATCTCCCAGACGCCGGGCTGCGGGTTCTGGTAGGAACGCACGTCCGGGCGGCAGGTGTTGGCCGGGTTCTCGTAGTTCGGGTAGCAGAACGTCGTCGTGGTCGGGTCGACCGGCGTCCCGTACGGGTGCAGGGCGACGAACCGGGTCTGGCTGCCCGAGCGCAGAGCGCTGATGGCGACCTCGAGGTTCTTCGCGCCCTCCGGCACGTTGACGAAGTACGACGTGGTGCCGTTGCGCTGCACCGAGCCGGACGACTTGAAGGCGTAACCGGGCTGCTGGAGCTCGTGGGCGATGACGACCGTGGTCATGATCTGGTGGTCGACGCCGGAGGTCTTCTTGTCGTCGAGCTGCAGGATCGCGCTGTGCACCCCGGCGGTCTTCGCCTTCGCCTTGACCTTGAGCTTGACGGGCGTGTCGAGCGGCAGCGAGACGTACTGGGGGCTGCTGAGCTCGAAGGTGCCGTCGTTGTTCTTCCACGTCAGCTTGTGCTGGACGTTGCGGTCCGGGCCGGTGGTACGGGTGACGACGACGTCGTAGACCTTGGTCTCGCCGACCTTCAGGCCGCCCTCGCGGTCGTACAGGCCGGTGCCGAAGCCCGGGTCCTTGAGCGCGAAGTCGATCGCGGTGTCGACCGGGGCCTTCACCGAGAACTCGTGCGCGGGCTTGCCCTGCTTGGCGATCTGCTTCCACGCCTTGACGATGTCGATCAGACCGGAGCCCTGGACGTGCGCGGGCACGTCCTTGATGTGGCTCGCGGTGCTGGTCAGCGCGGTGCGCAGGTCGGCCGGGGGAAGCTCGATGTCCTGCTGCTTCGCCTTCGACAGCAGCAGCGCCGCGGCGCCCGCCACCTGCGGGGAGGACATCGAGGTGCCCTGGAGCATGGAGTAGCCGGCCGGCAGGTCGTAACCCGCCTCCTTGACCGGACCGCCCGGCGCCCAGGTCTGGGTGGTGTTGATGGACGCACCCGGAGCCGAGATGACCGGCGTGAAGCCGCCGTCCTCACGCGGACCGCGCGAGGAGAAGGGCAGCATGTCGTACTTCTTGGTGACGTTGGAGCCGTAGTTGGCCGCCCACGTCTCCTTGGAGATCGACGCGCCCACCGAGATCACGTGGTCGGCGACGGACGGGTCGCCGATGGTGTTGAGACCCGGGCCGCTGTTGCCGGCCGAGATGACCAGCTGCACGCCGTAGATGTCGATGAGCCGCTTGTACAGCTCGGCGCGCGCGTTGTTGCCGTCGTTCAGCGGCGGCAGGCCGCCGATCGACATGTTGACGATGTCGACGCCGCGGTTGACGACGAGGTCGATCATGCCCTCGGTCAGCGCGATGTTGGTGCAGCCGCCGGACCAGGTGCAGGCACGCGAGGAGACGATCTTGGCGCCGGGGGCGGCGCCGTTCATCTCGCCGCCGAACAGCCCGTTGGCCGCGGTGATGCCCGCGACGTGCGTGCCGTGCGCGCCCTCGATGACACCGATGTTGACGTAGTCGGCCTTGGCGCCGGCCGCGTTGTAGACGACACCCTTGCGGGTCTCGACGACGAACGGGATCCGCTCGACGACCTGGGTCCGCGGGTCGTCCTCACCGAAGTAGGAGACCTGGAACTTCTCCTTGTACGGCTTGAGGACCTTGTCGTCGGAGAAGTCCGCGTTGTTGTTCAGGTCGACCCGCGTGGTGCCGGTGACCGGGTCGTACAGCACGCCCCAGACGTCGGTGGTGTCACCGTCGCGGTTGAGGTCGCCCGCCATCTCGCCGCCGGTGGTGGCCGCCTCGGCGAAGGTGGCGAACTTGTAGTTGCCCGCCGGGGCCGAGTAGGTCTTCCCGCCGGACGTGAACGTCGGGCCGGTGACGGACTCGGTCATCCGCAGCCAGGTGCCGTCGCCGTCGCTCACCGGGTCGGTGGCGGTCACCCAGTCGACGATCTTGCGCTCGCCGGTGGTGGTCTTCTTCAGGGCCGGGTGGCCGAGGTCGACGCCGGAGTCCAGGATGCCGATGGTGATCCCACGGCCGTCGGCCTTCGGGTTCTTCGCGACGAAGTCGACCGCGCCCGTCTCGAAGGACGGGTTGTACGGGTTCTTCGCCGGGGTCTTCTTGTTCGGCGCCGCGTAACTGCCCGTGGCCTTCAGCTGCTTCGCCCCGGCGGCCCGGTCGCCCTTGGGCGTCGGGTCGTCCAGCTTGATCTCCTGCTTGAGATCGATGCCGAGGACGGAGGAGAGCTTCGAGGCCGCCTTGATGGTGGACTCGGCGCGCTTCGTCGGGACCGTCGCCCGGACGTAGCCGAGCTTGTCGTAGGTCTGGCCGAGCACGGAGCCCTCGACGGCGTCCAGCTGCTTGCTGACCTGCTCGGTCGCCCCGGGGGTGGTGGCGACCATCATGGTGATGTTCTTCTCGCCCTTGGCCTCGGCCTTCGCCAGGAGATCGGCGTCGGCCTTGCCGAGCTTGTCGCCCCGGTCGCTGGTGGCGGCCGGTTTGACGGGTGCCGGAGCCGGGTCGTCGACGGCGAAGGCCGGTGCGGCGCCGGAGGCGGCGAGTGCCGCCGCCAGACCGGCAGCGGCCGCGATACGAGCCGCGCGTCTCGCCCCGGGTATGGAGCTGGGGGATTCCTTGGTCATCAGCATCCCTGTAATTGAAAGAGAGAGTCCGGAATTCGGTACCGGATGACCGCTCAGCCTGTCGTAAATGACAGGGGTTTGTGGAGAGTTGACGGAGACGAGTCAGGGACATGGCATAGATCCGCCATGGGGCGCGATATGCCACGAGGGAGGAAAGTGGCCAAACGGTACGCGAGTGGCGCCCGGTGCGGGGTGGTGGTCCGGACCAGGGGTCATCGCGAGCCCGCGTGCACGGCGTCCGTCGTCCGCCTGCCCGCCCGTCTCCCGCACGGCTCGCCCGCTTTCCGCCTCCTGCCGCCCGCACGGCTCGCCCGGCCTGCCCGCCCACCCGTTCAGCGCGGCAGCACCATCACATACGCGGCCGGCTCCCGGTCGGCCGCCGCCATCAGCGCCGTCCGTACGACCGTCGCCTGCTGGTCCACCGCCTCGCGCAGCTTCCTCGGCGTGAGGTGGACGACCGTGATCCCGAGCCGCTCCAGATGCTCGCGCTTCGCGGCGTACGCGGACCACTGCGGGTCCTCCTCGGTCCGGCCCCTCCGCCCCGGCACGCCGTACCGGGGCGCCCGGGTGTCCAGCTCCACCGCCACCGCCTGGTCGGGCCAGTAGGCGTCGACCCCGCCGAGCCCGGGCCCGCCCGGCTGCCGCAGCTCCACGTTCCAGACCGGCTCCGGCAGCCCGTGCTCGCGCACCATCGTGTACAGCCGCGCCTCCGCCACCGTTCGCCCCTCGGCCAGCAGCGCGTCGACCGCGCCCACCACGGCGGGCCGCCCCAGCAGCTTCGCCTCGCTCAACTCCCGTACCACGGCAGCCGGTTCGCAGTGCCCGCCGCGCACCGCCTCGGTCAGCAGCCGCCGGACGTCCGCCGCGTCGTCCGCGCCCGCCACCGCGTCCGCCAGGGCCCGCTCCACCGGGGCGACGGGCACCCCGCCCACCCGCGCCGCGTTCGGCATCGAAGCGGTCCGCAGCACCTCCACGAACCGGGTGGACCGCAGCCGCCGGGTGCGCGGGACCAGCACGTCGATCCGGTGCAGCGCCCCGAGGTCACCGGCGGTGGCGAAGCCGTACAGCGCGAGCGCCGCGATCCCGGTGACCATCGCCTCGCCGTACCCCGCGTCCGAAGGCTCCGCCGGTGCGCGCCGCGCGGAGACCGGCGGACGCCCCGCGTACAACAGCGCTCCGTGCAGCCGCTCCTGTCCGGTGGGCGGACCGGGGTGCAGCAGATAGACACTCGGCAGCAGATGCTGCCAGGGGCCGCCGGGCAGGCACTGCGCGGACGTCTGCGCGGCGGAGACGCCCCGCGCCCTCAACTGCGCTGCGGACAGGACACGCTGCGTGACGTCCCCGGGGTGGAGAGGGAGCCGGGAGAGCGGGGCGGGAGCGGAGAGGCCGGGGGAGAGCGGGGTGTTCTTCTGGGTCATGACCCGGGGTTTCCCGCCCGGGGAGGGGGCCCTAACCCCTGTTACACGCCCGTCGACATTCCCGGACAACGCCGTCCTAAAGTACGGACGTTCGACAACCGAAAAGGGCCGTCGCGCCGGGAATCGGGGGCGGGGCGTCTCGGGCAGGTGTGCGAGCGCCGCTTTCGCGCCGCACGCACGCCCCGCCCGAGCGCCCCCCTCATACCCTTCCGGTCACGCCGTCGCGGACCGGTCGCACTCCTGGCCGCGCAGCGCCCGCGCGAGATCGTCGCGGGCCTCCAGCACCAGCCGCCGCAGCGCCGGGGCCGCGTCCTCGTGCCCGGTCAGCCAGGCGTCGGTCGCCGCGAGGGTCTCCGGGCCGTCCTGGAGCCCGGGGAACATCCCGCGCACCACGCTCATGCCGATCTGGATGGACCGCTCCGCCCAGATCCGCTCGATCACCTCGAAGTAGCGGTGCGCGTACGGCGCGAGCAGCTCCCGCTGGGAAGGCTGCCCGAAGCCGGTGATCGTCGCCTCGACCAGCGCGTTGGACAGCTTGTCCGACTCCACGACCGCCGCCCACGCCTGCGCCTTGACCGCTTCGGACGGCCGCGAGGCGAGGCACCGTACGTGGTGGCGCTTGCCGGTCGCCGTGTCGTCGCGGGCCAGTTCGGCGTCGATCGCCGCCTCGTTCGCCACCCCGTGCGAGGCCAGCGGGGAGAGGAAGGACCAGCGCAGTTCCTGGTCGACGTCGAGACCGTCGATCTTCGCCGTGCCGTCCAGCAGCCCGCCGAGCAGCTGGAAGTCGTCCTCGGACGAGGCGACCGCCGCGAAGAAGCGGGCCCAGGTCAACTGGTGCTGGCTGCCCGGCTCGGCGCCCCGCAGCTCGCGCAGCGCGCCCTCGGCCGCCGCCCGGCCGCCCTCCTCACGCCACTCCCGGGCCGCGTAGTTGACCAGCGCGGACTGCGTCCAGGCGTGCAGCATCTGGAGCACGCCGATGTCGCTCTCCCGCCCGGCGTGCGTCAGCACCAGTGCGACGAAGTCGCGGGCCGGCAGAGCTGCGTCCCGGGTCAGGTTCCACAGCGCCGACCAGCACAGGGCGCGGGCCAGCGGGTCCGTGATCCCGCCGAGGTGGTCGCGGAGCGTGGCCAGCGACCGCTCGTCGAAGCGGACCTTGCAGTAGGTGAGGTCGTCGTCGTTGACCAGGATCAGATCGGGCCGCTCGGACCCGGCCAGTGCGTCCACCACGGTCCGCTCACCGGCCACATCCACCTCGGCGCGCGCGTAACGCGTCAGCTCGCCCTCCGGCGTACGCCGGTACAGGCCGACCGCGACACGGTGCGGGCGCAGCTCGGGGTGCGAGGCGGCGGCCTCCTGGACGACGGCCAGCTCGGTGAGCGTGCCCGCCGCGTCGTACGTGGGCACCGGGGTGAGCGTGTTGACGCCCGCCGTCTGGAGCCAGGAGCGCGACCAGGCGGTCATGTCCCGCCCGGAGGTCTCGGCGAGCACGGACAGCAGGTCCCCGAGCCGGGTGTTCCCGTAGGCGTGCTGCTTGAAGTAGCGCCGGGCGCCTTCGAGGAACGCGTCGCGCCCCACGTACGCCACGAGCTGCTTCAGCACCGAGGCGCCCTTGGCGTACGTGATCCCGTCGAAGTTCAGCTTGGCGTCCTCCAGGTCACGGATGTCGGCCGTGATGGGGTGCGTGGAGGGCAGCTGGTCGGCGCGGTAGGCCCAGGCCTTGCGGTTGTTGGCGAAGGTGATCCAGCCGTTGGTGAAGCGGGTCGCCTCGACCATCGAGAAGGAGCCCATGAAGTCCGCGAAGGACTCCTTGAGCCACAGGTCGTCCCACCACTCCATGGTGACCAGGTCGCCGAACCACATGTGCGCCATCTCGTGCAGGATGACGTTGGCACGCCGCTCGTAGGCCGCCGTGGTGACCTTGCCGCGGTAGATGTACTCCTCGCGGAAGGTGACCATGCCCGGGTTCTCCATGGCCCCGAGGTTGTACTCGGGCACGAAGGCCTGGTCGTACTTCCCGAAGGGGTACGGGTAGTCGAAGTGGTCGTGGAAGAAGTCCAGGCCCTGCTTGGTGACCAGGAAGACGTCGTCCGCGTCGAAGTGCTTGGCGAGCCCCTTGCGGCACATCGCGCCGAGCGGGATCTCCAGCGTGGAGCCGTCGTCGAACGTACGGCTGTAGTGATCGCTCACGTAGTGGTACGGACCGGCGACGACGGCGGTGATGTACGTGGAGATCGGCCGGGTCTCGGCGAAGGTCCACACCCCGTCCTCGTGCGACTCCTCGGCACCGTTGGACCAGACCCGCCAGTCCGCCGGGGCGGTCACCCGGAAGCGGTAGGGGGCCTTCAGATCGGGCTGTTCGAAATTGGCGAAGACGCGGCGGGCGTCGGCCGGCTCGTACTGCGTGTAGAGATAGACCTCGCCGTCCTCCGGGTCGACGAAGCGGTGCATGCCCTCGCCGGTCCGGCTGTACGCGCAGCGGGCGTCGACCACGAGCACGTTCTCGCCCTCGGCGAGGCCGTCCAGCGCCACCCGCGTGCCGTCGAACACGACGGCCGGGTCGAGGGGCTTCCCGTTCAGGGTCACCGCGTCCACACCCGGCGCCACCAGGTCGGCGAAGGTCGAGGCGCCGGCCCGGGCGGAGCGGAACCGGATCGTGGTGAGCGACCGGAACGTCCGCGGACGGCCGTCCCCGTCGCCCCCGTCGGCCCCCTCGGGCTCGCCGACGGCGGACCGCAGGTCGAGGTCGACCTCGTAACCGTCGACGGTCAGCAGCTCGGCCCTCTTCTGGGCCTCGTCGCGGGACAGGTTTTCACCGGGCACGGGCACTCCTTCGTGACGCGCGTCATGTGTCGTGTTCGAACCTATTGATCCTTGCATGCGTCTCGCGGCGACGGCAGACGGGGAATGAGAGGCCTCCCGGAGACGTTCTCGCCCGAAGGTGGCACACGCCCTTCTGTGGAACAGCCCTCTGAGGAGAGACATGTCCGAGAACACCCCGGCCAACGGCAAGACCCCGGTCGACTTCTGGTTCGACCCGCTCTGCCCCTGGGCGTGGATGACCTCGCGCTGGATGCTGGAAGTGGAGAAGGTCCGCGACGTCGAGGTCCGCTGGCACGTGATGAGCCTCGCCGTCCTGAACGAGGACAAGCTGGACGAGCTGCCGGAGGAGTACCGCGACCTCCTGGAGAGCAAGGCCTGGGGCCCGGTCCGGGTCGTCGTGGCCGCCCGGCAGCTGCACGGCGACGAGGTCGTCGGCCCCCTCTACACCGCGCTCGGCACCCGCTTCCACAACAACGGCGAGGGCCCCACCCGCGAGGCCGTGGCCGCCGCGCTGAAGGACGTGGGCCTGCCCGAGGACCTCGTGGAGTACGCCGACAAGGACACGTACGACACCGAGCTGCGCGCCTCCCACAAGGAGGGCATCGACAAGGTCGGCCAGGAGGTCGGCACCCCGGTCATCGCGGTCCCCGGCGCGGACGGCGAGCAGGTCGCCTTCTTCGGCCCGGTCGTCACCCCCGCGCCCAAGGGCGAGGAGGCGGCGAAGCTGTGGGACGGCACGCTGCTGGTCGCCTCGATCCCGGGCTTCTACGAGATCAAGCGGACGCGTACGCAGGGCCCGATCTTCGACTGACGCCGGCAGCCATGCGGGGCCCGGTGTCCGACCGGCGCCGGGTGTTCCGCGGCCGCGCGTATCCGTTCCGTACGGACGGGGGACAATGCCCCCCATGCGGATACGCGCGGGCGAGGCGGCCGAGGCCGCCGCACTGACGGAGCTGGCCCTGCGGTCGAAGGGCCACTGGGAGTACGACGCGGAGTTCCTGGCCGCCTGCCGCGAGGAGCTGACGATGCGCCCCGCGGAGGTGGCGGCCCGGCGGACGCTGGTGGCCGACGAGGACGGCCGGATCCTGGGCTTCACCACACTGGACGGTGAGCCGCCGAGGGGCGCGCTCGGCATGATGTTCGTCGAACCGGACACCATCGGCAGAGGCGTCGGGCGAAGCCTGTTCACCCACACCATGGACGAGGCCCGCCGCCTGGGCTTCACGCACCTCACCATCGACTCCGACCCGAACGCGGAACCGTTCTACCGGTCCATGGGCGCGGTCCGGATCGGCGTCACGCCGTCCGGCTCCGTCCCGGGCCGTGAGCTGCCGCTGCTGGAGGTCGCGCTGGTCTGAGGGCGCCCGGTGCGGCCGCGGTCCGGGTTCCCGGCCGTTGTCAGTGGTGGCTCGTACGGTGGGGAGCATGCGAATCTCACCGGAGATGATCACGATCGACTGCGCCGACCCGCAGGCCCTGGCCGCCTGGTGGGCCGAGGCGCTCGGCGTCGAAGAGGTCCAGGACTACGACGCGTTCGTCGTTCTCGCGGCCACCCCGCTGGTGCTCGGCTTCCAGCGGGTGCCCGAGCCCAAGCCCGGCAAGAACCGGGTGCACGTCGACTTCGCCTCGCCCGACCGCCCGGCCGATGTGGAGCGGCTGGCGAAGCTGGGCGCGACCGTGGTCGGCGAGCAGTCGATGCAGGGGATGTCCTGGACCGTCCTCAAGGACCCGGAGGGCAACGAGTTCTGCCTCGCCGACGCGGGCGGCCACTGAAACGGGGAGCGGTGGGCCCGGAGGCCACCGCTCCCCGGAATCGCCCTACTTGAGGCCGAGCACCTGCTCCAGCGGGTCGATGAGGAAGTAGACGAGGAAGAGCACCGCGGTGCCCCACAGCAGCCAGTGGACCTCGCGGGCCTTGCCCAGGCACGCCTTGATGACCACGTAGGCGACGAACCCGGCGCCGATGCCGTTGGTGATGGAGTAGGTGAACGGCATGACGACGATGGTGAGGAAGGCCGGGATGGCGACCTCGTAGCGGTCCCAGTCGATGTGCTTGACCTGGGTCATCATCAGGAACCCGACCACGACGAGGGCCGGTGCCGCCGCCTGCATCGGCACGATCGTCAGGACGGGCGTGAGGAAGAGGGCGAGGGCGAACAGCCCGCCGGTGATCATGTTGGCGAAGCCGGTACGGGCTCCCTCGCCGACACCCGCGGCGGACTCGATGTAAGTGGTGGCCGACGACGAGGACATGGCGCCACCGGCGACGGCGGCGGCGCCGTCGATGAGCAGGACGCGGCCGAGACCGGGCACCTGGCCCCGCTCGTCGAGGAGACCGGCCTCCGCCGTGACGCCCACGACGGTGCCCATCGTGTCGAAGAAGTCGGACAGGATGAGGGTGAAGATGAGCAGGACGACGGTCAGAACGCTGACCTGACCGAACGAGCCGAACAGATCGAAGTGCCACAGCAGCCCGAAGTCGGGCGCGGCGACGGGGCTGCTGGGAATCGACGGCGAGGTCAGGCCCCAGGCCTTGATGTCGGCGATCTCGTTGATGACGATGGCGACGGCGGTCATCAGGACGATGCTGATGAGGATCGCGCCCTTCACCTTCCGGGTCATCAGGACGATCGTCAGGAGCACACCGAGGCAGAAGACGAGCATCGGCCAGCCGGTGAGCGTGCCGGTGCCGAGCTGGACGGGCACGGTGGAGTTCGCGGCGTCGGGGATACGGGTGACGAAGCCGGCGTCCACGAAGCCGATGAAGGCGATGAACAGGCCGATGCCGACGCTGATCGCCTGCTTGAGGGGTTGCGGGATGGCGTGCATGATCGCCTCGCGCAGCCCGGTCATCACCAGAACGCAGATCAACAGGCCTTCGAGCACGATGAGACCCATCGCGTCTTCCCAGCTCATCAACGGAGCGATCTGGAAGGCGACGACGGCGTTGATGCCCAGACCCGCGGCCAGGGCCAGCGGCAGATTGCCGCCCACCCCCATGATGAGCGTCATCACCGCGGCGACCAGGGCGGTGGCGGTGACCAACTGCACGTTGTCCAGCTGCTCGCCGTACTTGTCCTCGGCCCCGCCGAGGATGATCGGGTTGAGCACGAGGATGTATGCCATCGTGAAGAACGTGGCGAATCCGCCGCGTATCTCCCGGATGTAGGTCGAACCGCGTTCGCTTATGCGGAAGAACCGGTCGACGGCGCCCCCTGATCCGGCGGGCTTGGCGTCGGGCGGCGGGCTGGTCGTGCTGGAGTGCATGGCTGAATCTCCTGGACCTGCGAATGATGAAGGGAAGAGATGGCGCCGGTGCTGCCCGACAGAAACGGCAGGCACTGTGCGAACGCACATGCGGCACCTTGCGAGCGGATCATACGCGGCGCAACCCGGAGCGCAACTACCCGCGTAGAGCGCGCAGTTGGTACCTTTTCGGCCCTGTGGCTTCCTACGGAATCGGTGGCGACCTTTTCCGTCAAACCGGCAGGCAGCCGACAGTGGGCATGGAAGTGTCGGTGACAGCTCCCCTACGCTCCGTATGTGCACCCACCACTCCCCTTCAATGCGCGGGCAGCCCGCGCCTTGCGCGAGAAACTAGGGATGGCGCCCGGTCATGTCGCCTACGGCATGCGCGCGTCCTTCGGCACCACCCATGTCAGCCCCGAGCACGTGATCGCGTGGGAACGCGGGACCCATGTGCCGGACGCGACCGAACTCACCGCTCTCGCAGCCGCGTTGTGGTGTCAGCCCAGTGAACTCATGGGGCGGCCGCGCACCCTGCTCGAACACCGCATCGCGCGGGGCATCTCGGCCGAGGAGGTCGCCCGCGCCACCGGCCTCTCCCACAGCGCCTACCTGGCCATGGAGGAAGCCGGTCTGTGGGACGGCGACAAACGGCAGTCCGTCAGACTGGGCGAGGTCCTCGCCCTGCCCCCACGCGACTTCATCGCCATCACCAGGCTGGAGGAGGAGCTGGCCCGCCTCCTCACCGAGGCGGTCTCCACCCGCTGGCAGGCGCACATCCGCGCCATCGCCAAGCTCATCTCCATGGACCGCCGCGACCTGAAGGCCCCCTTGCAGGCGATGGAACAGGACTACCAGGCCCTCATGACGGCCACCCTGAGCCGGGCGGGCGGCACCACCGCGTCGGGCGAGGACGGCCGCCGCTACGTCGAGAACATCGTCGACCACTTCTGGTCCCGGCTGCCGGGGTCGTCCTGACTTCCGCCGCCCCCGCTCCGCCGACCGGCCCGAGAACCTCGTACAGCGTCGCGTAGCAGCGGCAGGGCCCGCTGGACGACGAAGACCGGCCGACGGGCGCCGTGGGCGGCACCTTCGGCGAATGACGGCCCGGCCCGTACGGGCGTCCTGGGCCATGGTTCAGGACGCGGGTGGCTCGTGGGCGGCGAGTTCTGCCGCCAGTTCCATGCAGCGCAGGCGGGCCGGGGAGAAGTCGTAGGGCATCTTTCCGATGGCCTCGAACGCGCTCATGGACCCTTGCCCTCCGCCGGAGCTCCGGCCGGCCTCGGGCTCGCCCTCTTCGGCGGTGGCGGGGTGCAAGGCGTCCCAGGCGTCGAACAGCGCGTCGTCCTCCTCCGCCAGGCCCGAATCCTCGATGACGATGTGCAGTGTCTCTTCGAAGGCGTGCCGTTCGGCGGCCACTTGGGCCACGCGGGGGTCGTCGACGGCGACCGTGTCGTCGAGTGCTTCCTCGGCGGCATCGACGCGGTCGGACTCCTCCCGCAGATCCGGGTGGGTGGCCAGGGCGATGAAACGGGAGGCCTGGACGGCCGCGCCGAGCGGGCCGAAGATCCGCTCGGTGACCAGCAGGCTGTCCAGGTCCGCCCGGCGCAACGAGCCCTCGGGCAGGCCCTTGAGACGGTCGGTGACGAAGTCGGAGAGCAGGCCCGCCCTGCTGCCTTCGGTACGCATGCGCCGCACGGCGGTCCGCTGCCGCCGCAGTTCCGCTTCCTGGGCGACGAGGGCTTCCTCCAGCCGTTCCAGGATGCCCGCGATGCCGTCGTCGCTGTCGGCACCGGCGGAAGCCGGCTCGGCGAACGCGTCACGGATGTCGTCCAGGGCGATCCCGGCCTCGGCCGTCCTGCGGATCCACAGGAGCCGGATCATGTCCTCGTACCCGTAGCGGCGACGGTCGTCGCCGCCTCGCTCGGGCTCGGGGAGCAGGCCGATCTCGTGGTAGTGACGGATCGCCCGCGGTGTGATGCCGACGAAGGCCGCCGCGTCACCGATCCTGACCCGGCGCGGTGGGACGAAGGACGGATGCATGAGTAGGGCCTTTCTCGGTGGGGCGGGGCAGGAGTCCACCGGACCACATACCGCTGCGGAAGGTGCAACTCCCGGCACGCCGCCCCAGGCGTCCCGGTCAGCCGCCGATCGGCTTCCGGTAGCGGACGTACTCGTTCCGACGCCGGAACCCCACGCTCTCGTAGAGGTCGTAGGAGTGGTGCGGATTCGCGGTCCCGGTGTACAACCGGGCTGTCGCCGCGCCGTGTTCGCGGAGACAGCGCAACCCGTCCAGCAGCAGAGCCCGCCCGAGGCCAAGACGCCTCGACTCCGCCCGGACACTCAACTCCTCCACCTCGCCCACCGTGGGGTCCTGCCGGCGGATCGAGCACAGGGCCACGCCGCCCAGGTGCTCCCCGACCCAAGCGGCCCGCCAGCAGGTCGGGTCGGCCGTGGCGAGAAAGCTCTCGTACGTCCACGTCCCGGTGAAGGCGGCATCCGCGTACGAATCGACGACCGCCTTCCAGGCCGCGTGATAGCTGCTCCGATCGACGGCGCCCACGCGTATGCCGGGCGGCAACGGCCTGCTGTCGGGGAGCGTCCGGAGATCGGTCAGCTCCAGCTCCACCAGGCTGAAGACGCGCCGGTAGCCGGACGCGAGGAGCAGCGCGGTCGCGTCGTGTTCGCAGGCCGTGGCGTTCGCGCCGAGCACGGCCGTCCGCGCCGTTCCGTGCTGCCGTACGAGCCGGCGGATGCGGTCCTCCGCCCAGGCGAGCATGGTCGAACCGACGCCTCGGCCGCGGTGTTCGGGCAGCAGGTGGCCACGGTGCAGGTACAGCCACGTCCCGTCCCGCTCCTCCCACCAGCTGACCGTCACGTAGCCGACGACGCCACCGTCGTACTCCACCAGGACCTGGTTCCCGGACGGGTCGGCCGACGCGGCGCACGATGCGGCGATCTCGGACGCGGTCGGGACTCCTTCCACGACGGAGCCGGAGTCGATCCGGTCCCGACCCGCACAGCCCAGCCGCACGGCGGCCATCGCACCGTGGTCCTCGTCGCCGCGACAGGGCCGGAATACGTAGCCGCCCACACCGAGCCCTTCCGCCACACCGAGCCCTTCCGCCACGCCGGACACGCGGCTTCACCGGTCAGCGAGCGTACGCCGTACTGATCAGGCGGAAGAACCCGTTTTCCGGGGCATGACCGGCCTTCATGTGAGGGCCGGTCAGGGCCCG
>MUNB01000710.1 GCA_002154345.1 Streptomyces griseus
ACGCCACCCGGGTGGCGTCCCGCGTCCCCCGACCCACCACCGGCCGGGGCCGGGCGGCCGTCGTTCCACCGGCCGTCCGGCGCCCCGCGCCGCAGGTCATGAACGAGGAAAGGCAGGGCAGGTGAACGTGCTGGGGATCATCGCCTCCGGTGTGGCCGCGCTGTTCATCACGGTCGCACTCGCCAAGAGCGCCCGCCGCGCGGCGCTCCGCCCCCATGTCCCGGACGAACCGGGCGGGCGTGCGCCACGCGCCGGGGCGCTGCGCGGCATCGGTGGTGCGGCGGCCGTGCTCGGCGTCGGTACGGCGACCGGCGGGGCGCTGTGGCTCGGCGCCGCGGACGGCTCGGCGGGCTCGGTCGCGGGGCTGCTCGCCGGAGCCGGGGCCGTGGCCGCTCTCGGCCTCGTCCACGACCTGAAACCGCTGGGGGCCGCCCTCCGCCTCGCCGTGCAGACGGCCGCCGCGGTCCTCGTCGTCTGCCTCGCCGGACTGTCACCGGCGGCGGGCGTCCTGGCGGTGCTCTGGATCGTCCTCGTCACCAACGCGTTCGCCCTGCTCGACCACGCCGACGGGCTGTTGACCACGATCGGCGTGGTCACCGCCGCCGGACTGCTCGCCTGCGCCCTCATCGACGGCAGCGCCGCCCTCGCCCTGCTCCCGGCCGCGCTGGCGGCGGGCCTCGCCGGCTTCCTGCTCCACAACTGGCACCCCGCCCGCCTCCGGCTCGGCGCGTCCGGCGCGCAGTTCACCGGATTCGCGCTGGCCGCGTCCGGCGCGCTGATCCAGGCGGCCGCCCCGTCGGGCCGCGCCGCGTGGGCCGCGCTGCCCACCCTGGCGACGGTGGCCCTCGCCGACACGGCCCTGGTCCTGATCTCCCGCCGCCGCGCCGCACGTTCCCCGCTGCGCGACACGGACGACCACATCGCGCACCGCCTGCGCCGGGTCCGCGTCACCGTGCCCGGCGCGGTGATCCTGCTGGTTCTCTGGGCGGCCGTGCCCGTGGTCGCCGGGACGCTGGTCCACGCGGAGCTGCTGCACCCCGCGTTCCTGCTCGTGCCGCCGGCCGGATCGGCGGCCGCGGTGTTCGCGCTGCTGAGGATTCCGGCGTACGCCCCGCCCCGCGCGACCTCGACCCGCGCGACCCCATCCCGTACGGCCGCCCGGCGCACGACGGCGCACGCCACCGGCCCCGCGATTCCCCCGGCGTCGACCGGACCGGCCGCGCCGGGCGGCGGTGCGGCCCCCGCCTCCGGCACGGCCGCCCCCGCACCCGGCAAGACCACCGCCACCGCCAGGACCGCCGAAGGGCACCCCACCGTGCCGTCACCGCCCGCACCTACCGGCCGCTCCGCCGCGCAGGTCGCCGCCGAGCGCGGCTGACGCCGCCCGGCCCGCGCTCACCCCCGCAGCCTGCCGAGGGTGGCGCGGGCCGCGGTGCGCGCGTACGGGGACACCATCAGGTACGGCGCCCACGGCCAGGTGTGCCGCAGGCAGTACACCCACCACTGGTGCGGCGGCAGCTCCCGCCCGGAGGTCACCCGGCGCAGCGCCTCCCGGACGCCGATCCCCGGCTCCCGGGAGCCGGGAGCGACCGGTCCGCCCACGCACGCACCGGCGTGCCCCGGTGCGACGAACGCGCTCACCCCGGCCCGCCGCGCGCGGCAGCCGTGGTCGTAGTCGCCCATCCGGTGACGGAAGACCTTGTCGGGATCGCCGACGAGGTCGTACACGGCACGGGACACCAGGACCACCCGTCCGTCGTACGTGTCGCAGGGCCGCGGCCGGTGCTCGCCGGGCTCGACGAGCGTCAGGGACCGGCCCCGCCGCCCGGAGTGCACGGTGTCCCCGTACGCGTTCCGCACCGCGCCGACGACGACCGCCTCGGGCCCGGCCGCTTCCGCCGTGCGCAACAGTGTCGCCAGGGCGTCCGGGAAGAGGTCGACCCCGTCGTCGAGCCACAGTTGATGTGTCCACGGATGGCTCGGTCCGCCCGGCGTCGCGCCGAGCGGGCCGCCGCCCCCGCCCCCGCCGCCGCTGCGGCTGTTGCGGCTCGCGATGCGCAGCGCCTGGTTGCGGGGGACGTCCGCGCCCACCGACATGACCTCCACCGCCGGATGCCGCAGCCGGACCGCCTCCGGCGTACCGTCGGTGCTGCCGGTGTCCACGAGATGCACGCCCAGCGTCGTCCCGGCGGGGAGCCCGCGCTGCTCCTCCAGGGCGCGCAGCGCGGACAGGGTCCGCGCGCGGCGGTCGTGACTCGTCATCAGCACGGCCAGGTGGACGGGGTGCACAGCGGGCTCCTCAGCTCCTGAATCTCATCATTCATGCATAAAAGCTGATATTCCGCATAGGCTGGGTGGGTGAGCGCCGAACCGACCACGAACCCGCTCCGGCCCCTGAGGGACCCCGCGTCCCCGCGCCGGTCCGGCCGTCTCGTCCCGGTGCTCGCCTTCCTCCTGGCCGTCCTGTGCGTCAGCACGGTCGCCCTGACCGCGACCGTCCGCTCCACGGTCGCCTCACCCGGCTTCTACCAGGCGGTGCTGGACGAGGAGTCGGCCTACGACCGTCTCTACAGCGAGGTGCTCGTCGACCCGGAGATCTCACCGGTCACCCGCGACCTGCTCGCGCAGCTGCCCGTGCCCGAGGCGCTGGTGACGTCGAACATCAAGGTCGTCCTGCCGCCCGCCACGGTCCGGGCCCTGACCGACCAGCAGATCGAGGCGGTGACCGGCTATCTGCGCGGCGACCGCGACGAGCTCCGGCTGACCGTCGACCTGGCCCCGGTGCTGGAGAACCTCGCCGACCTCGCACAGGTCTACTTCGGCGACCTCGTGGCCAACGTCCAGGGCGGCGACCAGCCGGACTTCGCACGGTTCACCGCCGACCTCGCCACCGCGCTCGACGCCCTCAGGGAGGGCCGGGCCCCCGAGCTGCCCGCGCTGCCGCTCACCGAGGACCAGGCGGACCGCGCTGCCGACGCCCTTCTCACGGCCGTGCCCGAGCGGGAACGGGCGGCGCTGCGCCCCGAGATCGAAGTGGCCCTGGGGGAGGGGGACGTGTCGACCGCGCTGGCGGCCACCGCGGCCGCCGCACTCTCCGACAGCTCACGGGGCGCGGTGGCCGACCTGCGTACCACCCTCCAGGACGGTACGTGGGACCTCACCGACACCCTGACCGCCGCCGGGAACGATCTCACGGCCCTGGAGGAGGCCCGCGACTACGTCCGGCTGCTGACCCTGCTCCAGATCCTCGCCGTCACCCTGGCCCTGGCCGCGCTCGTGACGCTCTGGTTCACCGGCCCCGCCGCCCCGGCCCGCCGGCTGATGCGGCTGGGGCAGGCGCTCGCCTGCGCGGGCGTCCTGACCGCCGTGACCGTGCTGCTGGCCCGGCTGATCACCGGGGGACGCCTTCTCGCCGTCCCGTCCTCCTGGGCCCCGAGCGTCACCGCGCTCGTCGACGACCTCCAGCGCAACGCCGTGGACCAGATGGCGGCCACCGGGCTGGGCGCCGCCCTCGCGGCCCTCGTCGGCGGCGTGCTCCTCACGGGCGTGGGCTGGGCGCTGCTCGTGCGCCCGAGCCGGATGCCGACCCCGACGGCGGTACGGACGACGGCGGCAGGCGTGGCCTGCGCCGCACTCGCCGGTGTCCTGGTCGTGCCACCCGTGTTCGGCCCGTCCGCACCCCGCCAGTGCCTGGGCAGCAGCCGCCTGTGCGACCTGCGCTACGACGAGGCCGCCTACCTGACCTCGCACAACGCCATGTCCACCACGGCCGACCGGTTCATCGGCCCGCTCCAGGACCCCGACATCACCACCCAGCTCAACACCGGCGTCCGGGCCCTCCAACTCGACACGTACCGCTGGGAGAGCCCGCAGGACATCGCCGAACGCCTCGACTCCCCGGAGTTCACCCCCGAGCAGCGCCGCCTGATCTCCGGCGCCATCGACAAGGTCAACCCGCCGCGCGAGGGACTGTGGCTCTGCCACGGAGTCTGCCGCGCCGGGGCCATCGAACTGGTCCCGGCCCTGGAGGACATCGGCGACTGGCTGCGCGCCCACCCCACCGAGATCGTGACGCTCATCGTCCAGGACGACATCAGCCCCGAGGACACCGAGAAGGCGTTCCGTGCCGCCGGCCTGGACGACCTCCTGCACACCCCGGCGGCGGACCCGGACGCTCCGTGGCCGACGCTGGGGGAGATGATCGACAGCGGCCGCCGGCTGGTGGTGTTCGCTGAGAAGGCCGACGGTCCGGCGCCCTGGTACCGCAACTTCTACCGGTACGGGATGGAGACCCCGTTCGCCTTCCGGAGCCCCTCCGAGATGACCTGCGCGCCGCACCGGGGCGGCACCGGCAAGCAGCTCTTCCTCCTCAACCACTTCATCACGAACGCGGGCGGCAGCCGGCTGGACGCCGGCCGCGTCAACGCCCGGGACTGGGTCCTGGAGCGGACCAGGGCCTGCGAGGCGGAGCGCGGCAGCCCGGTCACCTTCATCGCCGTCGACTACACGACGGTCGGCGACGCACTCGGCGCGGTGAACGAACTGAACTCCCGCCGGGCGGACACCGACTGACCCCCACCGACCCCCGCGTCCTCGCCTGTCTT
>MUNB01000711.1 GCA_002154345.1 Streptomyces griseus
GGGTAGGGGTTGGCGCCGGTGAGGTTGTTGAGGATGGTGGCGCTGCGCCAGGCGGCGAGGCCGAGGTCGGGGGCGCCGACTCCGTGGGTGTGGCGTTCGGCGTTCTGTACGTAGACGTGTCCGGTGACGGTGGGGTCGAGGATCAGGCGGTATTGGTCGTCGATGCGGGGGCGGTGGGAGGCGTCGCGGCGGAGGTAGGGGTCGAGGCCGCCGAGGAGGGCGTCGAGGGGGCGTTCGCGGTAGCCGGTGGCGAGGATGACGGCGTCGGTGGTGAGGCGGGTGCGGGTGCCTTGCTGGGTGTGTTCGAGGTGGAGTTCGACGCGGGTGTTGGCGAGGCGTCCCGCGGTGCGGACGTGGACGCCGGGGGTGAGGGTGGCGTCGGGCCAGCCGCCGTGGAGGGTGCGGCGGTAGAGCTCGTCGTGGATGGCGGCGATGGTGTCGGCGTCGATGCCTTTGTGGAGTTGCCATTGGCGGGGGACGAGTTCGTCGCGGGCGGATTCGGGGAGCGCGTGGAAGTAGCGGCTGTAGTCGGGGGTGAAGTGCTCCAGGCCGAGCTTGGAGTACTCCATGGGGGCGAAGGCCTGGGTGCGGGCGAGCCAGTGGATGTTCTCGGCGCCTTCGGGGCGGGCGCGGAGGAGGTCGAGGAAGATCTCGGCGCCGGACTGGCCTGATCCGATGACGGTGATGTGTCCGGCGGCGAGGAGTCGTTCGCGGTGGCGGAGGTAGTCGGCGGAGTGGAGTACGGGGACGGCTTCGGCTTCGGCGAGGGGTTTGAGGGGTTCGGGGACGAAGGGTTCGGTGCCGATGCCGAGGGCGATGTGGCGGGCGTAGGCGCGGCCGAGGGCTTCGGCTTCGCCGTCGCGGTCGAGTTGGGTGAAGTCGACTTCGAAGAGGGCGCGGTCGGTGTTCCAGCGGACGGCGTCGACCTGGTGGCCGAAGTGGAGTCCGGGGAGTTGTTCGCTGACCCAGCGGCAGTAGGCGTCGTATTCGGCTCGTTGGATGTGGAAGCGCTCGGCGAAGTAGAAGGGGAAGAGGCGGTCGCGGGTGCGGAGGTAGTTGAGGAAGCTCCAGGGGCTGGCGGGGTCGGCGAGGGTGACGAGGTCGGCGAGGAAGGGGACTTGGAGGCTGGCGCCGTCGAGGAGCAGCCCGGGGTGCCAGTGGAAGGCG
>MUNB01000712.1 GCA_002154345.1 Streptomyces griseus
GCCACGCGCCGCAGGTCCTCGGCGCGCTCGTACGCCGGTACGGGCACTTCGACCCGGCCGAGGACTCCGTCCAGGAGGCCCTGATCGCGGCCGCCGGGCAGTGGCCCGAGGACGGCATCCCCGACAACCCGCGCGGCTGGCTGATCCGGGTCGCCTCCCGCCGCCTCACCGACCGGCTGCGCAGCGACGAGGCCCGGCGGCGGCGCGAGGAGACGGCGGCGGCCCTCACCCCGGCCGACGCGTTCGTCGCCCCGCCGCCCGGCGAAGGCCCCTCCGGGCCGGGCCGGGCCCCCTCCGAGGACGACACCCTCACCCTCCTCTTCCTCTGCTGCCACCCCGCGCTCTCCCCGGCCGCGCAGATCGCGCTCACCCTCCGCGCGGTCGGCGGCCTCACCACGGCGGAGATCGCCCGCGCCCACCTCGTACCGGAGGCGACGATGGCGCAGCGGATCAGCCGGGCCAAGCGGACGGTGCGCGGTACGCGGTTCCGGCAGCCGGACGCCCAGGACCGCGACCAGCGGCTCGCCGCCGCGCTCCAGGTCCTCTACCTGATCTTCAACGAGGGCTACACCGCCACCGCGGGCTCCGACCTCCACCGCACCGACCTGGCCCGCGAGGCGATCCGGCTCACCCGTGCCGTCCGCCGGCTCCTCCCCCACGAGGGGCGCGTGACCGGGCTGCTGGCGCTGATGGTCCTCACCGAGGCGCGCACGCCGGCGCGTACCGGGCCCGACGGCGAGCTGATCCCGCTGGACGAACAGGACCGCGGCCGCTGGGACCGTGACGCCATCGCCGAGGGCACCGCGCTCGCCGAGGAGGCGCTCGCCCAGGGCCCCGCCGGCGATTACCAGCTCCAGGCCGCGATCGCCGCCCTCCACGACGAGGCGGAGCGCGCCGAGGACACCGACTGGCCGCAGATCCTCGCCCTCTACGACCTCCTCGTGCGGCGCACCCCCGACCCCGCCGCCGCACTGGGCCGGGCGGTCGCCGTGGCCATGGTGCACGGGCCCCGGGCGGGGCTCACGGCGGTCGACGCGCTGGCGGGGGCGGTGGAGCCGCCCTACCGCCTCGACGCCGTACGCGGACATCTCCTGGAGCGCGCCGGCGAGCCGGCCGCCGCCCGCGCCGCGTACCTCGCGGCCGCCGACGCCACCCTCAGCGAACCCGAGGCGCGCTATCTGCGGATGCGGGCGGGGCGGCTGGCCCCGTAAGAGTCGCCCCGGCAGCGGTAGTTCACTCCCGCCGCCCGAAGAACTCGATCTCCGCCACCGCCGTACGCCGGCCCTCGCCGGAGCCGTACGCCGCGTCGACCGTGAGCCGGGCCCGTACCGTGTCCGAACCCCGTACGTCGAAGGTCTGCTGGCCCGCCTGGTCGCGCAGCCGGATCGTGCGGTCCGTCTTCTTCCCGTCCTTCGACGTCAGCTCCACCGTGAGCCGTGCCGGGCGGCCCTGCGTCAGGAACTCGTCCTGGCGCGCCGAGGTCCCGGAGAACACCACGATCTTCATCATCCGTACCGGCTGCGCGAAGGCGCACTCCAGGTGCTCACCGACGCCCTCACCGGTCTTCTCCGGTGCCCAGTAACGGTTGTTGAACCCGTCGACCGCCGCCGAAGCCGGGTGCCCGTCCGCCTCGCTGGAACCCTGGCAGGCGGCCGGTGGCACGGACTCCGGGGTTCCGGTCTCCTCCTTGGCGAAGCCGAACAGGCCCGAGAGATGCGGCAGCGCGAACCAGACGCCCACCGCCAGCAGGATCAGCACGATGGGCAGCCCGACCCTCGGCCGCCGCCACCCGCGCCGCGGCCGCGCCCCCGCCACGCGCGCCTGCCGGGGGCGTCGGCGCAGGATCCGCCGCCACCACGGCGGGCGGCCCTCGGGGGCGGGCCCGGGGTCCAGGAGCAGGGCGCAGCGGATGCACCGGGTGCGGTCCGGGGCGTTCTCCGTACGGCAGTTGGGACAGACGACCGGCACGCCCACGGGCTCCGGGCGGTCCGGGCGCGCGGACGCGGCCGGCTGCCGCCGCCCGTCGTCCGGCCATGCGTCGGGGCCGGGCGCCGGGCCGGGCGGGCCTTCGCCCGGCCGCCGGGGTGCGGCCGCCTCCGGTCGCGTCGGCGGGGGCAGCGGAGCCGTTACGGGCATGGGCGAGGCCGCGGGGGCGGACGCGGACGGCGTCACGAAGGGGGCCGGGGGTGGTGCGGCGGACGGCGTTACGGG
>MUNB01000713.1 GCA_002154345.1 Streptomyces griseus
CACCGCCTGCTCCGGCTGCTCCACCGCCTCGGCGGGCACGGGCACCGTCTCCGGCTGTGCCTGCGGCGGCTGCGCGCCCCACGGGGCGCCGGCCTGCGGCGGGATCTCGCCCAGCTGCGGGCCCGGCAGGGTCGAGGGGTCCTCGGCCGGGACGTCGAAGTACTCGGGCCCGCAGCTGGGCGAGATCCCGCCGCAGGCCGGCGCCCCGTGGGGCGCGCAGCCGCCGCAGGCACAGCCGGAGACGGTGCCCGTGCCCGCCGAGGCGGTGGAGCAGCCGGAGCAGGCGGTGCAGCCCGAGCAGCTCGTCGAGGTCGCGCAGCCGGTCGCGGAGCCGGAGACGGCCGCCGGGCCCGCGGCGGCCGCTGAGGCCGCGCAGCCGGTGGCCGAGGTCGAGCAGCCGGTTGAGACGGTCCCGCCGGTACAGGCGGCCGAGCCGGTCACGGTGTCCGCCCCGGCGGCCCCGGCCGACCAGCCGGAGCAGCTGAGTCAGCCGGACCAGCCGATCCAGCCGGAGCAGCTGAGCGAGCAGCCCGTGCAGCCCGCCGCCGTGACGCAGCCCGAGCCGGCCGTGCAGTCCGAGCCGGTCGCGCAGGCAGAGCCCGCCCCGCAGCCCGAGCCGGTCCTGGAGACCGAGCCCGCCCCGCAGGCCGTCCCGGCAGAAACGGTCGTTCCCGAGCCGGCCGCCGTGGAGCTGCCCCCCGCCGGTCCGGTCGTCGTCCCGGAGCCCGAGGCGGCCCAGCCGGAGACCCCGGTGGAGGCTCCTGTTCAGCCCCTGGCCGACGAGGTGACCCCCGCCCCCGAGGCGCAGGCCCCGGAGGCCGAGGCGCAGGCCGCCCCGGTGCACGCCGCGGCCCCCGAATCCCCGGCCCCGGCACCGGAACAGCCGGTCGCCGAGCCGGTGGTACAGCCCGATCCGGTGGCGCAGCCCGAGCAGGAGCTGCCCGTCGAGCCGGCCCCCGAGCCGGCCCTGGCGGTCACGCCCGTCGCGGCTCCGGAGCCGGTGGCCGCGCCGCTCGCCCCCGAGCCCGTACAGCCGCAGCCGGCTGCGGAACTGCCCGCGGAGCCCGCCGAGCAACTCCCCGTAACGGAGCAGGAAGCCGCCCCGGCCCCGGAGCCCGCAGAGGCGACGACGGCAGAAACGGCAGACGGGACGGCAGACGGAGCGGCGGACGCAACAGCAGCCGCTCACGTGGCCGCGCCCGGCGCCGAGGACGGCACCGGCCCCGAGGTCATCGAGACGCCGGAGCTTCCGGAACCGCTGGAGCCGGAACTCGCCGAGCGGACACCGGCCACTGCCCCGCAGCAGCCGCAGACCGACGCACCGCAGAACACCGGGACGGCGGACAGCACCGACTCGCCGCAGCAGCCGCGGACCGAGCCGGCACCACAGCCCGAGGAGCCGGCCGAGGCGTCCACCCCGCCCGCCCCCGGGTACGACGACGCGGAACGCGAAGCGGTGCTCCGGGTCATGCGCGAGCGCCGGGACATCCGCAACGGCTTCCGCAGCGACCCGATTCCGCACGAGGTGCTGCTCCGGGTGCTGGAGGCGGCGCACACCGCGCCGAGCGTCGGCCACTCGCAGCCGTGGGACTTCGTCGTGATCCGCTCGGCGGAGACGCGCCGCTCCATGCACGAACTGGCCCAGAGCCAGCGCGACGCCTACGCCAAGTCGCTGCCCAAGGGCCGGGCGAAGCAGTTCAAGGAACTGAAGATCGAGGCGATCCTCGACACCCCGGTCAACATCGTCGTGACCGCCGACCCGACCCGGGGCGGCCGGCACACCCTGGGCCGCCACACCCAGCCGCAGATGGCCCCCTACTCCTCGGCCCTGGCCGTGGAGAACCTGTGGCTGGCGGCCCGCGCCGAGGGCCTCGGCGTCGGCTGGGTCAGCTTCTTCGACGAGCGGGAGATGGTCCGGGCGCTGGGCCTGCCCGAGCACCTGGAGGTCGTGGCCTACCTCTGCGTCGGTTACGTCGACGAGTTCCCCGAGGAGCCCGAGCTGATGCAGGCGGGCTGGTCCAAGCGCCGCCCGCTGTCCTGGGTCGTCCACGAGGAGACGTACGGCCGTCGCGCGCTGCCCGGCGCCGAGCCGCACGACCTGCTCCAGGAGACGATCTCCGCGATCCGCCCGCTGGACGCGAAGGCGCTCGGCGAGGCGTGGGAACGCCAGAAGCGGATGACGAAGCCCGCCGGGGCGCTCGGCATGCTGGAGATCATCTCCGCCCAGCTGTCCGGGCTCTCCCGGATGTGCCCGCCGCCGATCCCGGAGCCCGCGGCCGTCGCGATCTTCGCCGGTGACCACGGGGTGCACGCCCAGGGCGTCACCGCCTGGCCGCAGGAGGTCACCGCCCAGATGGTGGCGAACTTCCTGGGCGGCGGAGCCGTCTGCAACGCGTTCGCGGCCCAGGTGGGTGCGGAGGTCTGCGTCGTGGACGTCGGCGTCGCCACGGACCTGCCCGCGACGCCCGGCCTGCTGCCCCGCAAGGTGCGCCCGGGTACGGCGGACTTCACGACGGGCCCCGCACTCACCCGCGAGGAGGTCCTGGCCGCGATCGAGGTCGGCATCGAGACCGCCCGCGACCTGGTGGCGGCGGGCAACAAGGCCCTGCTCACCGGCGAGATGGGCATCGCCAACACCACCGCTTCGGCTGCGCTGATCTGCGTGTACACGGGAATCGACGCCTCCGAGGTGACCGGCCGGGGGACCGGCATCAACGACGAGATGCACGCCCGCAAGGTCGACGTCGTACGCCGTGCGCTCGACCTCCACCAGCCGGACGCGTCCGACCCGATCGGCGTGCTCGCGGCGGTCGGCGGTCTGGAGCACGCGGCGATGGCCGGTTTCCTCCTCGGCGGAGCCTCCCTGCGTACGCCGGTGGTCCTGGACGGCGTGAGCGCGGGCGCGGCGGCCCTGGTCGCCCGGGCCATCGCCCCTGAGGCCCTGGCCGCCTGCATCGCCGGCCACCGCAGCGCGGAGCCCGGCCACGTCGCCGCACTGAACAAGCTGGGCCTGCGCCCGCTGGTCGACCTCGACCTCCGCCTGGGCGAGGGCACCGGCGCGCTGCTGGCGCTCCCGATCGTGCAGAGCGCGGCGCGCGCGATGCACGAGGTGGCGACGTTCGACTCGGCAGGCGTAACGGAAAAGTAGAACACTCACCGACCGGTCCGGCGCCCCCTTTCCGGCCGCTCCGGCGCTCCCCTTCCAGCCCCTCCGGCGTTTGAGGAGCGGGGTCCGGGGCGGAGCCCCGAAGCCCGGCCCGTCCGGCGCTTGAGGAAAAAGGGGCCCGGGGCAGCGCCCCG
>MUNB01000714.1 GCA_002154345.1 Streptomyces griseus
CCGGCGGCCGCCGGTGCGGGCGTCGGAGTGGACCAGGGTGTAGCGGCCGGAGGACATCTGCAGCAGCCGTGCCGTGGCGGCGGCGGCCACCTGTTCGAGGCGCGCGGCCAGGACGTACGCCTCCAGGCGCATCTTGCGTTCGTTGTCGGCGGAGGTGCCCGCCGCCAGACCCGCGAGCCGGGCGATCCGCTCGTACTCCTGGCGCACCGGGCCCAGCCGTCGCACCTCGTCGGCGGCCTCCCGGGAGAGCCGGCTCAGCTCCGCGCAGCGTTCCTCGGCGGCGGCGCGCGCGGAGGACGCCGCGCGCAGCAGCCGCTCCGCCGCCTCGAACCCGCGCTGTGCGGCGGCCGGTTGGGCAGGATCCTGCTCGGCTGCCTCGCGGGCGTCGCGTTCACCACGGCGTTCGGCGACGGCGGCGGCCTCGGCCTGCCAGGCGTCGATACGGTGCTGAAGCTCGCGCTGGGCCGAGGCGTCGAGGAGGGTGGCCGCGGCGGCCTCCGGGGTGTCGAAGCCGGCCCGGAACGCCGCGTCGGACAGCCGGCCGTCGGCTTCCTTGCGCCGCCGGTCCGCCTCCTGTTCGGCGCGTACGGCCTCGGCGGCGTCCGCGAGCAGCGCCACCCGGCGGGTGAGACGTTCCGCGTACGCGGCGACGGACCCGGAATCGCCCCGGACCACGGCGAGTTCGTCGCGCAGCACGGCCTGCTCACGGTCGAGCGCCTCCCGCCGGGAGGTGCGGGCGGCGGCCCGGCGTTCGGCCTCCTGCCGGAGTTCGAGGCGCTTGAGGTGTTCGCGCTCGGCGGCATCGAGGGCCTCGCGCGCGGCGTGCGTCCCGGCGGCGATGCGGTGCGCCCCGGCGTGCTCGGTGGTCAACCGCTCGACGAGGTCGCGGAGTTCACCGACGGACGGGCCGGGATCCGGCTCGGTCCCGGCGTCGGCTGCGGCTGCGGCTGCGGCTGCGGCTGACGAAGGCTCCGCGTCCCGTGCCTCGGCGGCGGCCGCCGCGTGGCGTTCGCGGACGAGTCCGAGGGCCTGCTCCGCGCGGGTACGGGCCTCCTCGGCGCGCCGGTGGGCGGTGAGGGCGGCCTCCTCGGTGGCCCGGTCGACATGACCGTCGCCCTCGGTGGCGGGGGCCGGGTGCTCGGCGGAGCCGCAGACCGTGCAGGGCGCGCCCTCGACGAGGCCGGCGGCCAGCTCCGCCGCGATGTCCCGCAGCCGCCGCTCCCGCAGCCCGAGCCAGGTCTCGTGGGCGCCCAGGGCGCGTTCGCGGGCCCCGGCCAGGGCCTCCCGGGCGGTGTCGGCCTCGGCGGCCAGCGCCTCGCGACGGCGGGCGGCGTCCAGTCGGCGGCGGGCCGGGGCGAGGAGTCCGGCGAGTTGTTCGGCGCGGGTCGCGGCCTCCTGGGCCGTCGCGATGCGTTCGCGGAGCCCGGCGTGAACGGTGTCCCAGCCCGCCAGCCAGGCGTCCGCGTCCCGGACGGTCGCGTCGTCGGCGCGTGACTCGCGCTCCAGACGGTCCCGCTCCTCGTCGATCTCCGCGCTGCGCGCCTCGGCCCGGCGGGCCGACTCCAGCCCGCCCAGCTCCTGCCGGAACCGGCGCTCCAGCTCGGTGAGCTGATCGGGTCCCGCGTCGGCCAGGTCGGGCGGCAGCTGCGCCCTGGCCCGGTCGAGGTCGTCGGCCGCCCGCCGGTGGGCGCGCTCCGCCTCCTCGCGCAGGTCCAGTGCGGGGGCGACCCGGTCCGCCGTGCGGGCGCGCTCCAACCGCTCCTGGCAACGGTCGTGTTCGGGGCGCCGCTCCTCCAGCGCCGCCGAGCGTCGCCGGGTCTCCTCGTACCGCCGCTGAAGGCGGTCCCGTTCGCGTTCGGCGTCCAGGGCGTGGCGGGCGGTGCGCTGTCGGCCCTCGGCTGCGGTGACCACCGCGTGGGCGATGTCGAGCCGTTCGCGGGCCGTGGACCGGGCGATCGCCGCCCACTCCAACACCGCTTCGGCGAGGCCCGGTTCGCCGGGCCGGGCGACGATCGGCGTGGCCTCGGCCCCGACGGGTCCGGCCGCCTGCGCGGTGCGCTGGGCGAGGGCGAGGATCCGCTCGTCGGCGGCGGTGACCTTGGCCTCGGCGCCCCGGCGCAGTTCGGCGAGGCGGTCCTCGACGGCGGCGAAGCGGCGGGTGTCGAAGAGCCGGCCGAGGAGCTTGCCGCGGGCCTCGGCGTCCGCGCGCAGGAAGCGGGCGAAGTCGCCCTGCGGCAACAGCACGACCTGGCAGAACTGGTCCCGGCTCATGCCGATGAGCTGGGTCAGCTCCTCCCCGATCTCCTGGTGCGACTTGCTGAGGGCCTGCCAGCCGCGCTCGGGGTCGTAACCGCGCAGCCGGCTCTGGGCCTTCTCCACGGTGAAGCCGTCGCCGCGCTTCTTGGGGCGGGGCTGGGCGGTTACGACCTCGAGCGCGGCTGGCAGGCCCTCAGC
>MUNB01000715.1 GCA_002154345.1 Streptomyces griseus
GGCCGTGGCCGGGGTGTCGGTGGGGCGGCCGCTGGGCGTGGGGGTCGCGCCGCCGTCGACGGAGCAGGCGGCGTCGTTGATCAGGCAGCCGGCCGGGTCGCCCGCGGTGCCGGTGGCGGAGGTGACGAAGCCGACGGTGACGGACCTGCCGGGGGCGAGTTCCTTGTCCCAGCTCGCGGGCTTCACGGTGACGTGGTTGTCCTGCACCGTGTGCTCGCCGTTCCAGAGCGAGCCGATGCGCGTGCCCGCCGGGAGGTCGAACTCCAGCGTCCAGTCGGTGAGGGGCTTGTCGGTCTCGTTGGTGACGACGTACTGGCCGGTGTAGCCGCCGTTCCAGTCGCTGGTACGGGTGTAGGCGGCGCCGATCGCGGCGGCCTGCGCAGTGCCGGTCAGCGCGAAGACCGTGCCGCCGATGACGGCGGCGGCCACGATCGCGCCGATCGCCCGGGTGCGGGTGGTCGTCGTGCGACGGTGCGTACGGGAAGCCATCAACGTGCCCTGCCTGCCTCTGTGCTCTGCGGATCCGCCCGGGGTTGCCGTCCGGGGATTTCGAGAGCACGCTAGCGGCAGCGGAACGGGCAAAGGGGGCGTTACGGGCGCGAGTTGATGTTCTTAGGGCGCGCTTAAGGAACGCATGGGCGCGGGTTAATGCTGGGGCCGACGGGGTGGGTGCCGGTA
>MUNB01000716.1 GCA_002154345.1 Streptomyces griseus
TGCGGGCCGAGGCCCGGGCCTGGCTCCGCGAGCACGTACCCGCCCGGCCGCTGCCCTCCCTGGAGACCGGAGAGGGGTTCGCCGCGCACCGGGCGTGGGAGGCGGAGCTGTACGGGGGCCGGTGGTCGGCGGTCTCCTGGCCGCAGGAGTACGGGGGCCGGGGCGCGGATCTCTTCGGCTGGCTGGCGTTCGAGGAGGAGTACTGGGCGGCGGGCGCGCCGGGCCGGGTCTCGCAGAACGGGGTCAGCCTCCTCGCCCCCACCCTCCTCGCCCACGGCACGGCGGAGCAGCGGACCCGGGTGCTGCCCCCGATGGCGAGCGGCGAGGTGATCTGGGCGCAGGCCTGGTCGGAGCCGGAGGCCGGGTCGGACCTGGCGGCGCTGCGCTCGCGGGCGGTGCGGACGGCGGGCGGCTGGCTGCTGTCGGGGCAGAAGACCTGGTCCTCGCGGGCGGCGTTCGCGGACCGGGCGTTCGGGATCTTCCGTACGGACCCGGGGGCGGCGAAACCGCACCAGGGACTCACGTACCTGATGTTCGGGCTGCGGGACCCCGGGGTCACGGTGCGTCCGATCGGCCGGCTGGACGGGAAGCCGGCGTTCGCCGAGATCTTCCTGGACGAGGTCTTCGTACCGGACGAGGACGTCATCGGGGAGCCGGGGCAGGGCTGGCGGATCGCGATGTCGGCCACGGGGGACGAACGCGGGCTCACACTCCGCTCCCCCGGCCGCTTCCTGGCCGCCGCCGACCGGCTGACGGAGCTGTGGCGGGAGGCGGGCGACCCGGCGGACACGGCGCTGCGGGACCGGGTGGCGGACGCGGTGATCGGGGCGCGGGCGTACCGGCTGTTCACGGCCGCCTCGGCGGCCCGGTTCGCGGCGGGGGCGTCGCTCGGTCCGGAGTCCAGCCTGAACAAGGTGTTCTGGTCGGACTACGACATCGCTCTGCACGAGACGGCGCTGGACCTGCTGGGCCCGGACGCGGAACGGGCGGACACCGCGTGGGCGGAGGGGTACGTGTTCGCGCTCGCCGGTCCGGTCTACGCCGGGACGAACGAGATCCAGCGCGACATCATCGCCGAGCGGCTGCTCGGCCTGCCGAAAGGACGGCGCTGATGGGTTTCCTGCTCACCGACGAGCAGCGGGAGTTCGGGCGCTCCCTGGACGCGCTGCTGACGGCGGCCGACACCCCGGCGGTCCTGCGGGCGTGGGCGGCCGGGGATCACGGGCCGGGGCGGGCCCTGTG
>MUNB01000717.1 GCA_002154345.1 Streptomyces griseus
CGCGTCGGCCGGAGCCTCGGCCGGCGGCGCCGACGACAAGGGCGACACCGGCGGCGGTTCGGCCGGCGGGAAGGGCGACGGCCAGAAGGAGGGCCAGGGCAAGGAGGACGGCCGGGCCTCCGAGGACCCGTCCGGCGAGGGCTCCGACGACCCGAAGGGCGACGACCCCGAGGGCGACGAGGGCGACGACCCGGCCGCGGGCGACTCCCTGCCCGCCGGCTACGAGGAAGTCACCGACACCCGGTTCCACTTCACCATGGCGATGCCCGGCGACTTCAAGCGCACGGGCATCGCGGGCACCAACTCCGGCGGCATCTACAACGCCGCGCAGGGCAGCTTCCCCCGGGTCCAGGTCGACTTCAACAGCTCGCCCAAGGACGACGCAGCGGCCGCCTGGCGCGGGGCCGTCGGCAGCGCCAAGGTCCTCAGCGACGGGTACAAGCACGGCAGCATAAAGAAGGTCGAGTACAACGGCTATCCGACCGTCGCGGACTGGACGTTCGAGCGCAACCACAACGGCGTCCGGGTCCGGGTGCTCAACCGCGGTTTCAAGGTCGACGCCAAGCGCGGTTACTCGATCATGATCAGCTGCAAGATCGACGAGTGGGACGGCGACGCGTGCCGGACGCTGCGCGACACGGCGTTCGCCACCTTCACGCCCACGGACTGACCGCCGGGCACGCCCGATCCGGGCCGGTGTGAAACGTTTGTGCGGGCCGGGTTGGCACGACCCGGCCCGTCGGCCCGTGTTGCCACGTATCGTAAGAGGCCGGAGACCGTACGCAGCCGGAATCGCCGGTCAATTGCCCGCCGAATGACCGTAACTGACGGATACGTGCACCTCTGACGGCCGGGGGAACAGCGCGCTCTGGGGAGGCGTCGTGGACGACTACGCGGGTCGGGTGCTTGCCGACCGCTACCGCCTTCCGCTGCCCCCGTCCGACGGGTACGAACTGGCCGAGACCCGGGCGTTCGACACCTACAGCGGCCAGGAAGTCCTGGTCCGCCAGGTGCCGTTGCCGGAGATCGTCGACGCGGAGGTGCTCGACGCCGACGGGCGGGCCTCCCTGTCCGGACGCGCCACCGGGCGGGCGGTCCGCCGCAGCACGGACCCCGCGGTCCGACGGGCGATCGAGGCCGCGCAGGCCGCCGCCCAGGTGCCCGACCACCCCCGGCTCGACCAGGTCTTCGACGTGTTCGCCGAAGCGGGTTCGCTGTGGATAGTCAGCGAGCTCGTCGCGGCCCGCCCGCTCGCCGCCCTCCTCGCCGAACGCCCCCTCAACCCCTACCGGGCCGCCGAGATCGGCTCCGACGTGCTCACCGCCCTGCGGGTGCTGCACGCCCACGGCTGGACCCACCGCAACATCACCGTCCGCACGGTCCTGGTCTGCGACGACGGCCGCGTCATGCTCACCGGCCTCGCGGCGGGCGCCGCCGAGGAGGCGCTCTGCGGGTACGCCCCCGAACCGCGGCCCGACGCCGACCCGGTGGCCGCCCCGACGACGTACGGCATCCCGGCCGTCGAGCCCGCCCCGCCGCGGGAGCTCGGCGGCGCGTATGCGCTGCCGGCCGCCAGGAGCGACGCGGAGGTGGAGTACGCGGAGTACGCGGAGTACGCGGCGGTCGAGGGCCGTGCGGGCGGCGCGGAGTACGAGGCCGTCCAGGAGTACGCCGACCACCGGAGCGGCGAGGGCGACGGTGGCGACCGGGAGTTTCCCGTTCCGCCGCTGCCGCAGGGGTACGCACCACGCCCGGGCGACGGCCCGGACGACGATCGGTATGACGGCCGGTACGACGACGGCCGGGGCGAGGACCGCCACGATCCGCCGTCGGGCCGCGAGGCCGGACCCGTACCGGAGCAGCGCGCCGACGCGCAGGAGATCGTCCCGCGCCCCGCCGCCCCCGCCGTCCCGTACACCGCCGTACCGCCCGCCGAGCCGGGCGCCGCGAGCGCCGCCCAGCTGCGGGCCGCCCGCGCCGGGGCCATCGCCGCCTACCGGGCGGGCGCGCGGGCCGCCGCCCGGGTCACCGAGGACCGTCAGCAGGCCGACCGCACCCCCGCCGACCTCCCGAAGCCGCCGCGGCCCGGGGGCGATGACGCTCCGGAGGCCGACAGCGCCGGATCCGCACCCGGCACCGGCACCACGGCCCCGGGCGCGAGCACGGACACCGACAACGGCACCGGCGACACCACCACCGACACGGGCACGCGCGACACCACCACCGGCACCGGCGACCTCCCCTTCCAGAGC
>MUNB01000718.1:0-312 GCA_002154345.1 Streptomyces griseus
CGGCCCGGACCTGGACGAGGTCGCCGTGCTCTGGGGCGTCCCGGCCGCCGAGGTGGCCGCCGTGCACTCCCGCACCGCGCCCCGGGCGTGCGCTCACCGATTCCGTCGAGCAGGACGGTCCGGGCGGCCGGGACGATCTCCCGTACGGCGGGGAGTTCACCGCGCTCGCGGCGGCGGAGCAGTTCGGCGTGGAAGGCCTCGGCCTGCTCGCCGTCGGCCAGCTCCACGAGCAGCGCGTGCGGCCCGGCGGGCAGGACCCGTACGCCTCCCGTACCGCGCGGGCCGGTCACACGAACGCCCGTACCGCGACGC
>MUNB01000718.1:373-594 GCA_002154345.1 Streptomyces griseus
GCCGTCCGCCCCGGTCACGGCCCGCTCGACGGCCATGCCGACGCTCCGGCGTACGACGTCGTCCGCGTCGTGCACCACCGCACCCGGTTCACCGCGCGGCACGAGGGTGCCCTGCGGGGTGTACGCGCGGTCGGCGAAGGCCTCCTCCACGGCGGGCAGTCCGGCGTCGGCCGCGTGGGCGAGCAGCCGGGATCCGGGCAGCCCGAGCACCGCCAGATCAC
>MUNB01000719.1 GCA_002154345.1 Streptomyces griseus
CGGCTATCTGGTGCGCTGGCAGGTCACCACCGGCAAGGGGCCCGGCGGATACGTGCAGTCCGTCGTCTTCCCCTCGTCGGTGGGCGCCGAGATCCCGGTGATCGTCCGGTTCGCCTTCGACGCCGGGGTCGACGACCTGCCGCTCTCGCTGATGGACACGATCACCAAGGGCATCCGCCCGCTCGGCGACAGCGAGACCAGCGGCGGCGTGGGCGCCTCCGTCGGCCCCTGACCGCCGCCGGGGCCGCCGGGGGAGCGGCGGTCAGAGGAAGGTCTGCCCCTCGCCCCGGTACGTCGGAACGCTCGCCGTGACCCGGTCGCCCTCGATCAGGTGCAGCGCGTCGAAGCGCTCGCACAGCTCCCCGGCCTTGGCGTGCCGGAACCAGACCTTGTCGCCGATCAGCAGGTCGTCGGCGGGCGAGCCCAGCAGCGGCGTCTGCACCTCGCCCGCGCCCTCCTGCACGTCGTAGCGCAGTCCCTCCGGCAGATACGGCACCGGCGAGCGGTCCGCACCGGCCGCGCCGGACGCCGGATAGCCGCCCCCGAGCACCGTCACCACGCCCACGCCGGGCCGGCGCACCACGGGCTGGGCGAACAGGGCGGCCGGGCGGCCGGTGAACGACGTGTAGTTGTCGAACAGCCGGGGCACGTACAGCCCCGAACCGGCCGCGATCTCCGTCACCGCGGCCTCGGCGGCGGTGTGCTGCACACTGCCGGTGCCACCGCCGTTCACGAACTCCAGATCCGGCACGACCGCCCGGACGGCCCGCACGACCTCGGCCCGGCGCACCGCCAGCTCCTTGCGGGCGGCCGACTGCGGTCCCGGGCGATCCGGCTGATGCAGTCGGCCGCCCGCAAGGAGCTGG
>MUNB01000072.1 GCA_002154345.1 Streptomyces griseus
CGGCTGGGACCCGGCCCTGGACACCGCGCTCAACGCCCCGTTCGCTCCCGGCGCCTACTGGGGAATCTGGCTGGTCCACGGCCATGAACCCGACAGGTACGCCGTCTGCTACCGCTTCCACCACGCCTGCCAGGACGGCNNCTGAGCGGAGGCGGGCCGTCCGCCCGACCGGTGCCGGGCCGGAGCCGGCTTTCCGGGGCGCCCCGGCGGGTCGGCGCGGCCGTCGGTCTCGCCACCAGGTTCCTGGCCGGCTCGCTCGCCGTACGCGGTCACCGCCCGTACGCGGCCTTCACTCCTTCCGGCGAACGGCGGCTGTGGCGCGGTCGCGTGCGGTCGGACACCCTGCGCCGGATCGGCGCCGGCCGGGGCGGCTCGGCCCACGACGTACATCTGGCGGCCCTGGCAGGGGCGTTGTCGGTCTGGTCGGCGCGGGCCGGCGTACCGCTTCCCCGGGTGACGGCCGTGCTGCCCGTCGACGCGCGCCGCGCGGACGAGGAACAGACCTGGGGAAACCGCTGCTTCGCCCTGCCGTTCCAGCTGCCCGTGCACGCCGCCCAGGAACACCCGGACGGCCCCCGGAACACTCGGGCGCCGCTGCGACGGCTGGATCACGTCATGGCGACGACCCGGAAGCTGCGGGGCGAGACCTGGCGGCAGGCCATTCAGGACCTGGTCCGCTTCATGCCGGACGCCCCCACCGAGTGGTACCTGCGCAGGATGCTCTCCCCGCGCGTCACCAACGTCACGGCCACCTCCATGCCCCTCGCCGACCAGGGGAGCCTGGGCGACTCGCAGGTGACGGGCACCGCCCTGCTGCCCCTGCTCGTGCCGGGGC
>MUNB01000720.1 GCA_002154345.1 Streptomyces griseus
CGTGGCCGCGCCGAGCCCCGTACCGGGAAGGGCACGGGGCTCGGCGCGGCCACGAACGGCTCGGGTCAGGGCTTGACGGCGATCCGGCCCTCGTCCATCCGCAGCAGGAGGAGCTGTTCGCCGGTCTTGTCGAGGAACTCGTCGACCGCCTGCCGCGAGCCCTGCCAGTAGCCGTAGTCGTCGATCAGGAGGACACCGCCACTGACCAACCGCCCGTACAGGTGGTCCAGTTCGTGCTTGGTGGAGGCGTACCAGTCGGTGTCCAGGCGCAGGATGGAGATCTGCTCGGGAGCCTGCGCGGGCACGGTGTCCTCGACCCGGCCCTGTACGTAGTGGACACGCTCCTTCGGGTACGGAATGTTCTCGAAGCCCGCCTTGACGTCCTCCAGCGAGGCGACCGCCCAGATCGGCCGGTCCTTGCCCTGGGCGTCCAGCAGCTCCTGGGCCGGCCGGCCGTCGCGCCGCAGGTCCTCGGCGGTGGGCGGGGTCATGCCCTCGTACGTGTCGAAGAGGTACAGATCGCGCTCGGTCTCCCCGACGGAGAGCAGGGTCCGGGCGCAGGCCTGCATGGAACCGCCGCGCCAGACGCCGCACTCGACGATGTCACCGGGGATGTTGTGCCGGGCGATGTGCCGGGTGGCGAGGATGAAGGCGTTGAGCCGCTCCGGCGAGGTCATCGAGTACGGCTTGACCGCGCGGATGATCTCCTTCGCCTCGTCGTCGTAGTCCTCCGGGAACGCCGGGGCGGGCTTCCTCGCCTTGGGCTTCGCGGCCGCCGGGGGCACATGGGCGGGGGCGGGAGCGTCGGCCGGAGCGGCGGCCGCCGCCG
>MUNB01000721.1 GCA_002154345.1 Streptomyces griseus
GTCGCCTCCGCGCTCGCCGCCACCGCCGACACCCCCGCCGTCCTGATAGCGGCCCGCGCCCTCCTCGGCGTCGGCGGCGCGATGATCATGCCCGCCACGCTGTCGATCCTGCGCCAGGTCTTCCCCGACCGCCGAGAGCGGGCGCTCGCCATCGGGGTGTGGACCGCGGTCGCCGCCGTCGGCGCCGCCACCGGACCGGTCGTCGGCGGCTTCCTCGTCGAGCACTTCTGGTGGGGCTCGGTCTTCCTGATCAACATCCCGCTGATGGCCGTGATCCTGCCGCTGGGCCGCTGGCTGCTGCCCGAGTCGCGCGGCGGTGACGACGGCCCCTGGGACGTGCTGGGTGCGCTGATGGCCGCGGCGGGTGTACTCGGCGTCGTCCTCGGTGTCAAGCGCCTGGGCGGCGGCGCGGGGCTCCTGGACCCGGTCTCGCTGGGCCCGCTGGCCCTCGGCCTCGCGCTGCTGATCCTCTTCGTGCGCCGCCAGAAGCGCCGCAGGCATCCGCTCATCGACATCTCGATGTTCGCCCGCCCGGCCTTCTCCACCGCCGTCGGCTGCATCGTGCTCGCCATGCTCGCGCTGGTCGGCCTCCAGCTGATCGCCGTCCAGTACCTCCAGCTGGTGCTGGGGCTCAGCCCGCTGGAGACCGGGCTGCGGCTGCTGCCGCTCACCTTCGCGGCGATGGCCGCGGGCGCCACCGGCTCGTACACCCTGCGCCGCATCGGTCCCCGCCGCATGGTCGGCTGGGGCTTCGTCCTCACCGCGGCCTCGGTGCTGCTGCTCACCTCGATGGGCCAGCACGACCGGCCCGCGCTGCTGACCTGTGCCTTCGTCCTGCTCGGCTTCGGGCTGCAGACCACGCTCTTCGGGGCGTACGAGTCAATGCTCAGCGACGCCCCGCCGGAGCGGGCGGGCGGCGCGGCGGCGATCGGCGAGACCTCCTACCAGCTGGGCGCGGGCCTCGGCATCGCCCTGCTCGGCAGCGTCATGAACGCCGCCTACGCCCCCGGCCTCTCCTCCCTGCGCGAGAAGGGCGTCCCCGCCCGTGCCGGGGCCGAGGCCTCCCACTCGCTGGGCGAGGCCTATCAGGTGGCCGCGCAGCTCGGCGGCCCGATGGGCGACCTGCTGCGCTCCACGGCCCGGCACGCCTTCGTCGGCGGCCTCCACATCACGCTCTTCGTCAGCGCGGGGCTGCTGCTGCTCGGGGCGCTGGCCGCGCTGCGGCTGCCGAAGGTCATGGACTGCCCGCCGAAGGAGCCCTGCCGCCGGGCCGAGGCCGAGGCCCACCCCGCCGAGCCGCAGGCCGCCGGGCCCCGGGC
>MUNB01000722.1 GCA_002154345.1 Streptomyces griseus
GGTCCGCCCCCTCCCCCGCCCCGCGAAGCCGGACCGGCTGGCCGAGGTGCTCGCGGGGCGGATGGCCGGCTCCTTCGCCGACCTGCCCGAGCACGAGCGGCTGGCCGCGGTCGCCTCCGTACAGGACACGTTCGCGGCGGCGGGCGAACCGGACGCCGGGCGGCTGTTCGCGCTGGACCTGGATCCGGACCGGCTGAGCGCCGAGCTGTCGGCCCCCGCCGCCGGGCTCTCGGAGCGGGCCGTGGACCTGTACGAGGACCTGCTCGGCGACTGCTGCGCTCACCTGGTGGAACAGCTCACGGCCCATCCGTCGTTCGCGGCGCGGGCGGCGGTGGAGCAGGTCCGCGCGACGGGCCGGACGCGGGAGCTGGTGGAGGACGTCCGGGCCCGGGTCGGTCCGCGCCCGGACGCGGCGGATCTGGACTTCGAGCGGCGGTACGCGGAGTTCATGGCGACGGCCAACAGCCGGATGGGCCTGTTCGGGCTGACGCTCGGCCGGTCGGCGAGCGAATGGCCGCTGGAGACGGCCTACATCAGCCTCTCGGTGAGCGGTTACGAGGCGGCCGGCCCGCCCGGTCTCGGCGGGCCGGTCCGGACATCGGTCAGCGGTTACGAGGGCAGCCACGCGCACGGACCGGACGAGCCGGTACGGACCACGGCCAGGATCGAGGAGGCGCTCGGCGAGCGGACCCGGCTGCTGCTGCGCGGCCCGGCCGGTTCGGGCAAGACCACGCTGGTGCAGTGGCTGGCGTTGAACGCCGCGCGGCGGACGTTCGGCACCGAGCTGGCGGACTGGAACCGGTGCGTCCCGTTCGTCCTGCGCCTGCGGGCCTTCACCGCCCGCGACGCGCTGCCCGCCCCGGCGGACTTCCTGCGCGCGGCCGGCGTACCGCTGCACGGCTCGGCCCCGGACGGCTGGGCGGACCGGCTGATGCTGGAGGGCCGGGCGCTGGTCCTGGTGGACGGTGTCGACGAGGTGCCGGACCGGCTGCGCAGGCGCACGGAGCGCTGGCTGAAGGACCTGATCACCGCCTATCCCCGGGCCAGGTACGTGGTGACGACCCGTCCTTCGGCGGTCCCGGAGAGCTGGCTGTCCGGCTCCGGCTTCGAACCGCACACGCTGCTGGCCATGCGCCGCGACGACATCCACGCCTTCATCGGCCACTGGCACCGGGCGGCCCGCTCCGAGTGCCGGTCGGACGAGGAACGCGCCGAGCTGGAGACGTACGAGAGCGCGCTCCGCCGGGCGGTCGGAACCCGCCGGGACCTGGCGCGGCTGGCGACGAATCCGCTGATGTGCGCGCTGCTCTGCGCGCTGAACCGGGACCGCCGGATGCAACTGCCGCGAGCGCGCAAGGAGCTGTACGACGCGGCGCTGGACATGCTGCTGGTGCGGCGCGACAACGAGCGCGAGGTCTCCGGCGTGGAAGGCGTCGACCTGACCCGCGAGGAGCAGACGACGCTGCTGCAGCGTCTCGCGTACTGGCTGATCCGCAACGACCTGGTGCAGGCCGCGCAGGACGAGGCGGTGTCGCTGATCGCCGACTGGCTGCGCTCCATGTCCCAGGTCCGGGGCACGCCCGAGCAGGTCTTCACCCATCTGCTCAACCGCAGCGGTCTGCTGCGCGAGCCCGTGCCCGGTGCGGTGGACTTCGTGCACCGCACCTTCCAGGACTACCTCGGCGCCAAGGCGGCGGTGGAGGTACGCGACTTCGGCGTGCTGGTCCGCCACGCGCACGAGGACCGGTGGGACGACGTGGTCCAGATGGCGGTGGGCCACGCGCGGCCCGACGAACGCGCCGCCCTGCTCACCTCGTTCCTGGAACGGGCCGACGCGGAGCCCGGCCACGAGCACCGGCTGATCCTGCTGGCGGCGGCGAGCCTGGGCCACGCGCCGGAGCTGGATCCGTCGGTGCGGGAGGCGGTGGAGGCGCGGACGGAACGGCTGCTTCCGCCGGACAGCCAGGAGAGCATCGACCAGCTGGCCGAGGTCGGCGACCTGGCGCTGGAGCTGCTGTCGTCGATGCTGGACGGCCTGAGCGAGCGCGAGGCGGCGTCGGTCGTGCGGACGGCGGCCGCGGTGGGCGGCGAGACCGCCTACGAACTGGTCCGGCAGTTCCGGGACGACGAGCGGAGCCTGATCACGTACGAGGTCTCCATGGCCTGGGAGCGGTTCGACCCGGAGCGCTACGCACGCGAGGTGCTGGCGGGCCCCGGCTGGGAGGACACCTACGTCTATGTGAAGTCCGACCGCCATCTGTCGGCGCTGAAGCACGTACCGCGGGCGCACAGTGTGAATCTGTCGGGCGACCGCCACGATCTGTCGCCGGTGACGTCTCGCACCGATGTGCGGCGCGTGTTCGTCTGGCACAACGCGCGGCTCATCGGGGTGCGTCAGCTCGCCGCCATGCCCGGACTGCGCGAGCTCGGTCTGAGCAACTGTCCGCGGATCCGGACCATCGAGCCGCTCGCCCGCACCGGACTGGAATGGCTCTCCCTCGTCCAGCTCCACCCGGAACTCGACCCCGCCCCCTCGCCGACCTGCCCGCCCTCCGCTATCTGGCGCTGGGCCACCCCTTCCTCATGGAG
>MUNB01000723.1 GCA_002154345.1 Streptomyces griseus
GGGGCTATCTCGGCCTCGGCGTTCGACGGGACGAGAGAGAAGGTCAGGGCGGCGACGCCAAGGGCCGACACACCGGCCACAGTGATCTTCTGGACCTTGTTCAGACGACGGACACGGCTGGGAATGCGAGTCGCAGACATGTAGGGCTACCTCTTCGAATGCTCAGGTGTCCTCACGGAGGACGAGACCGGAGGCGGTGTTGCGTACCTCCGTCGGGGACGAGAGCAATTCTTAGCGGCAGCAAAATCCTGTGGCAAAGGTGTGACGTACGAAGCCGGGTAGTGGAAGAGGGTCCCGTTCGTCCGAAATGACCCCCGCTCAGGCCTGCTCAAATCGCCCTTATGTGTCCACTAGGTGCGTTCGTAAGTGATGTAGGCCCTATGCCTGGGCTCACATCGGCGACGTAACAGTCTCACCATTCGTTGCTGGAGCAATCCGGAGCGTTACGTTCCTCATCCCGCAGGAGGAGGTGGACGTCCCCGAACTCGTGCCAGAGGTACCGCTCCTGGAGCGCCGCCTCGTACCCGAGGCGCAGCGCCTCGCGCCCCGCCACCGCCTCCAGCATCAGCAGGTGCGAGGCCCGGGGCTCGTGCAGCCCGGTCAGCAGCCCGTCCACCACCCGCACGCCCCGGCGCGGCGTCACCACCAGATC
>MUNB01000724.1 GCA_002154345.1 Streptomyces griseus
GGTACGGAAGCGGCGGCCCGGACGGATTCGGAGGCCCCCGCTCCCCCGGCCGCCTTCGCCGCCGGCTGCCAGCCCGGTCCCCGGAAGACCCGCCCGGCCCGCTCGCTCCAGGTGTCGGCGGCCCGGACGTCCCGGGCGATGGCGGCGTACTCGTGGGTCGCGACGCGCAGCGGGTTGTGGGTGGAGATGTTCTTGGTGAGTCCGTAGACGGGCCGCTCGGTCTCGGCCGCGAAGGACCCGAACATGCGGTCCCAGACGATGAGGATCCCGCCGTAGTTGCGGTCCAGGTAGCTGCCCTGCGAGGCGTGGTGGACGCGGTGGTGCGAGGGCGTGTTGAGGACGTACTCGAAGGGGCGCGGGAGCTTCCCGACGCGCTCGGTGTGCACCCAGAACTGGTAGACGAGGTTGGCCGACTGGCAGAACGCGAGCGCCGCCGGGTGCACCCCGCAGGCGATCAGCGGCAGGTAGAAGGGCCAGACGGTCGCGGAGGTCCAGGGCTGGCGCAGCGCGGTGGTGAGGTTGAACTTCCGGCTGGAGTGGTGGACCACGTGGCAGGCCCACAGGATCCGGATCACATGGTGGCCGCGGTGGGACCAGTAGTAGAAGAAGTCCTGCGCGAGGAGCATCAGCAGGACGGTCCACCACAGCACGGGCACCCGCAGCGGCGTCAGCTCGTAGACCCCCATGTAGATGGCCAGGATGGGGATCTTCCACAGCAGGTCGAAGCCCAGGCTGCCGAGGCCCATGGTGAGGCTGGTGGCGGCGTCCTTGGTCTCGTACCCGGCGGCGTCCTCGTCCGGGTGGAGGCGGTAGCTGACCATCTCGATCACGGTGAGCAGGACGAAGGCCGGTATCGACCACAGCACGACATCGGGCAGGTTCGGCTCCATGCGAGCACCGTAGGGCCGCCGGGCGGCGAGGGCTAGACGTTGTTACCCACAAGTATGCGAGACCCGTTGTCAGCAGTCTTTGGCACCTTCTGCCAAGGGACCGGTCGTAGGATTTGCGGCACGCGTGTCGCCGAGGGGGAGGAACGCTCGTGTCGGGTACGGAAGTTGCGGTGTTACGGCTGGCCACGACGGTGATCGGCGCGGCCGCGAAGGCGCTGCTGACCCCGAAGCCCGGCGCGCGCCTGGTCCCGTCCCCGGTCCGGCTTCGCGG
>MUNB01000725.1 GCA_002154345.1 Streptomyces griseus
ACCCCGCCTCGCTCCAGCAGCAGGTTCCGCCGGGTCCGCCCACCCACGACAGCCCCTGGTTCGCCGCCCAGAAGCTGCCGGACAACGTCCACGAGAGCGCGTACGACCCGCAGTACGTCGAGGGGCTCGAACCCACCCCGGTCCAGATCCCGGCGGGCCCCGGCCGCACCCGTCCGCTGGGTGACGTCGGCACCATCGGCGCGGTGCCGCACCCCCGCCAGGAGGAGCCGGCCGCCGAGCTGCCCGAGGTTCCGGCCCCCGAGGAGGCCCCGCAGGTGGAGGAGTGGCCCATGGAGGACACCGACTTCGCCCGGGAGGCGTACGAGGTGTTCAGCGACTACACCGACGAGCAGGGGCAGCACCCGTCCCTGGAGGTCCTGGACATCCACCTGGCCGATACGCGCAACGTCCGCCACCCGCGCTCCACGCAGCTGCTCCAGCAGCTGATGCCGCAGTTCAGGGACGCGTACGCGCAGCAGGCGACCGCCGACCAGCCCGCCTGAGACGCGGAGGCACGTCCGTACGACGGACGGCGGAGGGCCGCCG
>MUNB01000726.1 GCA_002154345.1 Streptomyces griseus
GCGTCCTTTCCCCCAGGGCGCCCAAGCTGATAGATGGTGTGCCCATGACAGGAATGCGTACCGCTCTCCGCGCCCTGGCCGCCACGGCCGCCGTCCTCCTCGCCGTCACCGCCCACTCCCCCTCGGCCCGGGCACGCCCCGAACCGAAGGCTCCCGAGGAGTTCGTGGCGCTGCGTTCGGTGGATCCGACGATCATCCAGGAGATGCGCTACACCACGGCGCACACCTTCATGGGCGAGCGGGTGGACGGATACCGGCAGCCGGTCTGCCTCCTGACCCGGCCCGCCGCCCGCGCCCTGCACCTGGCACAGCGGAAACTGCTGCGCCGGGGCTACTCGCTGAAGGTGTACGACTGCTACCGGCCGCAGCGGGCGGTGGACCACTTCGTGCGGTGGGCGAAGGACCTCGACGACCAGACGATGAAGGAGGAGTTCTATCCGCGGGTCGCCAAGGACCGGCTGTTCGAGGACGGTTACATCGCCGAGAAGTCCGGGCACAGCCGGGGCAGCACGGTGGACCTGACCCTGGTGAGGCTGCCGGCCCTGCCGACCAGGCCGTACCGTCCGGGCGAGCGGCTGGCCCCCTGCTTCGCACCGAAGGGCGACCGGTTCCCCGACAACTCGCTGGACATGGGCACGGGTTACGACTGCTTCGACACCCTGTCGCACACGGACGATCCCCGGATCCAGGGGCCCCAGCGCGCCAACCGGCAGTTCCTGAAGCGGACGTTGACCGAGGTGGGGTTCGTGAACCTGCCGGAGGAGTGGTGGCACTTCACCCACCGGCCCGAGCTGTTCCCGGACACCTACTTCGACTTCCCGGTGGACCGCGGGTCGGTGGGCAGGCCCTGAGGAGAACGGGCGACCGGGACCACCCCCGTGGGCTCCGGCCGCCCGTTCTTCATTTCGGACGCGAAAGGGGCGTGGTCGGTTGCCGATCGGGCGACTACGGTGCCCGTATGTCACAGCAGACGTTCGATTCGTACGAGGAATTCTGGCCGTACTACGTCGCGATGCACTCCCGGGCCGCCACGCGCTGGGTCCATCTGACCGGCACCCTGACCGGGCTCGCGATCTCCGCATACGGGCTGGCGCGGGGCCGTAAGCGCTATCTGGCGGCCCTGCCGCTGATCGGATACGGCACCGCGTGGCCCGCGCACTTCCTGATCGAGAAGAACAACCCGGCCACGTTCGGGCATCCGGCGTGGTCGCTGCGCGGGGACGCGCAGATGATCCGGACGATGCTCGCGGGCCGGGACGCGGAGCTGGCGGAGACAGCGGCGAAGTGGCTGGCCGAGCACGGGGAGGACCGGAAGGACGACTGAGGCCGAGGAGGCGGGGCCGGACCCCTCGCCGGACGACGGCGCCCGTGACACACTTCTGACGTTCCGTCAGATCCAGTTGCCGGGAGGGGCCTTGTCGCGCACGCGCACACCCGTGGTGGCCGGTTGGTTCACCGAGGACACCGCGGAGGAGGACTTCCGGCTGCTGGGCACCCGCTGCTCCGGCTGCCGGTCGGTGCACTTCCCCCGCGAGGACGACCACTGCCGCAACCCGGCATGCCCCGGCGGCGAGTTGGAGGAGGCACCGCTGTCGAAGCGGGGCACGGTGTGGTCCTGCACCGACGGGCGCTACCGGCCGCCTCCCCCGTACGTCAGCGACCCCGGGGAGCCCTGGGTCCCGTACACGCTGGTCGCCGTCGAGCTGGCCGCCGAGCGCATGGTGGTGCTGGGGCAGGCCGCGCCCGGGGTCGGCGTGGGCGATCTGCCCGTCGGCTCGGTGGTGGAGGTGGTGCCGGGAGTCCTGGACGAGGACCGGGCGACCGGCACCGTACACACGACGTGGCACTGGCGGCCCGTACCGGCGGGCGGGGAGGCCTCATGAGCGGCGACGTGGCCGTCCTCGGGGCCGGGATGCACCCGTGGGGCAAGTGGGGGCGCGGCTTCGTCACGTACGGGCGGATCGCCGCGCACGCGGCGCTCGCGGACGCGGGCATCGGCTGGCCGGAGGTCGGGTCGGTGGTCGGCGCGCAGACGGTGCGCGGGGGCTATCCGGGGTACGTGGCGGGGGCGACGTTCGCCCGGGCGCTCGGGTGGCAGGGGGCGCGGGTGG
>MUNB01000727.1 GCA_002154345.1 Streptomyces griseus
GCAGCGGCTGCCTGCGGGTCGCCCTGGATGTTGTCCGGAATAACAGATGCGTTCACGCGGATGAGCGTAACCGCTGAATCCCTACGCGCGTAGATGCACGGGCGCAAAGACACGTCGGAGGTCTTTGTGCTTTCGCACGAAGAGGGCTGGTCCGGGCCTCTTCCGCCCAGGTCAGCAGGGGCGCTTGCGCAGCTCCATCACATAGTCGTGCGGTGCGCCGGCGGATTCCGCGGCGTCGGCGATCTCACCGAGATAGCGCGCCGAGGGCAGACCGCCCTCGTANNCTCCTCGCCGTCCAGGGTGTGCACCCGCACCCGCATGCGCCGGTATATGTCCAGCCCGACGCCCTCCCAGCGGTCCATGGAGTCCTCGTCCATCGGCGCCAGGTCGTACAGCGCGACGAAGACCTGGGAGCGCGGCGCCTCCACCACGGTGGCCAGCGCCCCCTCCCAGCCCATCTGCTCCCCGCCGAAGGTCAGCCGCCAGCCGTTGAGCCAGCCGGTGCTGCGCATCGGGGAATGCGGAGCGCGGCGGGTCATGAGCCGCGCGTCGAGGTTGCCGGCGTACGCGGCGTAGAGCGACATGGGACCGAGGGTACGGGAGGTGGGCGCGGGAGCGGCGGTTCCTGTGACGAAGGCCCCGGTCGGGGGAGTGCGGGGAGGGCCGCGGCACCGGCTCCGGCGGCC
>MUNB01000728.1 GCA_002154345.1 Streptomyces griseus
CGCGCTCCAGCCGGTCGAGCCGGGCCTGCAGCGACCGCTCGTCGTCGTAGGCGGCGGGCAGCAGGACCCGGGCGCAGATCAGCTCCACCTGGAGGCGCGGTGAGGTGGCCCCGCGCATCTCCGTGAGCCCGTCGTTGACCAGGTCGGCGGCGCGGCTCAGCTCGGCGGCGCCGAAGACGGAGGCCTGGGCCTGCATGCGCTCGACGACATCGGCGGGGGCGTCGATGAGCCCCTTCTCGCCCGCGTCCGGCACGGCGGCGAGGATCACCAGGTCGCGCAGCCGCTCCAGCAGGTCCGCCACGAACCGGCGCGGGTCGTTGCCGCCCTCGATGACCCGCTCCACGACCTCGAAGGCGGCGGCCCCGTCACCGGCGGCGAAGGCGTCGATGATCGAGTCGAGCAGCGAGCCGTCGGTGTACCCGAGGAGCGAGGTGGCCATGGCATACGTCACACCGTCGTCGCCCGCACCGGCCAGCAGCTGGTCCATGACGGACATCGAGTCACGCACGGACCCCGCGCCCGCGCGCACGACGAGCGGCAGGACGCCGTCCTCGACGGGGCTGTTCTCCCGCCCGCACACATCGGCGAGATAGCTGCGCAGAGTCCCGGGAGGAACGAGCCGGAACGGATAGTGGTGCGTACGCGACCGGATCGTCCCGATGACCTTCTCGGGCTCGGTCGTCGCGAAGATGAACTTGAGGTGCTCCGGCGGCTCCTCGACCACCTTCAGCAGGGCGTTGAAGCCCGCCGGGGTGACCATGTGCGCCTCGTCGATGATGTAGATCTTGTAACGACTGGAGGCGGGCCCGAAGAACGCCTTCTCGCGCAGGTCACGGGCGTCGTCCACACCGCCGTGCGAGGCGGCGTCGATCTCGATCACATCGATGGACCCGGGCCCGTTGCGCGCGAGGTCCCGGCAGGACTGGCACTCCCCGCACGGCGTGGGGGTGGGGCCCTGCTCGCAGTTCAGACAGCGGGCGAGGATGCGCGCGCTGGTCGTCTTTCCACAGCCGCGCGGCCCGCTGAACAGGTACGCGTGATTGACCCGGTTGTTCCGCAGGGCCTGCTGGAGCGGGTCAGTGACATGCTCCTGACCGATGACCTCGGCGAACGACTCGGGGCGGTAGCGGCGGTACAGCGCAAGGGACGACACATCTACGAGGTTATCGGGGCCGACTGACAACCGAACCCACGTCGCCCGAGCACCCGCCCGCTCAAGGCCCCCCGGAAACGCAAGGACCCCCCACGCACCCGCCAGAGCCGACCTACCCTTGCTGCCTTCCGGCCCTGGGGGAGTTCAGTCAGATAGCGCCACGTGAGGGGCTGACGCCCACCTTAGCG
>MUNB01000729.1 GCA_002154345.1 Streptomyces griseus
ACCCCGGCCGCCCGCGCCTGCTCGCCGAAGGTCCGGGCCGCCCTGCGGTCGGTCTCCTCGAAGTCCGCACCGGAACCGAGCGCGTGCACCAGGTAGTACGCCACGTCGACGTCCCGCATCGCCTCCGCCAGCGACGCGGCGTCGGTGACATCGCCGCGCACCACCTCCACCCGGTCCGCCCACGGGTAGTCGCGCAGCTTCCGCGGCGTTCTGGCCAGGGCGCGCACCCGGTGCCCGGAGTCGAGCAGGGCGGGCACCAGCCGGCCGCCGATGTAGCCGGTGGCCCCGGTCACCAGACAGCGCGGAGGCGAGCCGTCCGGGCGCTGGTCCGGAGCGTCGGGAAGCCTCAGCTCGCCGGAGCCGTCGTCAGAACCGTCGTCAAGATCCGTCACCTGTCCGAGTCTGGCACCGGACGGCCCGTACGACCGGTCGGGGCCTCCGTACGGCGGCATCGACGCCATCGGTACGGTGACGCCCCCGGCCCCCGCGTCGGCTCAGCGCACCGCCGTGAGCGTCCCGCCCTCGCGCAGCGACGCCGTCAGCTCCACGT
>MUNB01000073.1 GCA_002154345.1 Streptomyces griseus
GGGTGGGCGCCGGCGCGGGGAGCTGGTGCCGTTCGGTGATGGAGCCGGCGACCGCCTGCGGGAGCCAGTCCTCGCCCTGGCGCAGGGGTTCGGGCGAGATCTCGTGGCAGATGCGGATGATGTCGGCGAGGGCGGGCCGGTCGGCGGGGTCGCGGCTGAGGCAGCGGGTGACCAGGGGCCGGAGTGCGTCGGGCAGCCGGCTGAGGTCGGGGTCCTCGTGCACGATCCGGTAGAGGACGGCGTGCGAGGGCCCGTCGCCGAACGCGGGCGCGCCGATCGCGGCGTACGCGGCGATCTGCCCGAGGGCGAACACATCGGTGGCCGGGGTGACCGTCCCGGCGGCCGCCTGCTCCGGCGCCATGAACGCCGGAGTGCCCACACTCACCCCCGTACCGGTCAGGGCGGTCGTGTCGGCGGCCCGGGCGATACCGAAATCGATGACCCGCGGCCCGTCCGAGGCCAGCAGCACGTTCGCGGGCTTCAGATCACGGTGCACGATCCCCGCACCGTGAATCACCCCCAGCGCCTCCGCCACCCCCACCGTCAGCAACAGCACACTGCGCAACGGCAGCCCGCCGTGCCGTGCCACCGCGTGCGCCAGCGAAGGACCCGGCACATACGCCGTCGCCAGCCACGGCTGCGCACCCTCGGTATCCGAATCGATCACCGGCGCGGTGTACAGCCCCTGCACCCGCTGCGCCGCCCGCACCTCCTGCTGGAAGCGCCGCCGGAACTCCGGGTCCTCACTGAACTCGGCCCGGATCACCTTGAGCGCCAACGGCCGGCCACCGGGCGTGTAGGACAGATACACCTTGCCCATACCACCCGCACCCAGCACCGCCGCCAGCCGATAACCCCCCACCACCGCGGGGTCGTCGGCCTTGAGTGGCTGGAACGGGTCGGCCGAAGGCGCGCTGCTCATTAGGAACCATCCCCCTGGTCACGGCAGTCCGGAGCCTGCACACGCCCCGAAGATCAGACGAGAGCGTATCGAATGTCCGGGCGGGGTCAGGGACTGGCCACGTCGAAGGTGTACCGGAGCGGGGCACGGTCCGTACGGGGATCGCGTCGGTAGACGTACAGCGCCGACACCCGTACGTCCGCACCGGGGCCGCCCGGGCCGTCGGGATCGCCGGAGCCGTCGCGATCATCGCGATCGCCAGGATCGTCGGGGCCGTCCGGCGGGCAGGGGCGGGTCACCTGCAGGACATGCGGCCGGTCGGCGACCCTCGTGCGCAGCCCGTCTGCCGGGCCTCCGTCGAGTACCGCGGACTCCCAGCGTGACGCCTCGTTCCATTCCATGGCAATAGTTTAACTATTGCGCAATCCATGAATGTTCGCGAGGTCCGCCGGGTGGCGCCGGACGCCTCCGGTCCGCCCGGAGGACCGGCCTTGCCGCGCCCCCGCGCCGGGTCCATCCTGGTGCCATGGGTGACCAGGCCGGCCCCGAGCCGACGGTGTCCGTCCTCCAGGACCTCCGGTTGTTGGAGGCCGCCGGGGCGCACCCGGACGGTGCCTCCGCGCAGCAGCTGGCCCACGAGGCCGGGCTGTCGGACCTCACTGCCCGGCGGCTGCTGCACGAGCTCGCCCGGGACGGTTATCTGGACGAGCTGGACGGCGGCGCGTTCGCCCTCCACGAGCGGGAGCTGCGGTCGCAGCCGGACGTGGACGCCCTGGCGCTGCAGCGCATCCGCCCCCTGCTCTCCTCGTTGCGCGACAACCTCTCCGCCGCCGCCTATCTGACGCTGTACGACGAGGGCGAGATCCGGGTCCTGGAGATCGTCGACAGCCCGCGGGCCCCGAAGGTGGACGTCTGGGTGAGCTTCCAGGAGGCCGGACACGCCACCGCGCTCGGCAAGAGCGTGCTCCGCGAGCTGGACGAGGAGGCGCGCGCCAACTACCTCTCCCGGCATTCCCTGATCGACCTCACCCCCCGCACCATCACCCACCGGGAGGAGCTGCTGCGGGAGCTCGACTCCGCCCCCGCGGGCCCGCTCTCGCTGGACCGGGGCGAGTACGCCCGGGGCACGACCTGCGTGGCGGTGCCCGTGTACAGCGGTGACCAGGTCGGCTCGATCGGCGTCTCGTTCCGGTCGGACCGGATGTACCGGACCACCGAGGTCAGGACGCGGTTGCTGGAGGCGGCGCTGCGCGTCACCCGGCGGCTGACCCTGCCGGAGTGCTGACCCTTCCGGAGCGCTGAGCTTCCTCCGTGTTGAAGTCGATCCCGCCGGAGCGGGATCCGACGGTTCACGGGGGCCTCACGTGTGCTGCCCGAGGAGGGGTCCGGTGCGCAGCCCGGAGCGGCCCCCGAGCCGAGTGGCAGGCGGTATGCACCGGACATAGCCTGCCCGGATGGACCCGTTTCGCGCCGCCGCACCGTCCGGTCCGTCGTACCCGCAGGTGGGAAGGGTGGAAGTGTCGTGAGCACCGACAACGAAGCACAGGAGCCCCTGGAGCCCCGGGTCGGTCCCGCCCCCGAGGCCGATCCGGAGTTCCGGCCCTACCACCACCCGGCCGCCGGCTGGGGAGCGGCGAAGAGCGTGACCCGCTTCCTGGTGGAGGAACGCGCGCTGGTGGACGGTCCACGGGCCATCATGCGGATGAACCACGAGAACGGCGGCTTCGACTGTCCCGGGTGCGCGTGGCCGGACGACACCAAGGGCCTGCACCTGGACATCTGCGAGAACGGCATCAAGCACGTCACGTGGGAGATGACCCGCAAGCGCGTGGACCGCGACTTCTTCGCCGCGCACGCGGTGACGGAGCTGGCCGGGTGGAGCGACTACGACCTGGAGAACCAGGGCCGGCTGACCGAGCCGATGGTGTACGACGACGCATCCGACCACTACGTGCCGATCAGCTGGAAGGACGCGTTCGAGCTGGTCGGAGCCACCCTGCGCGGCCTCGACAGCCCGAACCGGGCGGCGTACTACACCTCCGGGCGGCTCGGCAACGAGGCCACCTTCCTCTACCAGCTGATGGCCCGCGAACTGGGCACGAACAATCTGCCGGACTGCTCCAACATGTGCCACGAGGCCAGCGGGCGGGCCCTCCAGGCCTCTCTGGGCACCGGAAAGGGGACGGTCGACCTCAAGGACTGGGAGTCCGCGGACGCCCTGTTCATCCTGGGCGTCAACGCCGCGTCGAACGCGCCCCGGATGCTCACCGCCCTCGTCGATGCCGACCGTCGCGGCGCGCAGATCGTGCACGTCAACCCGCTGGTCGAGGCGGCGGCCACCCGCACCATCGTTCCGCACGACTTCACGGACATGGCGCTGCTCAAAGCAACCGAGACCAGCACGCTGAACCTCCAGCCGCGCATCGGCGGCGACATGGCGCTGCTGCGCGGCATGGCCAAGGCGGTCCTGGAGAAGTCGGCGAGCGACCCCAAGGCCCTGGACCGTACCTTCATCGACCGTCACACCACCGGCTTCGAGGAGTACCGGGCGCTGTGCGAGGCCACGCCCTGGGAGGAGCTGGAGCACCAGTCCGGGCTGAGCCGGGACGACATCCTCAAGGCGGCGCGGGTGTACGAGGAGGCCGACCGCTCCATCGTCAGCTGGTGCCTGGGCCTCACCCAGCACGAGCACGGCGTCGACACCGTCCGCGAGATCGTCAACCTCCTGCTGCTGCGCGGCAATCTCGGCCGGGAGGGCGCGGGCCCCTCCCCCGTGCGCGGCCACAGCAACGTCCAGGGCAACCGCACCTGCGGCATCGATCACCGCCCCACCGAGGCGTTCCTGGACCGGCTCGCCGAGGCCTGCGGAATCGACCCGCCCCGCGAACACGGCCTGGACACCGTGCGGACGATCCAGGCGATGCGGGACGGCGAGGTGAAGGTGTTCGTCGGCATGGGCGGCAACTTCGCGCTCGCCGCGCCCGACACCCCGGCCACGTACGCGGCGCTGCGCTCCTGCGACCTCACCGTCCAGGTGAGCACCAAGCTGAACCGCAGTCATGTCGTGCACGGCCGCGCGGCGCTCATCCTGCCGTGCCTCGGACGCACCGAGAAGGATCATCAGCGCAAGGGGGTGCAGAGCACCTCGGTCGAGGACTCGATGAGCATGGTCCACCTGTCCGTCGGGATGAAGCGCCCCGCGTCCCCGCATCTGCTGTCCGAGCCGGCCATCGTCGCCGGGATGGCGCGCGCCGCCCTGCCGGACAGCGAGACGCCCTGGGACTGGTACATCGAGGACTACGACCGGATCCGGGACACGATGGCAAAGGCGCTGGACGGCTTCGAGGACTTCAACCGCCGGGTCCGGCTGCCCCTCGGCTTCCGGATCAGGCAGCCCGCCCGCGAACTGGTCTTCCTGACCCCGTCGGGGCGCGCCGAGTTCTCGGCGGCCGCGCTGCCCGACGTCGTGCCCGAGCCCGGCACCCTGGCGCTCGGCACGATGCGGTCGCACGACCAGTGGAACACCACCATCTACTCCGACAACGACCGCTACCGGGGCGTCAAGAACCTGCGCACGCTGGTCTTCATGAACCGGGCCGACATGCGCGAGCGCGGTATCGCCGACATGGGTTCCGTCGACATCACGAGCACGGCGAAGGACGGCAGCCGGCGGTTCCTGACCGGCTACACGGCGATCCCGTACGACATCCCGCGCGGCTGCGCGGCCGGCTACATGCCGGAGATGAACGTGCTGTGCGCGCTGGGCGACTACAGCACCCAGAGCGACCAGCCGATCATGAAGCACGTCAAGGTCACGGTGGTCCCGGCCGCCTGAGCAGCCAACGGCCCGCGTTCTCCCGCAGAGCGCGGGGGAACGCGGGAGACACCGATGTGGCAGCCGCTCGGTAGCGGCTGCCACATCGGTGTCGGACGTCTTCTAGTCGGACTTCCTGTCCTGGTCCGCGGGAAGGCCCGCATCCTCGCGGTCCTCCTCCAGGCGCTCGTCGAGTCGTTTCTCGTCCGGGCGGCGGGGCATTCCGCGGCTGTGGCTGGTGTCGGGGTCGCCCTCGACCTCTTCGTTCGACTTGTGGTGGTGATGGGACATCAGTCACTCACTCCTTGCCCTCGGGGGTGTCGGCGGCGGGGGTCTCTCCGTCGCCGTCGTCCTTGCGGATGGTGCAGTGCAGGGAGTCGTCGATCACGTCGGCGACGATCGTGTCCCCGGGGTCGGCTTCGCCGCCGAGCAGCAGGGAGGCGACGCGGTTGTCCAGTTCGGTCTGGATCGTGCGGCGCAGCGGACGGGCGCCGAACTCCGGCTGATAGCCGTGGGCGACCAGGAGCTTCTTCGCCGCCTCGGTGACCTCCAGGGTCATGCCCTGGGCGTGGACCCGGTGCTTGCTGCGGTCCAGGAGGTGGTCGACGATCTCGGACAGGTCGTCCTCGGTGAGGCTGTGGAAGACGATGATGTCGTCGATGCGGTTGAGGAACTCGGGCAGGAACCGGCCGCGCAGGTCCTCCATCAGCTCGTCCTTGAGCTCGGCGGCGTCGCCCTCGTGGGCGAGGATGCGGTGGGCGCCGATGTTGGACGTCATGATGACGACGCAGTGCCGGAAGTCGACGGTGCGGCCCTGTCCGTCGGTGAGGCGGCCGTCGTCGAGGATCTGGAGCAGTGTGTTGAAGACGTCGGGGTGCGCCTTCTCGACCTCGTCGAACAGGACGACGCTGTAGGGGTTGCGCCGCACCTTCTCGGTGAGCTGGCCCGCCTCGTCGTAACCGACGTATCCGGGCGGCGCTCCGACGAGCCGGGCGACCGTGTGCTTCTCCTGGAACTCGCTCATGTCGAAGCGGATCATCCGGTCGTCCTGGCCGAACAGCAGCTCGGCCAGCGTCTTGGCGAGCTCCGTCTTGCCGACGCCGGTGGGGCCGAGGAAGAGGAACGAGCCGACGGGCCGGTTCGGGTCGCCCATGCCGGCGCGGTTACGGCGTACGGCTTCGGAGACCGCGGTGACCGCCTCGCCTTGGCCGACGATCCTGGCGTGCATCTCCTCCTCCAGCTTGAGGAGTTTCTCCTTCTCGCCGGCGGTGAGCTGGGAGACGGGGATGCCGGTGCGGCGGGAGACGATGTCGGCGATGTCGGAGGCGGTGACCGAGACGACGCCCTCGCGGCGCTCCTCGATCCCGGCGAGTTCGCCCTCGACCTCGGCGATCTGCTGCTTCAGCCCGGACGCCTTCTCGAACTCCTCGCCGGCGACGGCCTCGTCCTTCTCGCGGCGCAGCTTGGCGAGGCGGTCCTCGCGGCTGACAACCTCGGTGGAGCGGCTCGCGCTGCGCAGCCGTACGCGGGCCCCGGCCTGGTCCATCAGGTCGATGGCCTTGTCGGGCAGGAAGCGGTCGCTGATGTAGCGGTCGGACAGTTCGGCCGCCGCCGTCAGGGCCCCGTCGGCGAAGCGGACCTGGTGGTGGGCCTCGTAGGCGTCCCGGAGCCCTTCGAGGATCAGTACGGTCTCCTCGACGGTCGGCTCCGGGATCAGGACGGGCTGGAAGCGGCGTTCCAGGGCGGCGTCCTTCTCGATGTGCTTGCGGTACTCGTCGATGGTCGTCGCGCCCACCACATGGAGTTCACCGCGGGCGAGGGCGGGCTTGAGCATGTTGCCCGCGTCCATCGAGCCCTCGCCGGTGGCGCCCGCGCCGACGACCGTGTGGAGTTCGTCGATGAAGAGGATGATCTCCCCTTCGGCGTTCTGCACGTCCTCGATGACCTTCTTCAGCCGCTCCTCGAACTGGCCCCGGTACTGGGCTCCGGCGACCATGCCGGACAGGTCCAGGGAGACGACCCGCTTGTCCTTGAGGGTGTCGGGCACCTCGCCGGCGACGATGCTCTGGGCGAGGCCCTCCACGATGGCGGTCTTGCCGACTCCGGGCTCGCCGATGAGGACGGGGTTGTTCTTGGAGCGCCGCGAGAGGATCTCGATGGTCTGCTCGATCTCCTCGGCCCGCCCGACGACGGGGTCGAGCTTTCCGGCCTTCGCTTCCTCGGTCAGATCGCGGCCGAACTCGTCCAGGGTCGTCGCGGGCTGCTTGGCCCCGCCGGAAGCCCCGTCCTGGCCCGCCGCGCGGTCGGCCGCGCCGCGCAGCTTCCCCACGTCGAGGTCGTCCGACCCCAGGAACCGCCCGGCCCCGGAGTCCGCGTCGTCGATGAGCGCGCCGAGGATGTGCTCGGGCCCGATGTAGGACACCCCGGCCGCCTGCGAGCGGGCGTAGGCGGCGGTCAGGGTCCGCTTGGCCGCCGGGGTGAGCCCGGGCTCGGCGGACGGCTCGGCGGACTCCCGGGGCAGCACCTCGTCGAGCTGTGCGGCGAGCGCGTCGGGGTCGACCCCGGCGCGGGACAGCAGCCCGCGCGAGGGTTCGACCTGGGTCGCCGCCCACAGCAGGTGCTCGGTGTCGAGGTCCGCGGTGCCGTCCTCGGCCGCTTTGCTGGTGGCCCGGCCCAGCAGCTCGTGGGAGGACTCGGTCAGCAGCCGGCCGATCGGCACGCGCTGCATCGCGGGGGGCGAGGAGGCGGGCGACATACCGAAGAACCGGTTCAGCAGATCGCTGAACGGATCGGACGGACCGAACGGTGAACCGAACGCCATCGACATATCAGCTCCAGGGGCGGCGAGGGGGTTCTCCCACTCAAACGCGATGTCCACCACCCCGCAAACGGAGCGGCCCCCCGGTGCCGCCCCGCCCGGAAGGGGACTACTGCCCCATCTCGTACGCCCCCGACAGCGCCTCGACGCGCTCCCAGATCCGTGCCGAACGGGCCGCGTCGACGACGGGACGGCGTACCGCTCCGAGCGCCCAGCTCTGCTGGTCCTCGGTGGCGGAGTCCTTGCCGTGCAGTTCGACGGCGTGCGCGGAGAAGTCGCGTACGAGCACGGCGAACAGCTCGTCCAGCAGCTCCTCGTCCAGGCCGGTCAGCCGGGCCTGCTCCAGGATCAGCTGGCCGTGGACGACGAGGGCGAAGAGCTGGCCGACGGCGAGGAGGAGGTCGAGGTCGCGGCTCTGCTCCTCGTCCGGGGCGGCCGTCTCGACGAAGGCGCACAGGGCGTCGGCCTGCTCGCGGAAGCGGGCGACGTTCGGCACCTCGGTGTACGCGTCGAACGCGGTGCGCCAGTCGTGGAAGCGTACGGAGCCGAGGCCGCGCGCCGGGCCCTGCCGGAAGAGGAACGCGTCGTCGGCGGCGTCGAGGCGGGTGGGGACGGCCGGGTGGTCGACCGGGTCGAGCAGGTGGTTCCGCATGAACTTGAGGATCAGCGCGAGGTTCACGTGGACCGTGCCCTCCAGCTTCGGCAGGCCCCGGATCTCGATGGCGGCCTGGGCGAAGTAGTTGTCCTTCTCGAAGCCCTTGGCGGCGATGACGTCCCACATGAGGTCGATGACCTTCTCGCCCTCCGTGGTCACCTTCATCTTCGTCATCGGGTTGAAGAGCAGGTAGCGGCGGTCGTCGGGCCCGGCGCTGCGGAAGTAGTCGACGGCGCGGTCGCTGAACAGCTTCATTCCGATGAGCCGGACGTACGCGTCGGTCAGCTCGCGGCGCACGTGCGGGAAGGCGGTGACCGGGCGGCCGTAGAGGATGCGGTTGCTCGCGTGGGTGACGGCCTCGTACATCGCGTGCTCGCAGATGCCGATGGAGGCGGTGCAGAGGTTGAACTTGCCGACGTTGACGGTGTTGAGCGCGGCGTCGAAGGCGGCGCGGCCGGTGTGCAGGATGTCGGCGGGCGCCACCGGGTAGTCGTCCAGGCGGAATTCGCTGACGTACTTGGAGGAGTCGACGACGTTCTTCACCAGGTGGTACGCCTCGTGGCGGCTGTCGGCGGCGAAGAAGACGTAACCGTCGGGGCCCTCGATGTCGGTGCGCCGGCCGAAGACGGAGACGAGACCGGCGGCGTTGCCGTTGCCGATGTAGTACTTGGAGCCGGAGGCCCGGAAGCCGCCGTCGCTGTCCGGCGTCAGCAGCATGTCGGTGGAGTAGATGTCGGCGCCGTGCGTCTTCTCGGAGAGACCGAAGGCGAAGACCTCGCCCTGCGAGAGGAGTTCGGCCGCACGCTCGCGGGCGGCGGCGTTGTCGCTCTGCCAGACCGGGCCGAGGCCGAGGATGGTCACCTGCCAGGCGTACCAGTAGTCGAGGCCGTAGAACCCGAAGATTTCGTTGAGGGCGGCGATCCGGGCGGTGTCCCAGCGCTGGTCCTCGTTGCGCGCGGCGGATGCCGGGGTGAGGAAGGTGGCGAACAGGTCCTCCTTCGCGGCGAAGGCGAGGAAGTCGCCCAGCCAGGCGCGGGAGCGGTAGTCCTCGATCAGCCGGCGCTTGCCGCGCTCCTCGAACCAGTCGACGGTGGCGCGCAGCAGCCTGCGGGTCTCCGGGTCGAAGTGCTGGGGGTCGTAGGTGCGCGGGTTGAACAGCAAGGACGCGGAGTCAGCCATGGAGGTCGCCTTACGGGAAGGAGGAGGGTGGTCGGTGCTTACGGAGGTGGCGGCGGGCCGCCGCTCAGGCGCCCGGCCCGGAGGCCGCGAGCCGGTTGAGGGTGTCGAGTACGTCGTCGAGCCAGGCGATCGTCATCCGCTCGAACGCGATGCCGCCGCGGAGCACGACGTGCTGGAGCTCCTGGCCCGCGTCCTGCGGTACGGGGGCGTCGGGCCCGGTGAAGTCGCGCAGTTCCCCGGCGAGGTAGTGCGCGAGCCGGTCCCGGTGCACCTGGTGGTGCCGCTCGACCTCGCGGATCAGGGCGGCCGGGTCGTCGAAGGCCGCGCCCCGGATCTTCACGGCGAGGTCGTGCCGGAGGCTCTCGGGCTCGATCGGCTTGTGCAGCCACGCGGCGAGCGCGGTGCGGCCGGACTCGGTGACGGAGTACTCCTTCTTGTCCGGCCGGCCCTGCTGCTCCACCTCGCGGACGAGGAGCAGCCCGTCGGTCACCATGCGGCCGAGCACGCGGTAGATCTGCTGGTGGGTGGCGGTCCAGAAGTACCCGATGGACCGCTCGAACCGGCGGGCCAGCTCGTATCCGGAGCCCGGCCGCTCCAGCAGGGAGACGAGGATCGCGTGGTCGAGAGCCATACCGCGATCCTTCTATGCAACGAGTTGCATAGACAAGTCGTGGAGCCCCGGTGAGACACGGCTCACCCGGGCAGGAGCGGCCCGACGGCGAAAGCGGGCGTTTCGGTCACGCCTGGAAGGGCACCCGGAGCAGCGTGCACCGCCGAGCAGGACAGGAAAGGACCGGCCGATGACGAACGACGAACCGCCGCGGGACCCGAACCAGCTCCATCCACGGCCCGATTTCCCGCAGCAGGACCAGGCACACCCCGGCTGGACCGGCCCGATGGATCCACCGCCCGACCACGGCGAGGACTCCTATCGCGGATCCGGCCTGCTCGACGGCCGGAAGGCCGTGATCACCGGAGGCGATTCCGGCATCGGCCGAGCGGTGGCGCTGGCCTTCGCGCGGGAAGGCGCGGACGTGGTGCTGACCCATCTCCCGGAGGAGGAGAAGGAGGCCCAGGAGACCGTCCGGCTGGTGGAGCGGGCGGGCCGCGGCGCGGTGCCGGTCGTCTGCGACATCCGGGACGAGAAGCAGTGCCGTGCGCTCGTGGAGCGGGCCGTGTCGGAGTTCGGCCGGATCGACGTCCTGGTGAACAACGCGGCGTACCAGATGTCCCAGCCCGACGGGATCGCCGCCATCTCGACCGAGCAGTTCGACCGTGTGATGCGCACCAACCTCTACGGCATGTTCTGGCTGTGCAAGACCGCGCTGCCGCACATTCCGCCCGGCGGCTCGATCATCAACACCACCTCGGTGCAGGCGTACAAGCCGAGCCCGCATCTGCTGGACTACGCGATGACGAAGGGCGCGATCGTCACGTTCACGCAGGGGCTGGCCCAGATGCTGGCCTCCGACGGCATCCGCGTCAACGCGGTGGCCCCGGGACCGGTCTGGACGCCTCTCATCCCGGCGACCCTGCCCGACACCACCGCGTTCGGAAAGCAGAGCCCGCTGGGCCGCCCCGCACAGCCGGCCGAGATGGCGCCCGCCTATGTCTTCCTCGCCTCCGCGAACGCCTCGTTCATCACCGGCGAGATCATGAACGCCACCGGCGGCACACCGCTCCCGTGACGCCGGTACGCCACCGACGCACGGCCCTGATTGGCCGGCAGCCCGCCCGGGAAAGCGTGGTGAATGACCATGAACCATGACGAAGCGCCTGTTCTCGACGCTCTGGCGGCCTACCACGAGCACGACGAGCTGGGCTTCTCGCCGCCCGGTCACAAGCAGGCCCGGGGCGCCTCCGCCGCCGTGCGCTCCGTGCTCGGCGACGCGGCGTTCTTCGGGGACGTACTCGCCACGGGCGGACTGGACGACCGGCGCGGGAGGTCCGCGGTGCTGCGGCGCGCCGAGGAGCTCATGGCCGACGCGGTTCACGCGGAGCACACCTTCTTCTCCACCTGCGGCAGCTCGTTGTCGGTGAAGGCGGCCATGCTCAGCGTCGCCGCGCCCGGGCAGAAGCTCCTGGTCGGCCGGGACGCGCACAAGTCGGTCATCGCCGGACTCATCCTCTGCGGAGTCGAGCCCGTATGGCTGGAACCGCAGTGGGACGCGGAGCGCCATCTCGCGCATCCGCCGTCACCGGCGACCGTCGAGAAGGCCTTCGCCGAGCATCCCGACGCCCGCGGCGCGCTGGTCACCAGCCCGACTCCGTACGGAACGGCCGCGGACCTGCGGGCGATGGCCGACATCTGCCACCGCCGCGCCAGGCCGCTGATCGTGGACGAGGCCTGGGGCGCCCACCTGCCGTTCCATCCGGAGCTTCCGTCCTGGGCCATGGACGCGGGCGCCGACGTCTGCGTCACCAGCATCCACAAGATGGGCAGCGGTCTGGAACAGGGCTCGGTCTTCCATCTCCAGGGCGATCTGGTGGACCACGACACCCTGGCCTCGCGCGCGGACCTGCTCGGCACCACCAGCCCGTCCGTGCTGCTCTACGCGGGCATCGACGGCTGGCGCCGCCAGATGGCGCTGGACGGTCACGCGCTGCTCTCGCGCGCGCTCGACCTGACGGCGACGGTGCGCAGCCGTATCGAGGAGATCGAGGGCATGCACGTCAACGACCGGGACGACTTCTGCGGGCCCGGAGCGGCCGCCGAGTTCGACCCGCTGCCCGTGATCATCGACATCCGAGGACTCGGCACCACCGGCTACCGGGCGGCCGACTGGCTGCGCGAACACCACCGGATCGACATGCATCTCGTGGACCACCGCCGCATCAGCGCGCAGTTCACCCACGCCGACGACGCCGGCACGGCCGAGCGGCTGCTGACCGCCCTGCGGGACCTTTCCCGCAACGCGCACACGCTCCGTCCCGCACCCGAGGTGCACGTGCCCACGCCGCGGGAGCTCCGCCCCGACCAGGCCCTGCTGCCGCGCGACGCCTACTTCGCGGAGACCGAGGACGTCCCCGCCGCGAAGGCCGTGGGCCGCGTCGCCGCCGAGATGCTGACGCCGTACCCGCCCGGCATTCCGGCCGTACTGCCCGGCGAACGCATCACCGAACCCCTCCTGCGCTATCTGCGCTCAGGGGTCGAGGCCGGCATGAACGTGCCCGATCCCGCCGATCCCACGCTGGAGACCATCCGGGTGTGTGCCACCGACGGAGACCTCTGACGCACAGCCCTGCCCTGCCCGCTTCCGCACTCCCGAAGGAGCCGCCCTCATGCGCGCACTCGCTCTCGTCTGCACGTTGAACGCCTCGCCCGCCCGGTCCAGCAGCCACCACATCGCCGAACAGGTCATGGCCCGCTTCGCGCGCCATGACGTCCAGGGCGAGATCGTCCGCGTGGCCGACCACGACGTCCGTCCCGGCATCGGCGTGGACATGGGCGACGGCGACGCCTGGCCCACCCTGCGGGAGAAGGTCCTGGCCGCCGACATCCTCCTCGTGGCCACGCCCATCTGGCTCGGACACCCTTCCAGCGTCTGCCAGCGGGTCCTGGAACGTCTCAACGCCGAGTCGTCCGAGACCGACGACCAGGGCCGGCCGCACACCTACGGCAAAGTCGCGGCCGTGGCCGTCGTCGGCAACGAGGACGGTGCGCACAAGGTGAGCGCCGACGTGTTCCAGGGGCTGAACGACGTCGGCTTCTCGCTGGCGCCCGGGGCCGTCACGTACTGGGTCGGCGAAGCCATGCACGGCACCGACTACCAGGATCTGGACGAGACGCCCGAGGCCGTCGCCTCGACGACCGAGGCGCTCGCGGCGAACGCCGTCCACCTGGCCCGCCTGCTCGCCGACCGCCCGTACCCGGCCTCCTGACCTACGGGGAGCCGACAGCGGGCGCTTTCCCGGTGGGCGTTGTTTAGTGGAGTCCGAACAGGAAACGCGGGAGACAGATCTCAGGAAGAGGAAAGGAGTACGTCATGCCGGCCGGATCCAGCAAGAAGCGTGAGCGGCAGTACGAGCACATCAAGGAGAGCCAGGAGGAACGCGGCACCTCCGAGGGACGCGCGAAAGAAATCGCCGCCCGGACCGTGAACAAGCAGCGCGCCCGGTCGGGCGAGTCGAAATCGGCGAGCAGGACGTCGACGCAGGACAGGAAATCGGCCTACCAACGCGGTGGAGAACGCTCCCACAAGGGCGCGCAGGGCCCCACGAAGGATCAGCTCTACGCGGAGGCCAGGAAGAAGAACATCGACGGCCGGTCCTCGATGAACAAGGCGGAGCTGAAGAAGGCGCTCGGTCGCTGAGGGTCGGGCGCCCGGGCGCCCGGGCGCCCGGGAAAGAGCCGGGGAGAGTACGGGGCCATGGGAAACAGCGCTCTCATCATCATCGACATGATCAATAGCTACGATCATCCGGATGCGGAGCTGCTCGTCCCCTCCGTGCGCACGGCCCTTCCTCAGCTCACTCGTCTGATCGGCCGGGCGCGTGCGGAGAAGGTTCCCGTCATCTACGCGAACGACAATTTCGGCGAATGGCGGTCCCATCATGGAGAGATCGTCGAGACGGCTCTCGCCGGAAAGAACGCCGGACTGGTCGAACCCGTGCTGCCCGACGACGATTCCCTCTTCGTCGTCAAGGCCCGGCATTCCATCTTCTACGAAACACCGCTCAGCTATCTGCTGTCCCAACTGGACGTGGCTCACGTCGTGCTGGCCGGCCAGGTGACGGAGCAGTGTGTTCTGTATTCGGCGCTCGACGCGCATATCCGGCAGCTGCGGGTGACCGTCCCCCGCGACGCTGTCGCGCACATCCACAGCGACCTCGCCGACGCGGCTCTGCGCATGATGGAGCGAAACATGGGGGCCGCCGTCCGCGACGCGGACTCCGTCGCCTTCTGACACCCGCCGGGCGCCGTCATACCGGGTGCGGGGCGGCGCCGCGAGGCCGGTCACGGCGGGCGGGTTCGCGGGTCGCTTCCTCGCGGATCCTGCGGCAGGACTCGGCGATCAGGCGTGACACGTGCATCTGGGAGACGCCGAGTTCGGCGGCGATGGCGCTCTGCGTCATTCCGGCGAAGAACCGCAGGTAGAGCACTCGCTTCTCGCGGTCGGCCAGGCCCTGGATCCCGGGTCTCGCCGCCTCTCGGTCGAGCACCAGCTCGTACGCCTCGTCGACGGCTCCGAGGCTGTCGCCGAGCAACAGGTCGCCGCCGGACGAGGTCTCGGCGTCGATGGACAGCGCGCTGAAGCCGTGCAGGGCCTCGTTGCCCTGCCGGACCTGGTCCTCGGTCAGCCCGGTGTGCTCGGCGATCCGGGCAGCTGACGGCACAGCGCCCGCGGCGGCCAGTTCGGCGACGGCCAGACGGACGGCGTTACGGAGGTTCTGGATCCGGCGAGGCACGTGCACGGACCACATCCGGTCCCTGAAGTGCCGCTTGATCTCGCCGGTGATGGTGGGCACGGCGAACGGCACGAAGGCGTGGGCGAGCCGCGGATCGTAGCGGTCGACGGCGTTGACGAGGCCGACGGCCGCGACCTGCCGCAGGTCCTCCAGCGACTCGCCGCGGTTGCGGTACCGGGCGGCCAGCCGGTGGGCCATGGGGAGCCAGGCGCAGATGATCTCCTCGCGCAGGTGCTCGCGCGCGGGCCCTTCGGGCAGTTCGACGAGTCGACGGAAGCACGCTGCCGTGTCGGGGTCGGCATACCGGCTTTCCGCGGCCATGAGTGCGTTCGCCTCCTCGCCGTACGGGATCGCTGTCGCCGGGAGGATGGTGCGGTGGCCGTTCCGGGCGTCCATGAGGACGGCTCACAGCATCCGTCTCCGGGGCGTGCCTCGCGTCCGAAGCACCTCATGGCCTTGCCGTTCGCGGGTGGCGGGCAAACGGAGTCCGCCGTACGACCATCCGCACGGCGGACTCCGTTCACACCTCCGGCGGGCTTCGTCCCTCATGGCGTGAAAGGCGTGAGCGGCGCGCGCAACGCTGTCCGCCCGTCGCGCCACGCGGTCAGCAGGTGCTCCGCCAGGCGGTCCTCCAGGTGGCCCGTCGCCTCGATGCCCAGGACGACGTCGGCCGCCAGCTCCGGCTCGTCCTCCAGCAGCCCGGCGATCACATCGTGGCGGACCACTTGTTCATGGACCGCGTCCGCTTCCACGTGCTCGTCGTAGAACCGCTGGGCGGCACGGCCCGCGCCCGCCCTGCGCAGGGCGGCCGCCAGCCGCCTGGACCCCGGTGAGGAGGTGATCTCCACGGCCGCGAAGTGTCCGACCAGCGCGCCGCGAAGGCGCCGGTGCAGGCCGAAGAGGGACATCAGGTTGACCGTGGCCAGGGCTTCGGCGGGCGCGGTGGCGAGATGGCGGCCGTACCGCGGGTCGAGGCCGAGGTCGGCCATCAGGTCGGCGAAGAGCTGCGCGTGGATGTCCTCGGCCCGCCCCGCGCCGAACTCGTCGAACTCCACGGCGACCATCGCCGCCTTCGCCCGGCCGCGGAGCCTGGGCACCACCCACAGATGCGGGTCGGCCTCCTTGAGGTGGTAGAGGGAGCGCAGTGCCGCGTACTCCCGCAGCTGCCACAGCTCTCCTTCCCGCTGGAGGTGGTGGCTGACGCTGTGCCCGTCGTCGCCCACCGGCTCCACCAGCAGCGCGTCGACCGCGGCCGTCACGTCCGTGCCGCCCGGACCGCTGTCGCGGCGCAGCGCGTCGAGGAAGACGTCCTCGGCGGCGGCGCGCACACCGAGGAGGGCGGGGTCCCACTCCAGGCGCTCGTCCGTACCGGCGAACCCCCGGTAGTGGAGCTCGTACAGGACGTAGAGGAGCAGCTGCAGGTCGTCACCGTACGGGTCGGCACGGCGGACCCGGCCGGCTTCCGGCAGTCGCGATCCTTGGCCGTCCAGCACCTCGATGACGCTCTCACTCAGCTGCCCACGGGCGGGTGGGAGCTCGGGAGAGGCCGCGGGGCCGCGGTGCGGGGTGGTGGCCGAGGTCGTCACGGTCGGGTCTCCTCCTCGCCCTCCTGGGGCTGTCGGTCGCCCGGGCCGGGCCCGGTGGGCTTGCGGCGGCGGTGGCTGGTGTCGCACCACGGCTGGGTGCGGCTGCGGCGGCAGGTGCAGATCGCGACGACGAACCGGTCGGACCGGACCGTCGTGCCGTCGTCGCTCACGACGTCGACCGGCCCTTCCACCAGGATGGGGCCTTCCCGGTTCACCACCACCCGACGTGGCTTCTCATTTCCTCCGGGCACGGATCACCACCAGCTCTTCCCTGTCCAGGCGTGCGGGCAGAAATCCCCGGGCCCGCAGCCAGGCCGACCGGCCGCGGGTGACCGGGCCGAACGGGATCGTCACCCGGTCGGTCACCGCCACGTCGAGACCGGCGGCGGACAGCCGTCCCACGGTCTTCTCGGGGCGGCTCAGACCCGACTGGACCAGGAGGAGCACGCCGCCGGGGCGCAGCGCCGTGAAGGCGTCGTCGCAGATGCGGTCGAGCACCATCCGGCCGTCGAAGCCCGCGTCCCACGAGCGCCCCGCCCGGTGCCGTGGCGCGGCGAGGCTCGGGGCGGGGACGTACGGCGGGTTGCTGACCACCGCGTCGAAGGTACGGCCCGGCAGGGCGCGCAGCAGATCTCCTCGGCGCACCGTGACGGGCAGCCCGGCGAGCGTGCTGTTCAGCCGTGCCGACGCCACGGCCCGACGGCTGATGTCCACCGCGGTGACACTGGCGCCGAGCCGGGCCGCGTGCAGGGCCAGTGCCCCGCTTCCGGTGCACAGGTCCAGCACGTCCATGCCCGGCCGGATGCCCTCGCGGCGCATGGCGGAGGCCAGCAGCAGCGTGTCGGTCTGCGGCCGGTACACACCGGGGAGGCACACCACTCTGACCGGTCGTGGCGCTTCGCCGGGCGCCTCCGGCGGGGCCTGCTGCGTCATCCTGCCGCCTTCGTCCTCGGGGGTACGCGTTCCTCGCGGCTTCGGTGCCCGTGCCGCCGTAGTGGAGTGACCCTCGACGGCTTCGCCAAACATTCTCCCGGTCGACGCGGACCCAAAGGGGTGTATTTCAGAGCGTTTCGCCTGGCCCGGGAGTGGTACCCGGTGGCGGCACCCCCGGCGCACGTCCGGCGTCGGCCGACGAATCGAGGAGACCATGGCCGCCCGGCACCACCTCATCGACCGACCGCCGTCCGCGGTGTGGACCGTGCTCGAAAACGAACAGCTGTACGGGAAGTGGGTCGTGGGCACGTCCGGGTCCCGCAGGGAGCAGGGCGACTGGCCCGAGGTCGGCTCGTCGATCACGTATCGCGTGGCGCTCGGGCCGAAGGAGTTCACCGGCCGGACCGTCGTCCGGCTCGTCGACAAGCCGCGAGCGCTGGAGCTGGAGGCCGAGGCGGGCCCGCTGGGGTCGGCCCGGATCGCCCTGGACATCCGGCCGTGGGGCGACCGGACCCTGGTGATCGTGGACGAGCACCCTCTGCGGGGCCTCGGCGGCACGCTCCACAACGTGCTGCTGGACTCGGTGATCCAGATCCGCCACCGCACCATGCTGGCGCGCCTCGCCCGGCTGGTCGAACACCGGACGGACTCCTGACCCGGCCTCGAAGCCGGGTCCGGTCCCCCCGGCCAGCACGGTCTGCACCAGGGTGCGGCGGGCGCACCGCTCCTGGGACAATGCCGGTAGGCAGGCGACCGCACACCCGCGCGGACCGAGACATCAGGGGTCGCAGATGTCCGACACACCGACTGACTCCGGTGGGGCGCCGGTCCGTGTCTTCCTGCTGGACGACCACGAAGTGGTACGGCGTGGGGTGCGCGATCTGCTGGAGGCGGAGCCGGATCTGGAGGTGGTCGGCGAGGCCGCCACCGCCGGGCAGGCGCTGGCGCGCGGACCGGCGCTGCGGCCCGATGTCGCCGTGCTCGACGTCCGGCTGTCCGACGGCGACGGCGTCACCGTCTGCCGCGAGCTGCGGTCCCGGATGCCGGAGCTGGCCTGTCTGATGCTGACCTCGTTCGACGACGAGGAGGCACTGCTCGACGCGATCATGGCCGGAGCGGCCGGTTACGTGCTGAAGCAGATCAACGGCTCGGACCTGGTCTCCGCCGTGCGGACCGTGGCGACGGGCCGGTCGATGCTGGATCCCGCGACCACGGCGAGGCTCCTGCGGTCGCTGCGGGGCCCGGAGGACGACGGGCCGCCGGAGGACGAGCGGCTCGCGGTGCTGTCCGAGCGGGAGCGTTCGGTGCTCGATCTCGTCGGCGAGGGGTTCACCAACCGGCAGATCGCCGAGCGGCTGTACCTCTCCGAGAAGACCGTCAAGAACCACATCTCCCGGCTGCTCGGGAAGCTGGGCGTGGAACGCCGGGTGCAGGCGGCCGTCATCGCGGCGGAGGTACGGGAGCACCGGCAGCGCGAGCAGTGAGCCGGCGGCGCGTGTGGACCGCCCGTTCAGCCGTGCCCGGGAAGCGACGGGATCCGCCACTCCAGCACGGTGCCGTTGCCGGGGCGCGGCTCGGCGCGGACGGAGAGGGTGCCGCCCAGGCTCTCGGCCCGTTCGGCGAGGTTCCGCAGGCCGCCGCGCCGGCCGTCGGTCGGGAGGCCGGGCGGGAGGCCGATGCCGTCGTCGGTCACCGTCACCACGAGCACCCCTTCGTCGGCGGTGACCGAGACCTCCGCCCGGTTCGCCGCCGCGTGCCGGGCGACGTTGCTCAGGGCCTCTCCGATGACCGCGATCACATGGTCGGCCACCGCGCGCGGCACATCCGTGTCGATCAGCCCCTCCATCCGGAGCGCCGGGCTGAACCCCAGGGCGGGCGCCGCGTCGTCCATCGCCTGGACGACCCGGGTCCGGAGCGTCGGAGCCCTTTTGGAACTCCCGTGTTCCCGCAGGCCGAAGATGGTGGATCGGATGATCTTGATGGTGGAGTCGAGGTCGTCGATCGCCCGGCCCAGCCGCTCGGCCGCCCCCGGATGCTCGACCAGCGGGCGGGCGCTCTGCAGGGTCATCCCGGTGGCGAACAGCCGCTGGACCGCCAGGTCGTGCAGGTCGCGGGCGATCCGGTCGCGGTCCTCCAGGAGGCTCATCTGCTCGGCGTCCCGGCGGCGGTCGGCCAGTTCGAGGGCGAGGGCGGCCTGGTCGGCGAAGCCCGGCAGAGCGGCGATCTCCGCGTCCATGAACATCGGTCCGCCTTCGAGCCGGGCGAGGATCAGGACTCCGCTCAGCTTCTCCTGGGTGCCCACCGTGACGGCCACCACCGGACCGAACCCCTTCCACCTGTCCGGCAGCACGGTGACCCTCGGGTCGTCGGCGACGTCCGGCACCGTGACGAGCCCGTCCTGCGCCAGGGCCAGGGCGGCGAGCGTGCCCCGGCTGCTCGGCAGCACCATGCCGCCGTGCGCGTCGGCCCGCTCGCCCAGGGCGAGCGAACCGGTCAGCTCGCCGTCCGGCCCGAGGCGGTAGAAGACCCCGAGGTCGGCCCCGGCGATGTCGACGGCCTGCTCCAGCATCCCGTGGAGCACCTCCGGCTCGGTGGAGCCGGACAGCAGCGCGCTGGTGACGTCCGAGCTCGCGGCGAGCCAGCGCTCCTTGAGCCGTGCCTCCTCGTAGAGGCGGGCGTTCTCGATGGCGATGCCGGCCGCGACCGCCAGGGTCGAGACGACGGCCTCGTCCTCCGCGTCGAAGTCGGCCGAACCGCGCTTCTCGGTGAGGTAGAGGTTGCCGAACACCTCGTCGCGTACCCGGATCGGCACGCCGAGGAAGGAGTGCATCGGCGGATGGTCGGGCGGGAAGCCGTACGAGGCCGGATGGTCCGCGAGCTCGGAGAGCCGCAGGGGCTCGGGGTGCCGGATCAGCTCGCCGAGCAGGCCGTGCCCGGAGGGGAGGTCGCCGATCCGCGCGCGCACCTCGTCGCTGATGCCGATGGGGAGGAACTGGGCGAGTTTCCGGTCGTCGCCCACCACGCCCAGCGCACCGTACTCGGCGTCGACCAGCGCGACGGCGGACTCGACGATCCCGCGCAGCACCTGCGGCAGATCCAGCTCCCGCCCCACGGAGACGACCGCGTCGAGCAGGCCGTTCAGCCGGTCCCGGGTACCTCTGAGTTCGTCGATACGGCCCTGGATCTCGTCGAGCAGCTCATCGAGCCGCAGTCGCGGGAGCCGGGCCACGTGGGTCTCGTCGCCGTCCACGCCCATGGGCACCTCCGACGGCCGGAAGGAGACGAGGAGCGCTCACCGACCGCTCTCCCAACGTATCCCGCGCACTCCGTCGCCTCATGTCGGGAAGCGCGTGATGAGGGGGCGCGGGGCGGGTACGGAGCAGGTAGAGAGCGGTACCGCTGACCTCTCGCAGACAGGACACGCCATGCTCACGCAGGAACAACAACAGCTCACGGCGGTGGTGACGTCGCTGGTCGAGGACGCCGTCGCCGCGCCGTCCATGCACAACGCCCAGCCCTGGAGATTCGTCCACCACGCGGGCTCCGGGCTGCTCTCCCTGTACGGCGATCCGGAACGCACACTGCCGGTCGGTGACCCGGACCGGCGAGGTCTGCATCTGGGGTGCGGCGCGGCGCTGCTCAATCTGCGCGTGTCCGCCGCGCTGCACGGGTGGACCGCCGACGCCGAGCTGCTTCCCGATCCCTCGGACCACCTGCGTCTCGCCGACGTCCGGCTGACGGAGTCCGGGACCACGGACACCGTGCTGGCCGACCTCCATCCCGCGATCGCGCGACGGCACACCAGCCGTTTCCCGTTCTCCGACGAGCCGATCCCGCCGGAGCTGTTCGACGAGCTGTGCGCGGCGGCCCTCCTGGAGGGCTGCCGGCTGATCCTGCCCGGCACCTGGCACCGGGACGCCGTGCTGGACCTCGTCCACGACGCGGAGCTCCTGGAGTCCGCCAGCGCGGCCATGCGCGCCGAGATCGCCGACTGGACGCGCACCGGCAGGACCGGCGAGGGCCCCGCCGACGACGGCATCCCGTCCTCCGCCTTCGGCCCGCGCCAGTACGGTGTGACGGCCCCCGCCCGGGACTTCGACACCCCCCGCACCGTGCCGGACCGCACGGCGGCCACGTTCGAGGAGCGGCCGCAGATCGCGCTCCTCGGCACGGCGACGGACACCCCGGCGGACTGGCTGCGGGCAGGGCAGGCGATGCAGCGCGTGCTTCTGGAGGCCACGCTCGACGGTCTCTCGACCTCGCTGATGTCGCAGCCGCTCGAATGGCCCGAACTCCGCCCCCTCACCCGTGATCCCGGCTCCACGTCGGGCTTCGTGCACATGGTGCTGCGGCTCGGCTACGGCCCCTCGGGAACGGCCACCCCGCGCCGGCCGGTCGCCGACGTCCTCACCGTCGTATGAGCCGGTGCCCCACCGTCGTGCGGCCGGCGCTCACCGTCGTACGACACCCGGGGCCGTGCCGCGTGCCGTCCCGTACGCCGGTGGGACGCCGGCTCACGAGGCGTCCGCCGCCTCCGACGTCCCGGCGGCCTCATCGGCGTAACCGGGCGGAATGATCTCGACGGGGCAGTTCCCGTGGTGCAGCATCGCGTGAGCGACCCGTCCCAGCGCCGGACCGGCTCCCAGCACCCGCCGCTTGCTGCCCATCACCATCAGATCGGTGTGGACCGAGGCCTCGACGAGCATGCCGGGGACGCTGGTGCCCGTCTCGACGTGATGGACGAGCGGGAGGTCCGGGTAGAGCTGGGAGAGGCGTTCGGCCACGGCCGCGACCTCGTGCACCTTCTCGTCGGCGATGTCCCCGAGGCTGTCGAGCATGGTGGTGACACCGCCGACGTGCGCGAGGACGTTGTAGACGCTCAGCAGCCGCAGTGACGCCTTTCGGGCCTGTGCCTCGGCGGCGGCGATCCGCAGCCAGTCGAGATCCGACGCGCCGTGCACGGCGGCGGTGACCACGCCGGTTCCGGGCCGGTCGGCCGCGCCGCGTACCACGATCACCGGGACCTCGGTCCGCGCGGCCACCCCCAGCCCGACGGATCCGAGCATCAGGGAGCCGAAGCCGCCCAGGCCCCTGTTGCCCACGACGATCGTGCCGCGTTCCCCGGCCGCGGCGTGCAGCCCGGCCACCGGCCCCTGGCGGCTGAGTTCCGTCGTCACGACCAGGCCGGGCCGGCTCTCCCGCACCGCGGCCGCGGTCTCGGCGAGCAGTTTCCGCCCCGCCTCCCGTACGGCCTGGATGGTGTCGGCCGAGGAGTGGAACACCCGCCGGTCGCTGTCGGACGCGTGGACGATGTGCAGCGGGCCCCCGCGGTGGTCCGCCTCGGCCGCGGCCCACAGCGCGGCCTCTCGTGCCGGTGTGGACGCGTCCACTCCGACCACGACGGCGCCGAGTTCCGGGCGCCCGGGAATGTCGCTGGTCATGACGGCTCCTCGCGCAGGGTCGGGAGAGTGACACCTCCACCGTCGCACCGGTCGGCGGGCGGCGGGCATGGGCCTTTCGGCCCCGATCGAGCCCTGTCGGCCCTCCCCCGGCGGGCCCGGCGGGCAGGAGGCTGGAGACGTGGTTCCGCACCGGGACCCGGCACGCCGAGGAGGCCCCGTCATGAACCGCCACGTCACCGTCGGCCTGGACGACTCCACCGAAAGCCACGCGGCAGCGGCCTGGGCCGCCCGTGAAGCAGCGTCGCAGGACGTCGCACTGCGTGTGGTGCACGTGGAGGAGTGGCCGATCACCCCGGAGATCCCGCTGACTCTCACCGAGGCGCTGGTCGAGCGGTACGAGACCCTGCTGCGCGAGGCGGCGGAACGGGCCCGCCGTGACCATCCGGGCCTCGACGTCACGACGGAGATGGTGCACGGACGGGCCGGGGCCGAACTGACCAGGGCCGCGGACGAGGCCGAGGTGATGGCGCTGGGCTCACGCGGGCTCGGCGGGTTCGTCGGCTTCCTGGTCGGCTCGGTCTCGCTCGCGGTCGTCGCCACGTCGACACGGCCGGTGGTGCTCGTACGGGCGGAGCGGCCCGGTGCGGAGGCGGGCGCCACGGAATCCGGGGCGGCGGCCGGGGGTGCCGGTGCCGCCGGTGCCGCCGGTGCCGCCGGTGCCGCCGAGCAGGCTTCCGCGGGCGCGGAGGACGCCGCCGCCGTGGGCTCGCCGCCGGATGTGGTCCTCGGCCTCGACATCGCGCACCCGAGCGACCCGCTGCTGGATTTCGCCTTCGGTACGGCCGCCCGCCGGAACCTGCCGCTCCGGGTCGTGCACAGCTGGTCCCCGCCCGCCTCCTACGGGTACGCGGCGATCCTGGATCCGGAGATCGGCACCGGGCTCGGCCGGCGGGCCGCCGAAGGGCTGACGGAGCTGCTCCGCCCCTGGCGGTCGCGGTTCCCGGAGGTCCGGGTCGTGGAGAAGGTGGTCGTCGGTCCGGCCGCCCGCGAGCTCGTCCACGCCTCCCGTGGCGCGGAGCTGCTCGTCGTCGGACGGCGCGGCAGGCGGCCCGCGCTGCCGCACCTCGGGCACGTCGCCCACGCCGTGATCCATCACAGCAGCGCGCCGGTGGCCGTCGTCCCGCTCGCCTGAGCGCCTCCGGCCGGGCCCGCGCGGTTCAGCCGTCGTCGCCCGGAGCGTCCGGCACGATGATCTTCCGTCCGGTGATCCGCCGCGGCGCGAGCGTCATGACGTGTTCGCGCTCCTCCCCCGCCCACGGTGTCGCGTACGCCGCCTCTCTGAGCCGGCGCGCCGCCTCCTCGTCCGTCACGGCCCGCACGGGTCCGACCAGGAGCACGCTCCACCCCTTGCTGAAGGCGTCGTCGATGTGGTCGGCCTCGAAGGCGATCTCGGTGTCGGCGGCGGTGGCGAGCGGTGAGTCCTCGCCGGTGCTGAACATGACCTCGCCGTCGAGCACCTGGTAGTTCACCGGCAGCACGACCGGACCGTCACCGTGGGTCAAAGCCACCCGTCCCACGCCGTGGTCGCCCAGCAGCGTCCAGCACATCGATTCCTCCAGTTCGACCATCCGGGCCCTGCGGGCGCCTCGGCCGATGCCCGGCGGGAGGTCGGCGGTGCCGCCCCACAGTTCCTGGACGGTGGTCTCCAGCGCGTCGGCCAGCCGGAGCAGGAAGCCGATGCCGGGCGTGGCCGGCTGCTCCTCCACGTACTCGATGTAGCCGGGCGCGGCGCCTGCCCGCAGAGCCACGTCCTGCCGGGACAGACCGAGCTGCAGGCGGCGGGCCGCGATGCGCCGGCCCAGGTCCCCTCTCGCCGGATGCGGTGATGAGGGCATCGCGGGCTCCTTACTCGTCGGGTCGCTCGTGGGCGCGGTCGTACGGCTGTCGTACGGCCGCCACACGGCTCACGCTAGCCAGGGCCGGGAGGAGCCGCAGCCCGGAACGGAACCACCGCCGTCCGTCACCCGCCGGGGTCGGGGCGCGGCACCCGGCTCGGGTCGATGAGCGTGAGGGTGGTGAGTACGGCGACGGCCGCGAGCGCCGCTGACACGCCCAGTACGGCCCGGGCCCCTTCGGTGACCGCCTCGGCGCCGTGGCCGCCGTGGAGGGCGAAGACGGCGCCGAGCGCCGCGGTGCCGACACCGGCGCCGAGGGAGGCGAGGGTGGAGACGGTCCCGGCGACCATGCCGACGCGTTCGGGAGCCGTGACGCGTACGGCGACGGCCATGACCGGGGCACCGGCGATCCCGCCACCCGCTCCCCAGGCGAGCAGCGGCAGGAGGAGCGCCCACCACGGGGTGTCGGGGGTGATCAGCAACGCCAGGGCGGCGAAGCCGATGCCCTTGAGCGCGTAACCGGCACCGATCACCGGGCCGGGCGCCCGGTCGCCGATCAGCTTGGAGCCGACCATGCCCATGACGATCTGGGCGAGGAAGATCGGGGTCATCAGCAGGCCCGCCCGGGTCGGGCTCAGGCCGAGGCCGTCGGAGAAGTACAGCACGAGGTAGACGGATCCCCCGATGGTCAGGACGCGGGAGAGGAGGACGGCCAGCATCGCGCCGGAGAACGCGGGCCGGCCGAACATCCGCAGCTCCAGCGTCGGCGCGGGCACCCGGAGCTGGACGAGCAGGAAGGCCATGAGCGCCAGGCAGGCGGTGAGCAGCACCGCGGTGTCCTGCCGGGACCAGGGCGTATCACCGGGGCGGAGCATCAGCAGCGTCGCCGTGCCGAGGCCGAGCATCAGCAGCAGGCTGCCGAGCCAGTCCGTCCGGCCCGCTCCCCCGGTCCCCGGAGTACGGGGCAGTACGCGTACGGCCAGCAGCCATGCGGCCGCGCCGAGCGGCAGGTTGACCGCGAAGACCGCACGCCAGCCGAAGGTCTCGGCCAGGACCCCGCCGAAGACCGGGGCGAGCAGGCCCGCCGCGGTCGCGAACGAGCCCCAGGCGCCGATGGCGAGGTTCCGTTCCTCGCCGGAATAGCGGTCGGAGAGCAGCGGGATGCCGTTCACCATGATCGCGGCGGCTCCGGCACCCTGGACCACGCGGGCGATGTCGAGCAGGAGCAGATCCGGTGCCACGGTCGCGCCCAGTGAGGCAAGGGTGAACACGGCGATCCCGGCGAGGAACAGAGTCCGTCGGCCCCACCGGTCCGACAGGCTTCCGACGACCTGGGTGAGCGCGCCCATGGCGACCATGTACGTCACGACCACGGACTCCGCCGAGGCTCCGTCCCCCACGTCGGCGCTGATCAGCGGGAGGCCGATGGCCACGATCGTCAGGTCCACGACCACCAGTCCGGTGGACGCCATCACGAGCACCAGGACCCCGCTCAGCGACGGAAGGCGGCGGGACTTCTGAGCCGGCATACGGGAATCGACCTCCGGGCGTCGAGGCGGCGTTGGGGTACGGAGGGCAACCCTGGCTCCATCCACCCTTAAAGTCAACATGCGTGAAGTTCAAGCGGCCCGTACGCTGTCGCCATGCCCGCCACACCTCGCCGCCGCCCCGCAACCCGCAAGGGCCGCCCGGTCCTCACCCGCGAGATCATCGCCGCCAAGGCGCTGGAAATGGCCGGCACCCAGGGGTTCCCGGCCCTCACGATGCGTGCGCTGGCCGCCGAACTGGACGTGACCGTCAGGGCGTTGTACAACTACGTCGAAGATCGCGCGGAGGTCGTCGGCCTGGCCGTCGACCTCATGCTGAGCTCCTGGAACCCGCCCGCGCCCGACCCGGCGGACTGGGAGACCTCCGTCGCCGACTACGCCCGTTCTCTGCGCGCCCTGTACCGCCGGTGGCCCCGGGCTCTGCTGGTCTCCCTGGACGAGGACACCCCGCCGGCCTCGGTGCATCCGAACCGCCTGCTCCACCTGGACCGGTTCCTCGGCCTGCTGCGGGAGGCCGGGCTGGACCTCCCGGCGGCGCTCGCGGCGCACCGTCAGCTGTCCCTGCTCGTCCTGTCCTTCGCCCTCGTGGTCGACGGGCCCGCCGACCGGGCCGGGGACGACCGGACCACGATCGTCCCCGGCCACTGGCTCTCGGCACACGCCGATCTCGACCTTCCGACGCTCCGGGAGGCCGCCGCGCTGTCGCTACCCTGCGCGGACGAGCAGTTCGAGGAGGTCGTCGCGGCCGTCGTCGCCAAGATCCGCGACGGACTCAGCGCGAACTGACGGCCGACGGCTCCCGGCGGGGCTCCCGGTGAGCATCCCGGCGGCTCTCCCCGTGCGGCTCGCGGTGGATGGGGTCCGCGCCGCCGGTCAGCGGCGCGCCCGTGCCGCCGCGCCGGGCCGCGACGATCTCCGCCGCGATGGACAGGGCCGTCTCCTCGGGCGTACGGGCTCCGAGGTCCAGGCCGATGGGGGAACGCAGGCGGTCCAGTTCGTCCGCGCCCAGGCCCGCCTCGCGCAGCCGCCGCGTCCGGTCCTCGTGGGTCCGGCGCGACCCCATCGCCCCGACGAACGCGGCGGGCATCCGCAACGCCTCCACCAGCAGCGGCACATCGAACCGGGCCTCGTGGGTGAGCACGCAGAGCACGGTGCGCGCGTCGGTCGGGGTGCGCCGCAGATAGCGGTGCGGCCAGTCGACGACGACCTCGTCCGCCTCGGGGAAGCGGGCCCGGGTGGCGAAGACGGGCCGGGCGTCGCACACCGTCACATGGTGGCCCAGGAACTTCCCGGCCCGTACCAGCGCCGCGGCGAAGTCGACCGCGCCGAAGACGATCATGCGGGGCGGCGGCACGCTGCTCTCGACGAGCAGGGTGAGTCCGCCGGGGCAGTGCGATCCGTCCTCGGCGAGGTCCACGGTGCCGGTCCGGCCCGCGTCGAGCAGGGCCGAGGCCTCGGCCGCCGCCGTACGGTCCAGCTCCGGGTGGCCCCCGAGCCCGCCCTGCCGGCTGCCGTCGGCGCGGACCAGCAGGGACCGCCCCAGGAGTTCGTCCGGGCCGCGCACCACCCGGGCGAGGGCGGCCGCCTCGCCGGTGACCGCGGCGGTCAGCGCGGCCCGCAGCACCTCCCGTTCCGGTGAGTCGGCGCGGACCGGCGTGATCATGATGTCGATCACCCCGCCGCAGGTCAGCCCGACGGCGAAGGCGTCCTCGTCGCTGTAGCCGAACTGTTCGCGCACGGTCGCGCCGTCCTGGAGGGCCCGCTCGCACAGTTCGTAGACCGCGCCCTCCACACAACCGCCGGAGACGGAGCCGATCGCGGTGCCCTCGCTGTCGACGGCGAGGGCGGCGCCGGGCCCGCGCGGCGCGCTGCCGCCGACGGAGACGACCGTGCCGACGGCGAACTCCCGGCCCTCCGCCATCCATCGGTGCAGCTCGCCGGCGATGTCAAGCATCCACGGCTCCCCCGCCCGCGCGGGCCGCCGCGAGGATCCGGTCGGGGCGGATCGGCAGGTCGCGGTGGCGTACGCCGGTGGCGTGCCAGACCGCGTTGGCCACGGCCGCCGCCGCGCCCACGATGCCGATCTCCCCGACGCCCTTGATGCCGACCGGGTCGTCCGGGTCGTGGTCGTCCACCCAGTCCACCTCGATGTCCGGGACGTCGGCGTGCGTGGCCACGTGGTAGCCGGCGAGATCGGGGGCGTAGTGGCCGCCGGTGTTCCGGTCGCGGACCGCCTCCTCGTGCAGGGCCATGGAGATGCCCCAGGTCATGCCGCCGACGAGCTGGTTGCGGGCGGTGAGCGGGTTGACGATCCGGCCCGCCGCGAAGATGCCCAGCATCCGCCGCACCCGGACCTCGCCGGAGGCGGTGTCGACGGCGACCTCGGCGAACTGGGCCCCGAAGGAGTGCCGTTCCTTCTGTGCGAGCGCTCCGAGGGCCGCGGTGGTGTCGGACCGGACGGTGATCCCCTCCGGGGGGACGAACGTGGTCACCGCGAGCCGTTCGCGCAGTTCGGCGGCGGCCGCCGTGACCGCCCAGGCCCAGGAGCGGGTGCCCATGGAGCCGCCCGCGATCATCGCGGGGCCGAAATCGCTGTCGCCGATGCGGACCCGGACCCGTTCGGGTGTGGTCTCCAGCGCGTCGGCGGCGATCAGGGTGAGGGCGGTGCGGGCTCCGGTGCCGATGTCGGCGGCGGCGATCCGTACGGTGAAGGAGCCGTCCGCCTCCGCCGTGACCAGGGCCGTGGACGGGGCCGCGCCCGCGCCGAAGGAGGCCGCCGCCGTGCCGGTGCCCAGCAGCCAGCGCCCGTCCCGGCGGATGCCGGGGCGCGGGTCGCGGTCCGCCCAGCCGAACCTGCGGGCGCCCTCGCGGAAGCAGGCCGTGAGGTTGTTGCTGCTGAACGGGAGCCCCGAGACGGGGCCGACGGCCGGTTCGTTGCGCAGGCGCAGTTCGATCGGGTCGACGCCGCCGCGTTCGGCGAGTTCGTCGAGGGCCGCCTCGATCGCGAACGACCCCGGGGCCTCGCCCGGTGCGCGCATCCAGGTCGGGGACGGCACATCGAGCCGGACGACGTGGTTGGCGGTGCGGTGGGCGTCGGCGTCGTACAGCACCCGGGCGACGCCCGCGCTCGGCTCGACGAACTCGTACACCGTGGAGGTCTGGTTCAGCGAGCGGTGCTCCAGGGCCAGCAGCCGGCCGTCGGGGGCCGCGCCGAGCCTGACCCGCTGGGTGGTGGGGCTGCGGTAGCCGCCCAGCGAGAAGGTCTGACGCCGGGTCAGTACGACGCGTACCGGGCGCTGGAGGGCGGTGGCGGCCATCACGGCGGACACCTGGTGGGCGCGGAGGCCCTTGCTGCCGAAGCCGCCGCCGATGTGCTCGGAGCGCACCCGCACCGAGGACGCGTCGAGCGAGAACATCGTGGCCAGCTCGCCCTGGACCCAGCCGGCGCCCTGGTTGGAGTCGACGACCTCCAGCCGGCCGCCCTCCCACCGGGCGGTCGCCGCGTGCGGCTCCATCATGCTGTGCTGCTCTTCGGGGGTGGTGTACCGCGCGTCCACCACGAAGGCGGAGGCGGCCAGTTGTGCGTCAAGGTCGCCCTTCTCCGTCTCGGCGGGCATGTGACCCGCCGCGGGGTAGCCGCCGGGGTGGTCGTCGACGAGCACGGTGTCGTGCGGCTCCTGGTCGTACGTCACCACGAGCGCCTCGGCCGCCTCCCGGGCCTGCTCCGGGGTCTCGGCGACGACCAGCGCGACCGGCCAGCCGGCGAACGGCACCCGGTCGTTCTGGAAGACGGCGCAGGTCGGGTCCGGCGGGGTGCCGAGCATGCCGACGTAATCGGTGTGCAGCCGGGGGGCGTTGCCGTGGTGCAGCACGGTGAGCACGCCCGGCAGGTCGAGGACCGGCGCGGTCTCCACATCGAGGATGCGGCCCCGGGTGACGGTGGAGAGCACGAGCCAGCCGTGGGCCAGGTCGGCGAAGGGGATCTCACCGGCGTAGCGCGCGGCGCCGGTGACCTTGTCGCGGCCCTCGATACGGGTGGTGGCGACGCCGACGGATCCGCGCACCGCCGAAGGTCCCGGCGTGGTGGTCGTCATCGGGCGTTCCCCTCGGCGAGTTCGGTGAGTACGGAGACCACGAGGTTGCGCATGAGGGTCACCTTGTATCCGTTGTCGGGCAGCGGCCTGGCGGCGGCGAGTTCGGCGTCCGCGGCGGCGGCGAAGACCGCGCCGTCGGCGGGCGCGCCGGTGAGGACGGCCTCGGCGGCACGGGCGCGCCAGGGCCGGGAGGCGACGGCTCCGAGGGCGAGACGCGCCTCCCGTACGCGGCCGTCCTCGATGTCGAGCGCGGCGGCGACGGAGCCGATGGCGAAGGCGTACGAGGCGCGTTCGCGGACCTTGCGGTAGCGGGAGCGGGCGGCCACGGGCGCGGCGGGCAGGCTGACGTGGGTGATCAGCGCGCCGGGCGGCAGGGCGGTCTCCCGGTGCGGGGTGTCGCCGACGGGGAGGTAGAAGTCGGTGACCGGGCTCTCGCCGGGCCCGTCCGCGCTCTCGTAGGAGACCACGGCGTCGAACGCCGTCAGGGCCACGCCCATGTCGGAGGGGTGTACGGCCACGCAGTGGCCGGAGGCTCCGAGGACGGCGTGGTTGTGGTGCTCGCCGGCGACGGCGGGGCAACCGCTGCCCGGGTTCCGCTTGTTGCAGGGCTTGCTCACGTCGGTGAAGTAGCCGCAGCGGGTGCGCTGGAGGAGATTGCCGCCGACGGTGGCCATGTTGCGCAGCTGCCCGGAGGCCCCGGCGAGCACGGCCTGGGCCAAAGCCGGGTAGCGGAGGCGGACTTCGGGGTGGGCGGCGAGGTCGCTGTTGGTGACGGTCGCTCCGATGCGCAGGCCGCCGTCCGCCGTGGGTTCGATGCGGTCCAGGGGGAGTTCGCGGACGTCGACGAGGCGGGCGGGGCGCTCCACGCCGCTCTTCATCAGGTCGACGAGGTTGGTGCCGCCGCCGAGGTACCGCGCGTCCGGGTCGGCGGCGAGGAGGGCGACCGCGCCGGTGACGTCGTGGGCGCGCTGATAGCCGAACTCCTTCATGCGGCGGTCTCCTCGGTGAGTGCCGTCCGGTCCTCGGTGTGGGCCTCGGCGGTGTGTTCCCGGGCGGCGTGGGCGACGGCCCGGACGATCGAGACGTAGGCCCCGCAGCGGCACAGGTTGCCGCTCATCCGCTCGCGGATCTCTTCGGGTGTCAGGGGCGTCGGCCCGGCCTCGGGGCCGACGTCGTCGGTCGCGGCGCTCGGCCAGCCGGCCGCGTGCTCCTCGATGACGGCGATGGCCGAGCAGATCTGACCGGGGGTGCAGTAGCCGCACTGGTAGCCGTCGAGGTCGAGGAAGGCCTGCTGGACGGGGTGCAGGCGGTCGCCGTCGGCCACACCCTCGATGGTGGTGACCTCGCGCCCCTCGGCCGCGACCGCGAGGCTGAGGCAGGAGACGACGCGCCGGCGGTCGACCAGGACCGTACAGGCGCCGCACTGTCCCTGGTCGCAGCCCTTCTTGGTGCCGGTGAGATCGAGGCGCTCGCGCAGGGCGTCGAGCAGGGTGGTGCGGTGGTCGATGGACAGGTGGTGCTTCTCGCCGTTGATGTTCAGGGTGATCGCACTGGACGTCGACGAGGTCGCTGGGGCCATGATCAGCCTTTTCTGGTGTCAGGTGACGAGGAACCGGGCCGTCGGCCGGTGACCGGCCGCCCCGGTCGGCAGTAAGGTAGCCCTAACCGGACTACTGTCCGCTTGCCTGGAAAACGTAACGGACAGCTGTCCGGTTAACAAGGACGGGTTTCGGCCATGAACCCGCGAGGAGGATCCGTGTCCCGGTCGAACAAGGACGCCCCCCTGCGCTCGGACGCGCAGCGCAACCGTGAGCGCATCCTGCGGGTCGCCATGGTCGAGCTGACGCTGCGCGCGGACGCGCCGCTGAGCGTGATCGCCAAGAAGGCGGGCGTCGGGCAGGGCACGTTCTACCGCAACTTCCCGCACCGGGAGGCGCTCGTCCTGGAGGTCTACCGCTACGAGATGCAGCAGGTCGCCGAAGCGGCGTGCGAGCTGCTGGAGACCCGGCCGCCCGAGCGGGCGCTGCGCGAGTGGATGGACCGCCTCGCCCGGTTCGCCCTGACCAAGGCCGGTCTGGCGGACGCGATCCGGCTGGTCACCAGTGCGCCCAACGGACCGGCGAGGCCCGGCCCCACCCCGATCATGGAGGCGGCCGGAGCCCTCCTCGGCGCCTGCGAGGAGATCGGCGCCATCCGCCCCGGGGTGAACCCGGACGACTTCTTCCTCGCCATCGCCGGCCTCTGGCAGATCGATCCGCACGAGGACTGGGAGCCGAGGGCCGGCCGGCTCCTGGACTTCGTCATGGACGGGCTGCGCGTGGGGGCGCCCGGCCGGTGAGCGGACCGCGCCGGGAGCTGTCGGCGGGCCGTGTGATGATGCCCCGTACGGCGCTCGGACCCGGGGAGGGGCCGGGCGCGGAAACAGGGGACGGGAGCGGCGAGTTGAGCAAGGGCGGGGCGTCCATACCGGACGAGGAGTGGGAGCGTTTCCTCCGGGAGGCCGAGGCCGGCAGCGCCGGTGCGCCCGAGGAACCGTCGGCGCGGGCCCGGATGGTGACGCGGCGGATCCAGGAGGAGCCGGGCCCGCCGGAAGGGTGGCGGACCCACACCCCGGTCAGGCGCCGGAGCGGCCGGAGCTGGTACGCGCTCGGCCTGGTGGTCGCCGTCGTCCTGCTGGTCGCGGTGGCCGTCGCCCCGGGCCGGATCATCGGCTGGTTCGACGGCGGGGACGCGGTGGACACCCCGCCCCTCGCCGCGGAGTCGGAGCGCCCGGACGGGCCGCCCGCCCAGGAGGCGGACGGGCCGCGACCCACCCCGGACGAACCGTTCGCCGGATCCCCGGCGGCGCGGTGGGCCGACGGCGCGGCGGGCATCCATCTGCCCGCGCCGCGGGCGACCGGCTGGATGAGCGAGGCGGAGGTCGGCGAGGCGCTGGCCCGGACCCGGGACTTCCTGGTCGCCTCCAGCCTGGACCCCGCCGTGCTGCGCGGCGAACGGCCCGCGAAGGCTCTGGCACTCATCAATCCGCACCAGTCGGATGTGCAGGACTACCTGAAGAAGGCGTTCCGCTCGCCCGACCGCGAGAACGACCCCCTTCTGCTCTTCAGCCGCTTCCGGTCCGCCGATGTGCGGCCGGCCGGGGACGTGGTCAAGACCCGCGGCCGGATCACCTTCCGGGAGGGCGAGAAGGGCGCGGTGGAGGTCACCACCGACGTCACCTACGTCTACCCGGTCCTGCGCGCCTCGGGGGACGACGAGGTCGCGCGCACCATCGTGCGCCGCGAGACGGTGCTGAGCTGGGACGACCCGGCGAAGATCGTGATCGAGCCGGGGACGTTCTCACTCGTCTCGTACAAGCTGGACACCACCAACGGCGGCTGCGACACCTACACCGGCTATCTGATCCCCGCGTTCCTCGCCGACCGCACCACGGCCGACGGGGGCGACGGCCCGGCGGTCGACCCGTACGACCGCAGCACGCCGATCGAGGAGCGGATGCGGGCGGGCGACGGCGAGGGCTGCGACGTCGCCACCCGCTCCTGAGGTCCCCCGGCCACGGGCCCGGGCTACGGGCCCGGTTCCCCGGCCGGGCCCGGGGCCGCCCACAGCTCGGCGAACCGGTCGAGCAGCCCGGCCGCCGCCGCCACATCGTCCGTCAGAGGCCGGTCGGCGGCCTCCGCGTCGAGCACCGAGGCCGCCAGCTCGAAGGCGCGGCCGACCGGCAGCTCCGGGTCGAGCCGCAGCTCGCGCTGGCGCAACGCCCGGACGGCCGCGACGAGTTCGCAGCCCACGACGAGCCGGAACGCCTCGCACGCCCGCAGGGTCTGACGCGCCGCCAGTGACGCGAAGCTGGCCTGCTCCTCGACGCCCCGCGAGAGCACGGCGTGACCGAGCGAGGCGGGCGCGGAGTAGGCCCGCAGATCACCGAGGGCCGCACCGGCCGCGTATTCGAGGATCATCACGCCCGAGGACGCCGGCTCGCCGTCCGCGAGGAACGGCCGCAGCCGGGTGAAGCCCGGTTCGTTGAGCGTCGAGAGGCGGGAGGTGGACAGCCGGGCCACCTGGGTCACCGCGAGCCTGAAGTGGTCCAGCGACAGAGCGAGTTGGGCGAGGTAGAAGCCGCCGTGATGGTAGGCGGCCATATCGTCCGCCGAGATCAGCGGGTTCTCGGCGGCCGCGTTGATCTCGACCGCGAGGACCTCTTCGAGCGCGTCCGCCGCGTCGTGCGCGGGCCCGTGGATCTGCGGCAGACAGCGGAAGCCGTACGGGTCCTGAATCCGACCCAGCGGCGGGGTGGGTCGGTCGGGGGCGCCGAGCAGCAGGCGCATCCGCTCCGCGACCGCGTACGAACCGGCGTGCCGCCGCGCCTCGTGGACGGGCAGCGCGTAGGCCTCGTAACTGCCGTCGATCGCCATCAGGGACAGGGCCGCCACCACCTGGGTCGCGCCGATCAGGGCGCGCAGCTCCTGCAGGGCGAGGGCGGACTGGCCGAGGGTGAGGGCGTTGCTGCTGATCAGGGCGAGGGCGTCGTTGTTGTCGAGAGGCTGGGGTTCGGGGGCGGTTCCCGTGCCCTGCCAGGGATGTTCGCCCGCCAGGGCAAGGCCCATCTGCGCGAGCGCGGCGATGTCGCCGGTGCCGACCGAGCCGAATTCGTTGACCTTCGGGTAGGCGCCGGTCTCCAGGGCCTCGCAGAGCGCGGTGACGACGGTCGGGCGCAGGCCGGCGCCACCGGCGAGGAGCTGGTTGGCGCGGACGGCGAGCATGGCGCGGACCTGACGTGCCGGCAGCTCCTCGCCGATCGCTCCGGCATGGCTGCGCAGCAGGCGCAGACCGTGGTCGGCGGCCGCCTCGGTGGGCACGGACTCATTCCGGTTCGCGCCCACGCCGGTGGAGCGGCCGTAGACACGGCCCCACGAAGCGATCTCCCTGGCGGCGTTCCAGGAGTCCTCGACGCGCTTCAAGCCCTCGGTCGCCGGAACCGGCCTGGCGATGGATTCGGCCATGCGTACGACATCTGCGACCATCAGTCGGCGGCCGTCGAGGACGACGATCGCACTGGCGTCTTCGGCCACCCTGTCCGAGATATGAGACGACATCAGTGACAATTCCTCCTCGATCAGGCGCTACGTCTTGCCCTACGGCCACTCGTTACCAGGGATTTACGCCTGAGCGGCGACGACCTATTGACAACCTATTCAGTCACCGAGAACTCTGCATGATGATATGCAGCCGGGCAAGGGACTCCTCATGATCCAATTCGACAAGGCCCACAAGCGCTTCCCGAACGGCACGACCGCGGTGCACGACCTCACGCTCGACCTGCCGGAAGGGGGCGTGACCGTCCTCGTCGGATCTTCCGGTTGCGGCAAGACGACCACGCTCCGCATGATCAACCGGATGGTCGAGCCGACCTCCGGGACGATCAGGGTGGGCGGCAAGGACGTCCTGGAACAGGACGCCGCCGAGCTGCGCCGCTCCATCGGCTACGTCATCCAGCAGTCCGGGCTCTTCCCGCACCGGACCGTCCTGGACAACATCGCGACCGTACCGCTGCTGCTCGGCTGGGGCCGCAGAAAGGCGCGGGCACGGGCGGCGGAGCTGCTGGAGACGGTCGGCCTCGCCGCCGACGCGGGGAAGCGGTACCCGCACCAGCTCTCCGGCGGCCAGCAGCAGCGCGTCGGCGTGGCCCGCGCACTCGCCGCGGACCCGCCGGTCCTCCTGATGGACGAGCCCTTCGGCGCCGTCGACCCGGTGGTCCGCACCCAGCTGCAGGACGAACTGCTGCGCCTACAGCGGGAGTTGAACAAGACCATCGTCTTCGTCACGCACGACATCGACGAGGCCGTACGGCTCGGGGACCGGATAGCCGTCTTCCGTACCGGCGGCCATCTCGTGCAGTGCGCCGCCCCCGCCGAACTGCTGGCCCGTCCGGCAGACGCGTTCGTCGCGGACTTCCTCGGCGCGGAGCGCGGCCTGAAGCTGCTGTCCCTGACGACGCTCGAAGAGGTCGCCCAGGGCCCCGCCCCCGAAGGCGGCCGCTGGCGGCTCGCCCTCGACTCCGCCCGCAGGCCGCTGGCCTGGCGCGACAGCGAGAGCAAGGGCGACGCCGAGATACCCGTCCGGCCGCTGCGGGACACCGACTCGCTGCTCTCCGCGCTCAACGAGTCGATCGCCGCGCCGAGCGGCCTGGTCGCCCGGGTCGACGCGGACGGCGTCCTCACCGGCGTCACCTCCCGCGAGGACATCCACGAGCGCGCGGGCCAGGTACACAGCGCGGCGAGCACGGTGGCCGCATGAGCGTCGACTGGTCGTGGATAGCCGACCACACCGACGATCTCACCACCCTGACGCTCACCCACCTCCAGGCCGCGCTGACCGCCGTACTCCTCGGCCTGCTGATCTCGCTCCCGCTGGCCGTGCTGGCCCACCGGGTGCGCAGGCTGCGCGGGCTCCTCCTCGGCCTGTCGAACGTCCTGTTCACCATTCCGTCCATCGCCGTCTTCGTGCTCCTCCTGCCGGTCAGCGGACTCACCCGCACCACCACCGTCATCGGCCTGACGATCTACACGCTGGTCGTGCTCCTGCGGAACACCGTCGAGGGCCTGGACTCCGTCCCCACCCGGACGAAGGAAGCCGCGAAGGCGATGGGCGCCCGGCCGCTGCGCACCCTGCTCACCGTCGAACTGCCCCTCGCCCTCCCCGTGATCATGGCGGGCGTACGGATCGCGACGGTGATGGCGATCTCCCTGGTCTCCGTGGCCACGTACATCGGCGACGGCGGACTCGGACAGCTCTTCACCGACGGGTTCCAGCGCAACTTCCCCACCCCCGTCATCGTCGGCGTCGTCCTGACCCTGCTCCTCGCGATCGTCGCGGACGCCCTGCTCGTCACCCTCCAGTACGTCCTGACGCCGTGGACCCGCCGGCAGAAGCAGGGGGCCTGACCTCATGTACGAACTCCTCAAGGGCCTCGGCTCGTGGCTGGTCAGCGGTGAGCAGTGGACCGGCTCCGACGGCATCGGGCACCGCCTCGCCGAACACCTCCAGTACTCGCTGCTCGCCACCCTCGTCGCCGCCGCCATCGCCCTGCCGGTCGGTCTGCTCATCGGACACACCGGACGCGGCGCGTTCATCGCCATCAACCTGTCGAGCTTCGGGCGGGCGCTGCCCACGGTCGGCCTGGTGGTCCTCGTCTTCCTCGCCAGCGGTCTGTCGATGTGGCCGGTCTACATCGCCCTGGTGGCGCTGGCGGTCCCGTCCATCGTCACCAACACCTACGCCGGAATGACGGCGGTCGACCCCGAGGTGCGGGACGCGGCACGCGGCCAGGGCATGCGCCGGCACCAGGTCCTCCTCCAGGTCGAACTGCCCCTCGCGCTGCCCCTGATCATGACCGGGCTCCGGCTCGCGCTCATCCAGGTCGTCGCGACGGCGACCATCGCCGCGTACGTCTCCTTCGGCGGGCTCGGCCGGTACGTCTTCGACGGGCTGGCCCAGCGCGACCTCGTGCAGGTGCTCGGCGGCGCCGTGCTCGTGGCGGTCGTCGCCGTCGTCCTCGATCTCGCGCTCTCCGCGCTCCAGCGCGCCCTTTTCCGCCACCGCCCCGCCACGCAGGCCCAGGCCTAGGAGCCCCCATGAACCGCAGAACTCTCCTCGGCGGACTCTTCGCCGCCGCCACCGTCCCCGCGCTGGCCTCCTGCAGCAGCGGCATCACCTCCCTCGACGGAGACGGCGCCGGCGGCGGGGGCGGCGGCTCCAGCGAGGGCGGCGTCACGATCGGCACCGCCAACTTCACCGAGAACCAGGTCCTCGGCCACCTCTACGCCGCCGCCCTCGAAGCGGCCGGGGTGAAGACCCAGGTCCGCCCCAACCTGGGCACCCGCGAGATCCTCATCCCCGCGCTCAAGGGCGGCGACATCGATCTGCTGCCCGAGTACCAGGGCGCGCTGCTGCACTACCTCGACGCCGGGGCCACCGCCACGGAGGAGGGCACGATGCAGAACGCCCTCGCGATGCTGCTGCCGCGCGGCCTGCAGATCCTCCCGTACGGCGAGGCGGAGAACGCCGACGCGTTCGTCGTGACCAAGGAGACCGCCGACGCGTACGGGCTGAAGTCCCTGGCCGACCTGGCGAAGCACAACGGCAAGCTCGTCATCGGTGCTGCGCCCGAGGTCAAGAAGCGCACGGTGGGCTCGGTGGGTCTCAAGGAGGTCTACGGCGTGGAGTTCAAGGAGTTCAAGTCCCTCGACTCCTCGGGTCCGCTGGTCAAGGGAGCCCTCAGGAAGGGCGATGTGGACGTGGCGAACCTGTTCACCACCGACACCGACATCGCCGCCGAGGGCTGGGTCGTCCTCACCGACCCCAAGAACCTCATCCCCGGCCAGCACGTCGTGCCGCTCATCGCCGACCGCAAGGCCGACTCGACGGTCCGCAAGGCGCTCGCCCGCCTCGGGTCCGTCCTGACGACGAAGGACCTCACCGAGCTCAACCGCCTGGTGGACAAGGACCGCAAGGACCCCGAGGACGTCGCGAACGACTGGGCGGCCGAGCACGGCATCAGGAAGTAGCCGCCTCGGGCCGGCAGTCGCCGGCCCGGGCGGGCGGTACCACCCCACCGAGAGACCAGGAGCCGCGTCATGGCAGCCGAAGACCTGGTGGAGCGCCGCTCCATCGACGTCGTCCCGGACGGCGAACGGCACGGGACGGCGTTCAGTCAGTTCACCCTCTGGCTCGGCGCCAACCTCCAGATCACCGCGGTCGTCACGGGCGCGCTCGCCGTCGTCTCCGGCGGCGACGTGGTGTGGTCGGTCGTCGGCCTGCTCCTGGGCAATGTGCTCGGCGGCGCCGTCATGGCCCTGCACTCCGCACAGGGCCCGAAGCTGGGTCTGCCCCAGATGATCCAGTCCCGGGCCCAGTTCGGGGTGAAGGGCGCGGTCGTCCCGCTGCTGCTGGTCATCCTCATGTACGTGGGGTTCTTCGCGAGCGGCAGTGTGCTGGCCGGCCAGGCGACGGCTCGGCTCATGCACACGGACGACTCCACCGGCATCGTCGTCTTCGCGGTCGTCACGGCCGTGATGGCGGCGGTCGGCTACCGCGTGATCCATCTCCTGGGGCGGGTGGCGAGCGTGGTCTGCGCGCTGGCCTTCGTCTATCTGGGCATCCGGCTGCTGGACCGGGTGGACCTCTCCGCACTGCTCGCCGACGCGCGCTTCGACCTGCCGATGTTCCTCCTGGCGGTGTCGCTCTCGGCGTCCTGGCAGCTCGCCTTCGGGCCGTACGTCGCGGACTACTCGCGCTATCTGCCGCGTACGACGTCGGGGCGGTCCACGTTCTGGTGGACGCTGTCGGGGTCGGCCGTCGGCTCGCAGTGGTCGATGACCTTCGGCGTGCTCGTGGCGGCGACCGCCGGGGAGGCGTTCCTGACGAACCAGGTCGGCTATGTGGTCGGCCTGGGCGGCACGGGGCTGATCGCGTCGTTCCTGTACTTCGTGATCGCGCTGGGCAAGCTGACCATCAATGTGCTGAACACCTACGGCGGCTTCATGTCGATGGTGACGAGCATCAGCGGGTTCCGGGGCCTGCGGACGCTGTCGCCGCGCGGCCGGGCCGTGTACATCGGGCTCATCATGGTGGCGGGGACAGCGCTGGCGCTGCTGGGCAAGGACAGCTTCCTGACGTCGTTCAAGGACTTCCTGCTGTTCCTGCTGACGTTCTTCACCCCGTGGTCGGCGATCAACCTGGTCGACTACTACCTGATCTCGCGGGAGCGGTACGACATTCCCGCGCTCTTCGACCCCGGGGCCCGCTACGGCGCCTGGCGCTGGGACGCCCTCACCGTCTACGGCATCGGCATCCTCGCCCAACTCCCTTTCTTGGTCACGCACTTCTACACGGGCCCGCTGGCGGATCCGCTGGGCGGCGCGGATGTCTCCTGGATCGTGGGCCTCGTGGTCCCGGCGGCCCTGTACTGGCTGCTGGCCCGCCGGGACACCCGGCACATCCCGGAGAAGACGCTCTACACCCTCGCTTCCCCGTACGAGAATTGACGGTTCGTCACTTTCTGGGGCCGGTCGCGGCGTAGGCGGCGACTCCGCCGGTCAGCAGTGCGGCGGCGGTCCAGGCGGCGGGCCCCGAGCCGGCCGGGGCCTGCAGCCAGCCCGCGACGCCGCCCGGGTCCGGTGGCGCGAAGAGCGTGACGGCGGGCCAGCCGACGACCGGAGTCCAGGCGTACGTCGCGCCGAACAGGACGGCCCCGAGTGCGGCCAGTCCGGTCAGCCCGGCGGCGTCCCGGAGCAGGAACGCCGCCGTCACCGGCTCCCGCCCCGCCGACTGCGCCGCCAGGAGTACGAGGGTGACGGCGGCGGCGATCAGCAGAACGTGGGCCGCCCGGAGCGGGGCCCAGCGGATCGCCGCGGTCCGGTCCAGGGCGGCGTCCTGGCCGCCGAGCCCGGGGGCCGCCGCGGCCACGGCGGCCGCCACGGCGAGGACGGTCAGCCGGGGGTCGGCGGCGCCGTCGCCCGCCGCCGCCACCCCGAACAGGGCCGCCGACGCGAGGAGCGCCCCCGTGGCGGCCGGGGCGCGCCGCGACCGCGCGTACAGCAGGAGCCCGTTCATCACCGTGCTCCCCCGGCCAGTTCCTCGGCCCAGGTGAACTCGCAGCGAAGAGCGGCCTCGCGCACCTCGGCGGCCCGGTTGCGCTGCCGCTCCGGGGAGAGCGCCGAAAACTCCTTCCACGTCTTGCGCAGGGAGGCGCGGTGGGCGTCGCGGTCGTACACATCGGCCTCGATCGGCCGGAACGTACCGAGCGCCCAGCTCGCCAGCACGCTCTGCACCACGAGCACCCCGTCGCCGCCGAACTCCCGTGAGCTGAGGGCCCGGCAGCTCGGCACGAGGCCCTCGCCGACGAGCCGGCGCAGCAGTTGGTCGCCCTCGGCTCCGCCGATCTGCGGGTCCTCGAAGTTCACGAGCACCGATCCGGCGTCGAGCCGGCGGTCCGCGCCGACGGCCCGGAGCGCGGTCTCCTCGCGTACCCGGTGTGGCGCCACGTCGCCGAGCGCGGTGTCCAGGACGTCCAGTGCCCGGGCGGCGGTCGGGGCGAGCGCTTCCAGTCGCGGGCGCTGCAACTCCGTTACGCACACCCGGCCTTCGCAGACCTGCGCGGCGGCCGCCGGGTCAACGCGGTAGCTGCCGCGCGCGTCGCCGGGCAGCACCAGCAGCGCCAGGGCCGCTCCGGCGAGGACGGGCACGACGGACAGCAGCCTGCCGCGCGTGTTCCGGGCGCCGAGCAGGGCGAAGCCGGTGGCGAGCAGGCCGAGGAACCACAGGCTCTGGCCCAGGTGCACCGATCCGGTGAGGGTCAGCAGGGCCTGACGCGGTTCGGCGACGGCCGGTGAGAGCTGCGAGAACAGATGCGATCCGACCCGGGCGGTGGGCAGTTCGCTGTCGCCCTGCTGCATCAGCAGGACGTTCGCCGCGAGGAACAGGACCGCCAGGGCGGGCGGGGTCAGCGGTGACGGCAGGGCCCGTGCCACCCCCATGCCGAACACGCCGGCGGCCACCAGGGCGAGCAGCGCGACCGCCGAGATCGGCAGCCAGCCCAGGTGGGTGTACGAGGCCGGGCCGAGCGCCACCAGGACGCCGCCGCACACCAGCAGGGCGCCGAAGCCGGTCACCAGCGCCACGGCGATCGCCGTGGCCGGGGTCGCGGCGCGCTGCCAGCCGGGCCTCGGTGTGGTGGCCAGCAGTTCCGGCATCCGGGAGCGGTGGTCGCGCAGGCCGTACAGGGCTCCGATTCCGGCGGCCACGGGCCACAGATAGGCGAGCAGCACCCGGGTCCACAGGGCCAGCGAGGTCCATTGGCCGGTCCATCGGACCGTGCCGCGCCACCAGCTGCCGTCGATGGCGAACAGGAACAGAGAGCCGGCGACGAGCACGGTGAGGCCGGCCCAGAGCGCGGCGGAGCGCAGGAGTTCAGTGCGCAGGACGCGGAGGTTCACCAGCTGCCCTTTCCCTGGTCGGAACCGGACAGCAGGGCGGAGTAGCCGCGTTCCAGCGGGCTGTCGCCGGGCTGGTCGGCGGTTCCGGCGGCGGCCAGCGCCTCCGGCGTGCCCTGGAAGACGAGGCGGCCCCGGTCGAAGAGCACCACATCGGTGCAGGCCGCGGCGACGTCCTCGACGAGGTGGGTGGAGACCAGCACACAGCTCTCCCGGCCGAGTTCCTGGAGCAGGGCGCGGAACTGGAGGCGCTGTGCCGGGTCGAGACCGACGGTCGGTTCGTCGAGCAGCAGCACCGAGGGGTCGTTGACGATGGCCTGGGCGATGCCGACGCGGCGCACCATGCCTCCGGAGAGCGCCTTCATCCGGCTCTCGGCCCGGTCCGCCAGACCGACCCGTTCCACGGCGCGCTGCACGGCGCCGGGGATGTCGCGGGCGGGCATCTCCTTCAGCCACGCCATGTAGGTGACGAACTCGCGGACGGTGAACCGCTTGTAGTAGCCGAACTCCTGGGGCAGATAGCCGATGCGGCGGCGCAGCTCACGGTGGTGGGCGCGGTCGCGGACGGAGTGGCCGAACAGTTCGAGGTCTCCGCCGGTCGGCCGCAGGACGGTGGCGAGCGTCCGGATCAGGGTGGTCTTGCCGGCGCCGTTGGGCCCGAGCAGACCGTGGGTCCCGGTGCCCAGCGAGAGGTCGAGGCCGTCGACGGCGCGGTGGCGGCGGCCCACCTCGACGGTGAGGCCGGTGGTGTGGATCTCGTGGACGTAGGTGCGTGGCGCGGTGTCGAGCGCGCCGGTCGGAACGGTCATCGGTTGCTCCTTGCGGGGTGCCGTCGCAGGCTTTCGGGGCGTCATCACAGGCTCTTGGGGGTGGTGTAGGACCGGCGGCGGGCCAGGACGACGCCGACGGCGGCGGCGAGTGCCAGGGCCCAGAGGGGAAGGTGTTCGGGGCGGAGGAGGAAGAGGCGGCCCAGGGCGGCGGCCGGGGCGAGGACGGCCACGGTCCACAGCGCGCCCAGGGCGACGGTGGCGCGGCCGACGCCGATGACGCCGCCCAGCGCCAGGGCCGTCGCGGTGAGGGCGAGGGAGGGCAGCAGCCACTGCGCGAGGGCGACGCCGGTCAGGAGTCCGGCGACCAGGTGCACCGGCAGGACGACGGCGAGCACCGTCGCCGTGCGCCGCAGCAGCAGGGACAGTCCGGCGCGCGGGGTGACGGCGGTCAGTTCGAACGCCGGGTCCAGACCGCGTGACCAGGCCGCGGCGACTCCGGCGAGCGGCAGGACCGGCGCCAGCAGCAGGACGGGCGGCGCCCCGCTCGTCCAGCCGGCGGTACGGTCCAGCAGCACCGCGACGACGCTCACGCCGATGACCATGGCCAGCCAGGGGCCCATCACCGGGGTGGCCCAGGCCGTCGGGCGGCGACGGCGGCGCGGCGCGGGCGTCGAACGGTCCAGGGCCGGTTCCAGATCGCTGCGGACGGCGGTCAGCAGGGCGGTGACGGCGGGCACCTCGGCCGCCGCCCCGGCCAGTCTGCGTCGGCAGGGGGCGCACTGTTCCAGGTGGGCCTCCACGGCCCACAGTGCGTCGGCGGGCAGATCGGTGTCGCCGTGCGCGTAGCTGCTGACCAGCCGGTCGGACGGATGCTCGACGCTCATGCCAGTGCCCTTCTCATCGCGATACGGGCCCGGCGGGCCCGGGTCTTGACGGTGCCTTCGGGAAGATCGAGCAGGACGGAGGCCTCGCGGACCGACAGCCCGTCGAGCACCAGGGCCTGGAGGACCTGCCGCAGTTCCGGGGCGAGGGTCCGCAGGGCGTCCCCGACCTCCCCGCCGACGTCGGCGGCCAGCGCCTCGTCCTCGGCGGCCGGGGCGGTGGCGTGCTCGGCGGCGGCGGCCGGTGGTGCGGCGTGGTGGGCGCGGCGGCGGAAGGCGTCGACCAGGCGGCGGGCCGCGATCGTCCAGAGCCACCCGGCGGCGCTCCCGCCGACCGCGCTGCCGGCGAACGCGCCGGCGGCACGCCACACGGCGAGATAGGTCTCCTGCATGACCTCGGCGACGATCTGCTCGTCGGCGCAGCGGCGGCGCAGCCGTACCGCCAGCCAGGGCGAGGTCAGCCGGTACAGCTCGTCGAACGCGCCCCGGTCTCCGTCGGCGACCAGACGGAGGAGGTGTTCCTCGGCCGGTTCCGGGGGCCGCTTCTTACGTAGTCTCACACCGGCCAGACGCGGGACGGGGCGCGCGGGTTCTCACCGGGGAGTGGTCTGCGTCACACCTACGCCCGGGCCGTCCGGCCCGGTGGCTACCGGCCGAGCAGTGCGGCGACGGCGATCAGCACCGGGACCGAGAGCAGCGTGGACAGCAGGATGGACTCCCTGGCGAACCGCTCGGCGACCCGGTAGTGCGAGGCGTACGTGAAGAGGTTCTGGGCGGCCGGGAGCGCCGCGATCACGACGACGTCCAGCAGCGCCTCGCCCCGCAGTCCGAACAGGCCGGCGCCGACGGCCCAGGCGACGATCGGCTGGGCGACGGTCTTCAGCCCGGCGGACAGGTACAGCGCGCCCCGGTCCTCCCCGCGGCCCGGCCGTTCGCCGCCGTGCAGGGATATCCCGAAGGCGATGAGGACCGCGGGGACCGACATGTCGCCGATGAGGGCGAGCGGTTCGAGCAGCGGTCCCGGCAGTGTCCGGCCGGACGCCGCCACCGTCACCCCGGCCAGCGATGCGATCGCCATCGGGTTGCGCAGGGGGGTGGTCAGCCGCCGGACGAGCGACATCGGTTCCCCGGGCCGGCCGAGGTCGAGGACGGTCAGGGCCAGCGGGGTCACCAGGATCTGCTGGAGGAGCAGGACGGGGGCGACGAGCGAGGCGTCGCCCAGGACGTACACGGCGATGGGGATGCCCAGATTCCCGGCATTGACGTAGCTGGAGCACAGGGCGCCGATCGTGACCCGTCCGGCCTCCCAGCGCAGGAACAGCCCGGCCACCACGACGAAGACTCCGGCCGTGGCGGCCACGGCTGTCGCGGTGACCAGCAGACGGGTCGACAGGACGACGGACAGGTCCGCGTCCGCGAGCATCGTGAAGAGCAGGGCCGGGGTCGCGACGTTGAAGGCCAGCCGGGTCAGCACGGCACGGCCGTCCTGCCCCAGATAACCGCGGCGCCCGAGGACGTAGCCGACGGCGATCACGGTGGCGATCACCGTGAATCCGGTGAGGACTCCCTGCATGTCTTCCTTGCGGGTGGATCAGGTGCGACGGCCGACCGGCCGGGCGGAACGCCTGGTCGGGCGCGGGCACAGCGTCTCAGACGGGCGGGCGCGTCCTTGAGGCGGGGGCGCGGCCCGGCCGGCCCGCGGGTTCAGACCCGGTCCGGTCCGTCCACGCCGTCATCCGCCCGCCGCGCCAGTGCGCCGACGAAGCGTGAGGTCAGGGCGGTCGGCGCGGTGATGGCCGTGCCGACCACGACGCTGTGGGCGCCGCGGTCGAGCGCCTCGGCGGCCTCCTCGGGGGTGTTGATACGGCCTTCGGCGACGACCGGTACGGAGATCGCGGCCGACAGCGACGCGACGAGGTCCAGATCCGGGCCGGTCTGCTCCGGGGTTCCCGGCACATAGCCGGACAGGGTGGTGGAGACGAGGTCCGCCCCCTGTCCGGCGGCGGCGATCCCCTCGGCGAGCGTGGCGACGTCGGCCATCACGAGTGCGCCCGCCGCGTGGACGGCGGCGACCAGTTCGGCGAAGGTGGAGCCGTCCGGGCGCGGCCGGTCGGTGGCGTCGGCGGCGACCACGGCGGCGCCCGCATCGGCGACGGCCAGGGCGTGCCGGACGGTCGGGGTGATGTACACCCCGGTGTCGCCGTCCTTCCAGAGGCCGATCACCGGCAGGTCGACCGCGGCCACGATCGCGGCGACGACCTCCGGTTCGTTGGCGCGGATCGCGGCGCCGCCGCCGGCGACCGCCGAGAGCGCGAGCCGGACGAGCGTGGAGGTCTCCCGCATCGGGTCGCCGGGGGGCGCCTGGCAGGAGACGATCAGCCGGCCCTGGAGTGCGGCGGCCAGGTCCTGTGCGTTCATCGGTGGGCTCCCGGGTGGTGGAGGGGAAGGGTGGTGGTCAGGGCAGCGGCGCCCAGCACGGCGGCGTCCGCGCCGTGGAGCGGGGGTTCGGGGAGAAGCCCTCGCAGGGGCGGCATCAGTTCGGCGGCGAAGGCGGCGGCCAGCGCGTCGCGGTACAGCGGGCCGATGTGCGGGACCCCGCCGCCGACGACGACCCGGTCGGGGCCGAGTGCGTTGGCCAGGCCGCCGAGGACCCGGCCGGCGGCCGCCGCACCGGTGGTGATGGCCCGGACGGCGGCCCGGTCGCCTTCGGCGGCGCGGGCGGCGACCGTTTCGAGCCGGTCCGGCCGGGTGCCGGTGAGCCGTTCGTAGTGGGCGGCGATGCCCGGTCCCGAGGCGATGACCTCCAGGTGGCCCGTGGCGCCGCAGGTGCACGGCAGCCCGGCCGCCTCGGCGCTGGGCAGATGGCCGAGGTGGCCGGCGATACCGGCGGCGCCGTGCAGCATCCGTCCGTCGACGGCGAGGGCGCCGCCCACCCCGGTGCCGACGGCCGCGTACAGCAGCGAACCCCGGCTGTCCGCCAGTGCGTCGAGCTCCGGCCCCGCTGTGGCGCGCACATCGTTGTCGCAGGCCACCGGCAGGCCCGTACGGTCCGCGAGGCCGGCGCCGAGCGCGGTGCCCGCCCAGCCCCGGATGGAGTCGGTGGCGCTGGTGACCATGCCGCTGCGGGGGTCGACGACCCCGGCAGCGGCGATGCCGACCAGGGCGGCCAGGCCGTCCGGGTCCACCGCGGCCGCCGCGGCGGCGAGCGCGTCGAGCACTGCCGCGGCGCCCTCGCGGGCGGGGGTGGCCCGGGTGTGCCGGGCCAGCACCGCGCCGTCGGGGGCGAAGAGCGCCGCCGCGATCTTCGTACCTCCGAGATCGAGGCCGATGACCACGGCTCCGGCCGTACGCCCGGTCATCGGACCGGCGGCAGACCGGCGCCGCGCAGCCGCTCCGCGACGGAGGCCACGGCCGCGGCGGACAGCGGGATCTGCGGGAAGGCGGTGGCGCCGCGGTCGATGACGCCGAGCAGCCGCAGGGCCTCCTTGAAGGACCCGAGCGCCGACGAGCTGCGGCCCATTTCCTGCTCCGGGCCGACGTCGACCATGGCGAACAGCTCGACGAGCCGCTCCTGTTCGCGCGCGGCGAGCGTCCAGTCCCCGGCGCGCGCCGCCTCGTACAGCCGTACGTAGCCGCCCGGATCCACGTTGCCGAGCCCGGGGACGACACCGTCGGCTCCGGTCAGCAGGGCCGCGTCCACGGTGAGTTCGGAACCGGTCAGCACGCTGAAGTGCGGCACGGGTCCCCGTGCCCGGCCTTCGCGCCCGCCCAGCTCGACGACGAGCCTGCGCAGCCCGCCCTCGTCTCCGCTGCTGTCCTTGAGGCCGGCCAGGGTGCCGTCCTCGGCCAGCTCACGGACCAGGGCGGCGGAGAGCTTGGAGTGCACGGCGACCGGGATGTCATAGGCGAACAGCGGCAGGTCGACGGTGCTGCGCAGCCTGCGGAAGTGCCTCGCGGTCTCGGTGGGGTGGGTGCGGGTGTAGAAGGGCGCGGTCGCGACGAGGGCGTCGGCGCCCAGCTCCCCGGCGGTCCGGGCGTGGGCGAGCACACGGGGGGTCGTGGTGTCGATGACCCCGGCGAGCACCGGGACCCGGCCCGCGGCGGCGGTGACGACGGTCTGCAGAGCGGTGGCCCGCTGAGCGTCGGTCAGATAGGCGACCTCGCTGGTCGACCCGAGGGCGAAGAGGCCGTGCACTCCGTGGTCCACGAGGTGGCCGACCAGCCGGGTGAGGGAGGCCGTGTCGACCTCGCCCCGGTCGTCGAGCGGGGTGCAGACGGGCGGGACGACGCCGCGCAGCGGTGCGGTCAAGGACATGGTGGAAGAGCTCCAGCTCGCTCGGAACGCCGGTCTCTCGCCCGGAAGGGAAGACGAGACCAAGACATGAGACGTAAGATGTCTTACGTCTTGGCTTACCTTAAGCCGATGCCCCGGCGGCCGGTCAAGAGGCCTCGGCGGTCGACGACACTTCAGGAGGACGGTTGTGGCCCGCCCCACCATGGCGCAGGACATCGAGCGGAGGATCAAGGAACTGATCCTCGACCGGGCGCTCGGCCCGGGTGATCCGCTGCCCACCGAACCCGAGTTGATGGAGCTGTTCGCCGCCGGGCGGGTCTCGGTGCGCGAGGCCCTCAAGGCGCTGCAGGCCATGAACGTCGTGGAGATCCGACGGGGCTTCGGGACCTTCGTCGGTTCGCTCTCCCTGACGCCCTTCGCCGAGGGCCTGGCCTTCCGGGCCGTCGTGCGGCACGGCCGGGGCGAGCCGGGGCTGCTGGAGCTGATGAAGGTGCGCGAGGCGCTGGAGACCGGGCTGGTCGGCACCGTCAGCGCGGGCATCCCCGCCGAGGACCTGGCGGTGCTGCGGAGTCTGGTGACCGCGATGGAGTCCGAGGCCGCCCGGGACGGCCGGGTCGCCCGGGCGACCGACCGTGCCTTCCATCTGGCGCTCTACGCCTCGCTCGACAACCACCTTCTCAGCGAGGTGCTGGACGCGTTCTGGGCGGCCATGGACCGGGTGCGCACCAGCACGGACGACGGCCACCAGGACCCCCTCACCACCTGCCGCCAGCACCACGAGATCGTCGTGGCGGTGGCGGCGGGCGACAGGGTCCGGGCGGCGTCGGCCATGCGTGCCCACTTCGACGGCATCCGCGCCCGCCTGGAGCGGAGCCCGGACCCGGACGATCACGGGGTCACGGTCACCGACCGGCTGCCGGACGCCTGCTTGCCGTCGGCCCGGTAGGTCACGGTCAGCCGGGCCTCGCCGGCCGCACCCGCCGGGATCGTGACCGGAACCTTGATGTTGGCGCCCTCACCGGGGCGGACCGCCGGGAACGCCACCTGCTCCGTGCTCCAGCCGCCGGGCACCGTCAGGTCGAGCGTGCCCGCGTTGCGGGTGACGTCCATCCGGTTGACGACCCGTACGGTCACCTCGGTGGTCGTCCCGGCCTTCAGCGCGGCCGGGGGCGTGATGGTGATGTCCGCGCAGGTGCCGCCGAGCCACTTCAGGTCGAACGAGGAGTAGGTGATGTACCGGTAGTCGGCACGCTCGTAGAGGAGCCCGAGCCGGCCGTCCGGCAGCCGGGTCAGCGTGGAGTAGGCGGCGCTGTCGGGGTCGACGACCTTCCGGATCGGCCAGGTCTTCCCGTTGTCGCAGGACATCTTCACGGTCAGGTTCTTCCGCGAGGTGCTGTCGGTGTTGCTGAACAGCAGCCAGGACGCCTGGGGGTGGGAGGCGGGGACGTCGGGGGCGTACCGGATGATCGAGCCGTTGTTGGCCGGGTCGGGCAGAGCGGTGTCCTGGGTGAACGGGGTGTAGGTGACGCCGCCGTCGGAGGAGTACGCGACGGTGCGGTACGGCGCGGAGCGGTTGTTGAGCATGATCCGGCCGTCGCTGAGTTCGACGGTCTTGTTCTCGTCACCGCCCGGGCCGACCGGGTCGCCCATGTTCCAGGTCGCGCCGTGGTCGTCGCTGTAGGCGCTGACGGCGTAGTTGGCGCCGTTGTTCCGGATGGCGTACTGCTGGATCAGCCGGCCCTTGTACGCGCCGTTGCGCACCTGGATGCCCTCTCCGGAGGCCGCGAACATGCCGGCCCAGGCGGGATTCTTGATCTGCTTCGTGATCCGGCGGTGGTTCCAGGTGACGCCGTCGTCGTCCGAGTAGCTGTAGTCGGCCTGGAGAACGTCCGGGTCGCTCTCGTCGTTGCCGGTGGCCGAGCCGAAGAAGCCCTGGTTCACGGAGGCCGCGTAGAAGACGAAGATCCGCCCGGTCGTGCGGTCCACGAGGAGGCTGGGGTCGCCGAAGCCCTTGGGGGCCGCCTCCTTGCGGACGACCTGCTGGGTTCCCCAGGTGGTGCCGCCGTCGGTGCTGCGCCGTACGACGACGCCGAGGTTGCCGGGGAGGTCGCCGAGGGTGGGGCGGGTGTCGTAGGCGGCGATCAGGGTGCCCTCGACGGACGTCGTGAGCGCGGGGATGCGGTAGTACGGGGATCCGACGCCCTGGGTGGCTATGTCCTGGGAGGTCAGTTCGCCGGGGGCGGCCGGTGCGCCGTGGGCGGTGCCCGCGGTGGCTGCCACCAGGACGGCGGCGGACAGCAGGGCGACGGTGACTCTGCGCTGCATGGACGATCTCTCTTCTCGTGAGGGGAGACGTGCGGACGGAGCGGTCGGCGGTCAGGCGCGGTCGGCCGGGAGGCCGGCGAACAGGTCGCGCACCCAGGCCAGTTGTTCGGCCCGGTGGTGTTCGGTGCCGCCCTCGTGCCCGTTGAACTCGTAGACGCGTACGTCCTTGGGGCCCGCGTACCGGTTGTAGGCCGTGAAGCAGGTGGAGGGCGGGCAGACGTCGTCCGCCATCGCGACGGAGAACAGCGCGGGGGCGGTGGCCCGGGTGGCGTGGTGGGCCGCGTCGAAGTACGACAGGGTGCGGAACACCTCCTCGACGCGGTCGCGGTGGAGCCGGAGGTAGGTGGCGATCTCGGTGTACGGGGGTGTCGCGGCGATCCGCGCCGCGCGGGGGATGTTGCACAGGAACGGCACGTCCGGCATGACTCCGGCCAGCCCCGGCACCAGTCCGGCCACGGCCAGCGCGATGCCGCCGCCCTGGCTGACCCCGGTCACCACGATGCGGGCGGGATCGACCTCGGGGTGCTCGCGCATCGCCTGCACGCAGCGGACCGCGTCGGTGAACACCCGCCGGTAGTAGTGCGTTCCGGGGCTCTCGACGCCCCGGGTCAGGAAGCCCGGCACGGTCCCGGCCGATCCGGGGTCGGTGTCGGGGGTGTCGCCGGTCGCCGAGGACCAGCCCTGGCCACGGGTGTCCATGACCAGGTGCGCGTATCCGGCGCAGGCCCACATCAGCTGCTCGTGGGCCAGGCCCCTGCCCCGCCCGTATCCGAGGAACTCCACGATGCAGCCGAGCGGCCCGGTGGACCCGGCGGGCATCCGCAGCCACCCCCGTACCGGACGGCCGTCGTACCCGGGGACGCTCACGTCGTAACAGCGGACCTGGACCAGCCCGCTGTCGACCTCGTCGAATCGCGGCTGCCGGTCCGGGGCGCCGCCGGGGGCCTTCCCGTCCAGGGTGCCGGACCAGAAGGCGTCGAACCCGTTGGGAAGCGGCAGTTCGGGCCGGTAGGCGCGGCATTCCGCGAGCGTGAGATCGACCGACGGCATGGCGGTGCCCTCCTGGAGGGGACGAGGAAAGCGACAGGACAGAAGACGTCAGATGTCCTGATGGCAAACCAGACCGTAGGGAGCGCGGGGCCGCCCGTCAAGGGCCGGGCCACCCCGCGCTCCCGCCCCCGAGGCCGGACAGGAGCGCGCGGGCCGCGGTCAGCCCTCGCCCTCCCCGCGCGCCCTGGCCTCGGCGATCCGGCGCCTGACCGGGGCGTAGTGCTCGCCGAGGGCCTTCAGGAACGCGGTGACGTCGCCCGCGCGGGCCGCGTCCACGATGTTCTGGTGGGCGGCGACGGTCTCGGCCTCGTCGGCGTGCGTGAACCCCTGCAGATGCGGCGCGACGATGGTGTAGACGTCCCAGAAGGCCATCGAGAGCTGGCCGATCAGGTCGTTGCCGAGCGGCGCCACGAGCAGCGCGTGGAAGGCCCGGTCCGCCGCGACGAAGCCGTGCCCGTCGCCCGCACCGGTCTCGCGCATGGTCGCCACCAGGCTGTCCAGCCGGTCGAGCTCCTCGGCGTCCAGCGAGGAGATGATCCGGTCGGCCATGCCCCGCTCGAAGAGCTCACGCACGTCGACGAGGTCGGCCATCACCTGGAAGTCGTCGTCGGGCGAGAGCAGACCGCGGAAGGTGAGGCTCTCCACCAGCGCCGACAGGCTCAGCCGGCCCACGTACGTCCCGTGGCCGTGACGGACCTCGACGATGTCGAGCGCGGCGAGAATCTTGACGGCCTCCCGGACGCTGGAGCGGCTGGCGCCGAGCGCCTCGCACAGGGCCGGCTCCGTCGGCAACGGGTCCCCGGGGCGCAGCCGTTCGTCGAGGATGTACCGCTTGATGCCCTCGACGACCTCCTGTCGCAACAGGGTGCGACCGGGTCTCGCGCCGGACATAGGTGAACTCCCCACCTCTTGACCCCTCTCGATTGTCGAGCTACGTTCCCACGCTATCAAGGCATCAGACATCTGACGTCTGACGCTCACGCCACTCAGGCGTCCCGATAGCCTTCGAAAATCCGTTCTCCACCCATTCCTCACCAACGTCCTTTGGAGGACCCGTGCCCGAGCTGAGGCCAGCCGGCGTCGAGCGCCGCACCTTCCTGCGTTACACCAGTGCCCTCGGCGCGGCAGCCGCCATCACGGCAGGCCTTTCGGCGTGCGGCGGGCCCTCCTCGACCGCCGACGGAGCGGCTGCGAAGGGCGACGGCAACGGCACCATCGAGGCGGGTCTGTCGTACCCCCTCTCGACCGGATTCGACCCGATGATCACGTCGGGCGCCACCCCGTACGCCGCCAATATGCACATCTTCGAGGGGCTCGTAGATCTCGATCCCGCAACACTCGTGGCGCGCCCCGCACTCGCCACCGAGATGCCGAAGAAGATCAACGCCACCACCTATCGCGCCACCCTGCGTGACGGCGCGACCTTCCACGACGGCTCACCGGTGACCGCCGAGGACGTCGTGTTCAGCTTCGAACGCATCCTGGACGAGAAGAACGCGTCGCTGATGGCACAGTTCGTGCCCTTCATCGACACGGTCACGGCGGTCGACGCGAAGACGGTCGAGTTCAAGCTCACGTACGCCTTCGCGCTCTTCCCCTCCCGCATAGCCGTGGCACGGATCGTGCCGAAGAAGATCGTCGAGGCGGACGTCAAGGGCTTCGACGCCAAGCCCGTCGGCTCGGGGCCGTACAAGTTCGTCGAGGCGACCCGCGAGGACAAGATCGTCTTCGAGAAGTTCGACGCGTACAACGGCCCCCGCCCCGCCAAGGCCAAGAAAATGATCTGGCGCCTGATGTCGGACCAGTCGGCACGTGTCAGCGCCATGGAGTCCGGCCGCGTCCAGGCCATCGAGGACGTTCCGTACATCGACGTCCAGCGGCTCTCCGCCACCACGAAGACCGAGTCCGTGCAGTCCTTCGGCCTCCTCTTCCTGATGTTCAACACGGCCGACAAGCGCTTCGCGGACAAGCGGGTCCGCCAGGCCCTGCACTACGCGCTGGACACCGAGAAGATCATCAAGACCGCGATGGTCGGCAACGCGACAGCCGCCACGGGATATGTCCCCACCACCCACCCCGACTACCACCAGGCGGCCACCGCCTACACCCACGACGTGGCGAAGGCGAAGAAGCTGCTCGCCGACGCGGGCGTGGGCAAGCTGAAGTTCACCGTGCTCACCACCGACACCGGCTGGGTCAAGGACATCGCCCCGCTGCTCAAGGAGAGCTGGGCCGCGGCCGGCATCGACGCCACCTTGAACATCGCCCAGTCCGCCGCCCAGTACGCCAAGGTCGACGGCGGCGACTTCGAGGTCATGGTCGCCCCGGGCGACCCCTCCGTCTTCGGCAACGACGTCGACCTGCTGATGCGCTGGTTCTACTACGGCTTCTGGCCGGAGAAGCGCTACGGCTGGTCCAGGACCGCCGAGTACAAGAAGGTCAAGCAGCTCCTCGACAAGGCGGCGCAGGCCGCCGACGAGGCGACCCGCAAGCAGCTGTGGGGCGAGATCACCGACCTGGTCGCCGACGAGGCCGCGCTCTACCCGATCCTGCACCGCAAACTGCCCACCGCCTGGAGCGAGAAGGCGCTGCCCGGCTTCAAGCCGCTGCCCACCACGGGCCTGTCCTTCGTGGGCGTCGGCCGCGCCTGACGTCCGCCCGGTCCGGGCCGCCGCCTCCACGGTGGCCCGGACCCGCCCTCCGCCCGATCGCAAGGAACCCGACGATGGTTGCTTTTCTCCGGCTCGCGCTGCGCCGCGTCGCGATGATGCCGGTGATGATTCTCGGCATCGCACTGCTGGTCTTCGTGGTGCTGCAGTTCTCGCCGGCCGACCCGGCCTACAACGCGCTCGGGGAGAGCGCCAGTCCCGAGGCCAGAGAGGCCTTCGCCGAAGCCAACGGGCTCAACGACCCGTTGCCGGTCCGCTACGTCGACTTCCTCGGCCAGCTCCTCCGCTTCGACCTCGGGATGACCGTCCCGCCGAGCCAGCCCGTGATCGACCGGATCACCCAGGCCTTCCCCCTCACGCTCCAACTGACCTTCCTCGGGCTGTTCCTCGCGGTCACGCTCGCCGTCGTCGGCGGTGTCCTCGGCGCGATGTACCGCGACCGCTGGCCAGATCAGCTCTTCCGCGTGCTGTCCATGGCCGGCGTCGCCATCCCGTCGTTCTGGCTCGGCGTCCTGCTCATCCAGCAGTTCGCGCTCAACACCCGCATCTTCCCGACCGGCGGATACACCAACCCCGCCGACTCGTTCAGCGGCTGGCTCACCACCATGGCCCTGCCCGCCCTGTCGCTCGCCGTACCGGTCGCGGCGTCGCTCGCCCGCCTCGTACGCACCTCGATGGTCGCCGAGCTGGACCGCGACTACGTCCGCACCGCACAGGGCAACGGTCTGCCGGCCTTCCTGGTGATCCGCTCGGTGCTGCGCAACGCGCTCGTCACCCCGCTCACCGTGCTCGGCGTCAAGGTCGGCTACCTCCTCAGCGGGGCCGTCGTCATCGAAGCGATCTTCGACCTGCCCGGCATGGGCAAACTCATCCTCGAAGGTGTCACCGGCGGCGATGTCGCCCTGGTCCAGGGCACCGTACTGACCATCGCCATCGCCTTCCTGGTGGTCAACGTCATCGTCGACCTGCTCTACCTGCTGGTCAATCCGCGCATCAGGACGGTGTGACATGTTCGCCACGGGCCGTCTGGCCAAGAAGCTCTCCCGACCGGGCATCGCCTTCCGCGCCCTGCCGGTCACCTCCCGCGTCGCCCTCGGCGTCCTGGTCGTCGTGATCCTCGGCGCCGTACTCGCCCCGCTCCTCACCCAGGACCCGCTGACCACCGGCACCCCGGTCCAGGCCCCGGGCGCCGACCACTGGTTCGGCACCGACCGGGCCGGCCGCGACGTCTTCGCCCGCGTGGTGCACGGTTCGCGCTACTCGCTGGTCATCGGGCTCGGCGCGACCGCCGTCGCCCTGGTCGCCGGAGCCGTGCTGGGCTCGCTCGCCGCCACTTCGCGCAAGCTCGGCGACGAGTCCGTCATGCGCACCCTCGACGTCGTGATGTCGTTCCCGCCGATCGCCCTCGCGGCCGTCCTGGTCGCCGTCTTCGGCACCAGCGTCCCGGTGATCATCTTCACCATCGCGTTCGTCTACACCCCCTCACTCGCCCGCGTCGTACGGGCCAACGTCCTCGCGCAGTACGGTGAGGACTACGTCGCGGCCGAGAAGGTCATCGGCGCCCGGCGCGCGTACATCGTGCTCCGCCACGTCGCCGTCAACTGCATGGCGCCGGTCATGGTGTTCGCGACCGTCATGGTCGCCGAGGCGATCATCTTCGAGGCCAGCCTCTCCTTCATCGGGGCCGGCGTGCAGGATCCCGACCCCAGCTGGGGAAGCGTCCTCGCCTACGGCCGGCAGATCCTCCTGGCCGGCGGCTGGTGGGCCACCTTCTTCCCGGGCCTGGCCCTCCTGATCACCGTCCTCGCGCTCAACATCCTCTCCGAGGGCCTCACGGACGCCTCGGCCGCGCCCAAGAGCGCCCGCGCCCCGGTCGCATCCGCCACCACGGCTCCCGACCCGGTCGAGGCCGCCGCCACCGTCGACATCGACGCCGCCCTGGCGAAGCTCGCCCGGCGCATCGACGCCACCGAGCCCACCATCACCCCGGTACGCGCGGACGCCGGCGAACTCCTCGTCGTCCGCGACCTGGCGATCCGCTTCCCCGACCGCTACGGCGACATCCCCGTCGTCGACCGGCTGAACTTCACCGTCCACGAGGGCGAGACCCTCGGCCTGGTCGGCGAGTCCGGCTGCGGCAAGTCCATCACCAGCCTGGCCGTCATGGGCCTCCTGGCCCGCAACGCCGAGGTCAGCGGCGAGATCCTCTACCGCGGCCGGGACCTGCTGAAGCTGCCGCCCAAGGAGCGCCGCGCCCTGATGGGCCCCGAGATCGCGATGGTCTACCAGGACGCGCTCTCCTCCCTCAACCCCTCCGTGCTCGTCGGCACCCAGCTCAAGCAGCTGACCTCACGCGGTGGCACCAAGACGCCCGCCGAGCTCCTCGAACTCGTCGGCCTGTCGCCCGAACGCACCCTGCGCAGCTACCCGCACGAGCTCTCCGGCGGACAGCGCCAGAGAGTCCTCATCGCCATGGCCCTCTCGCGCAGCCCCCGCCTGCTGATCGCGGACGAGCCGACCACCGCCCTCGACGTCACCGTCCAGGCCCAGGTCGTCGAACTCCTCATCAAGCTCCGCGACGAGCTCGGCTTCGCCATGGTGCTGGTCAGCCACGACCTGGCCCTGGTCGGTGACCTCGCCCACCGGGTCGCCGTCATGTACGCGGGCCGGCTCGCCGAGGTCGGCGACACCCGGTCCGTCCTCACCGGCCCCGCCCACCACTACAGCCGCGGTCTCCTCGGGTCCGTCGTCTCCCTGGAGGCCGGCGCCGACCGGCTCCACCAGATCCGCGGCGTGGTCCCCGCGCCCCAGGGCTTCGGCGACGGCTGCCGCTTCGCCGGACGCTGCGGAGCCGCCACCGGCCTCTGCCGCACCACGGCACCCGCGCTGACCCCGCGCGACCCCGCGGACGACCACGGCTTCGCCTGCCACCACCCGGCCGGGGCGACCACCGAGAAGCTCGAAGGGAGCATCCTGTGATCAGGCTCGACGGCGTCCACGTACGCCACAGGGCACGCAGCGGCGGGATCTTCTCCCGCGATGCCGTCCACGCCCTCACCGACGCCACGCTGAAGGTCGAACGCGGCGAGATCGTGGGCCTGGTAGGTGAATCCGGCTGCGGCAAGTCCACGCTCGCCCGGGTGCTGACGGGACTGCAGAAGCCCACCGAGGGCGAGGTCCTCTTCCACGGGCGGGACCTGTGGAAGATGTCGGGAGCGGAGCGGCGCAACGACTTCGGTTCGGCCGTCGGCGTCGTCTTCCAGGACCCGGCGACCGCGCTCAACCCCCGCCTCACCGTCCGGCAGATCCTCCGCGATCCGCTGGATGTGCACCGGCGCGGTACGCGGCAGGCGCGCGAGGCACGGGTGGCGGAGCTGCTCGATCTGGTCGGGCTGCCCGGCCACACCCTGGGCGCCCTGCCCGGGCAGCTCTCCGGCGGCCAGCGTCAGCGCGTCGCCATCGCCCGCGCCCTGGCCCTCGAACCGGAGCTGATCGTGGCGGACGAGCCGACGTCCGCACTCGACGTCTCGGTACGCGCCCAGGTGCTCAACCTCCTGGTCGACCTGCGCGAACGTCTGGGCCTGGGCATGGTGTTCATCAGCCACGACATCCAGACCGTGCGCTACCTCGCCGACCGCATCGCCGTCCTCTACCTCGGCCGCATCGTCGAGGAGGGCCGGGCCGCCGACGTGGCGGGCTCCCCCGAGCACCCGTACACCGAGGCGCTGCTCTCCGCGACGCCCAGCCTGCTGGAGGAGACGGAACGCATCGTGCTCACCGGCCCGGTGCCCTCCGCCACCAACCCGCCGACCGGCTGCCCGTTCCGCACCCGCTGCTGGAAGGCCGACGACGCATGCGCGGGCGTCTTCCCCGTGGCGGCCTTCGGACCCGGCGAACACCGCTGGCACTGCGTCCACCCCCAGACCTCCGCGTCCCCCTCGGAGACCCGGAACTCCGCACCGCCCGCAAGGAGCACCGCATGACCGCCCCCTCCCCCACGTACTCCGGCGTGATCCCGCCCGTCGTGACCCCGCTCACCGCCGACGGCGAACTCGACCGCCCCTCACTGGAGCGGGTGGTCGGGCATCTCCTCGACGGTGGCGTCAACGGCCTCTTCGCGCTGGGCAGTTCGGGTGAGACGGCCTACCTGACGCCCGACCGGCAGGACGAGGTCATCAAGGTGATCACCGCGACGGCGGCGGGCCAGGTTCCGGTCCTCGTCGGGGCCATCGAGACCACCACCGACCGGGCCGCCGAGCGAGCCCGCGCCGCGGCCGCCCTGGGCGCCGACGCCGTCGTGGCCACCGCACCCTTCTACACGCGCACCCATGTCACCGAGATCGACCGCCACTTCCGCGACCTGGCGGCCGCCGTGGACCTGCCGCTCCTGGCGTACGACGTGCCGGTCTGCGTGCACAGCAAGCTGGACCCGGAGCTCCTGCTGCCGCTCGCGGCGGACGGGGTGCTCGCCGGGGTGAAGGACTCCAGCGGGGACGACGGTTCCTTCCGCCGGCTGGTCATCGGCGCCCGTGCCCTCCCCGGCTTCTCGGTGCTCACCGGTCATGAGCTGGTGGTCGACGCGATGATGCTGAGCGGCGCCGACGGCTCCGTGCCCGGCCTGGGCAACGTGGACCCGCACGGCTACGTGCGGCTGCACGAGGCGGCCGTGCGGGGCGACTGGGCAACCGCCCGGGCCGAACAGGACCGGCTCGTCGGCCTGTTCGACATCGTCCGCGCGGCCCGCCCCGGCACGGTCTCGGCGACGGCCGCCGGCCTGGGCGCGTTCAAGACGGCCCTGATGCTGCTCGGCGTCATCGCCACCAACGTGATGAGCCCGCCGATGCGCCGCCTGGACGCGGCGGAGACGGCGGCGGTCGCGGCCTGCCTGGAGTCGGCGGGGCTTTCGCCGGCCCGGTAGCACCCGGGCGAACAGCTGCGGGCGGGCGTCGTTCCCGGTAGCCCCGGGGAGGGAGGGCCCGCCCGCGCCGCTCCGCCGGATGTCCGGCGGAGCGGCGCCTTCCCTTTCTCCACCCGGCCGGGTGAGCGTCTCCGCCCGTCCGCGGGCCCTCCGCGGGCCCTCCGACGGCCCGCGCCGCGCCTCATCGGCCCCGGTCGCGGGGGACGACCTCGCACGCCCCGCCCTCACGAACCAATCGTCCCGATATGCCCGATCTCGTGAAACGCCTTAGCCTGCTGACACTGCTCGGATAGTCGACAGCCGGCGCCGTCGGCGGAGGGCGAGCTTCCATGGCTGAGCTACGCAAGAAGTACGGATTGATCGGCGAACTGTCCGCCGAGTTCGCGGGCACGATGATCCTCATCCTCTTCGGATGCGGTGTCGTCGCCCAGGTGGTGGCGGGCGGCGCCCTGACCGATCCGCCCGGCGGGCTCGGGGACCACGACAGCATCGCCTGGGCGTGGGGGCTGGGCGTCACGCTCGGCGTCTATGTGGCGGCGCGGCTTAGCGGGGCGCATCTCAACCCCGCGGTGACCCTCGCGCTGGCCGCGTTCAAGGGATTCCCGTGGCGCAAGGTGGCTCCTTACGCGCTGGCGCAGACGGCCGGTGCGTTCGTGGCCGCGCTCCTGGTGCGCTGGAACTACAGCGAGGCGCTGGCGAAGGCCGACCCGGGGCACACCATCAAGACGCAGGGCGTCTTCTCCACGCTGCCGGCCAACGGCAACCCGGCTCTGCCGGTCCACGAGTGGGGCGCGTTCCGCGACCAGATCATCGGCACCGCCATCCTGCTGCTGCTGATCATGGCCATCACGGACATGCTCAACACCCCGCCCGGCTCGAACCTGGGCCCGTTCATCATCGGCCTGGTCGTGGTCGCGATCGGTATGGCCTGGGGCACCAACGCGGGGTACGCGATCAACCCGGCCCGTGACTTCGGCCCCCGGCTGGCGAGCTTCCTCACCGGTTACGGCGGGGCGTGGCGGGACCAGTACGGGAATCTGTACTTCTGGGTTCCCATCATCGGACCGCTGATCGGCGGTCTGCTGGGTGCGGGCTTCTACAAGGCCTTCGTCGGACGCTTCCTGCCGTCCGCCGAGCCCGAACCGCCGGGACGCGTCCCGGCGTCCGAGGACTGACGACACCGGCCGGAGAGGCGGCACATCATGGCGGACTTCATCGGCGCGGTGGACCAGGGGACCACCAGCACCCGATTCATGATCTTCGATCACGGCGGCAACGAGGTCGCCAAGCACCAGCTGGAGCACGAGCAGATCCTGCCCCGCTCCGGCTGGGTGGAGCACGATCCCGTGGAGATCTGGGAACGCACCAACTCGGTGATGCAGAACGCCCTGCGGCACGGCGGCCTCTCGCCGTCCGACCTGGTGGCCATCGGGATCACCAACCAGCGCGAGACCACGGTGGTCTGGGACCCGCGCAACGGGCGGCCCTACTACAACGCGATCGTGTGGCAGGACACCCGTACCGACGCCATCGCGGCGAACCTGGAGCGCTCGGGACAGGGCGAGGTGATCCGCCGCAAGGCCGGGCTGCCGCCGGCGACGTACTTCTCCGGCGGCAAGATCCAGTGGATCCTGGAGAACGTCGACGGCGTACGGGAAGCGGCGGAGGCCGGTCACGCGCTCTTCGGCAACACGGACGCCTGGGTCCTGTGGAACCTGACCGGTGGCCCGAACGGCGGTATCCACGCCACCGACGTCACCAACGCGAGCCGCACCATGCTGATGAACCTGGAGACCCTCGACTGGGACGAGGAACTCCTGGGCTTCTTCGGCATCCCCCGCGCGATGCTGCCGAAGATCAACCCCTCGTCGGACGCGGAGGCCTACGGGTCCACCCGCACCTCCCGGCCGCTGAACGCCGCCATCCCGATCGGCGGCGTCCTCGGCGACCAGCAGGCGGCCACGGTCGGCCAGGTCTGCTTCGAGCCCGGCGAGGCCAAGAACACCTACGGAACCGGCAACTTCCTGGTGCTCAACACCGGTTCCGAGCTGGTCCGCTCGCAGCACGGTCTGCTCACCACGGTGGCCTACCAGTTCGGTGACAGCCCGGTGGTCTACGCGCTGGAGGGCTCCATCGCCGTCACCGGATCCGCGGTGCAGTGGCTGCGCGACCAGATGAAGATCATCAAGTCGGCGCCGGAGAGCGAGGAGCTGGCGCGGAGCGTCGAGGACAACGGCGGTATGTACTTCGTCCCCGCGTTCTCCGGCCTGTTCGCGCCGTACTGGCGGTCCGACGCCCGCGGCGCGATCGTCGGCCTGGCCCGGTACAACGACAACGCCCATCTGGCGCGGGCCACACTGGAGGCCATCTGCTACCAGAGCCGCGATGTGGTCGAGGCGATGGAGCAGGACTCCGGGGTCCATCTCGATGTGCTCAAGGTCGACGGCGGTGTCACCGCCAACGACCTCTGCATGCAGATCCAGTCCGACATCCTCGGCGTCGAGGTCAGCCGGCCCGTGGTCGCCGAGACGACCGCCCTCGGTGCCGCCTACGCGGCGGGGCTCGCCACCGGGTTCTGGCAGAACACCGATGAACTGCGCGCCCAGTGGCACGAGTCGAAGCGCTGGTCGCCCCAGTGGTCCGAGAAGCAGCGTGCTGACGGCTACGCGGGCTGGAAGCGGGCGGTGGAGCGCACCCTGGACTGGGTGAAGGTCCCCTGACCCGAGCCCTCTGACCGGGTTCCCCGACCCGGGTGCTGGTCGCCCGACCCGGGTGGTGCTTCGCTCCCCCGGTCCTTGCGCCCCCGCCTCCGCCCCGGTGCGGAGGCGGGGGCGTCCTCGCGTAGGTTGGCCGTTCCATCCGACGCACCGCGACGAGGACCGCCATGCCCGGCAACACCAGAATCCGCCTGATAGAGCTCGCCGACGCCGCCCCGATCGCCGAACACCGGGTACGGGACGTCGAGGCCTTCCGGCGGTGGGAACCGGCCCAGCCGGCCGACTACTTCACCCCGGAGGGCCAGGCCGAGCGGATCGAGGGCCTGTTGGCCGGTCACCGGGCGGGCACGGTCTGGCCGGGTGTGGTCCTCGCCGGCGACCGGGTGATCGGCCAGGTGACCGTCGGCGGCATCCTGCCGCAGCCGCATCTGCGCCGCGGTTCGGTCGGCTACTGGATCGCCTCCGTCGCGCAGAACCGGGGACACGCCGGGAACGCCGTCGGGCTGGTGCTCCGGGTGATGGCGGACGAGCTCGGCCTGCACCGCGCCGAGGCCTCCACCAACCTGGAGAACCTGCCCTCGCAACGGGTGCTGCGCCGCAACGGGTTCACCCCGTACGGCGTCGCGCACTCCGCGATCCTGCTCGACGGGGCCTGGCGGGACGGGCTGCTGTGGGAACGGATCCTCGGCGACTGAGCCCGGTCCGCCGGGTCCCCGGCTGTCTAGAACCCCCGGCGGGACTCGCGGACCAGCAGCACCAGCAGATACGCCCCGCCGACGCACACGGTGACCGCGCCGGTCGGCAGTACCACGCCCGGAATCGCGTGCTGCGCCGCGATGTCCGCGCCGAGCAGCAGGAGCGCCCCGACGAGCGCCGAACCGGCGAGGTCCACGGAGGTACCGCGTCCGGTGAGACGGCGGGCGATCTGCGGCGCCGCCAGGGCGACGAAGACGATCGGGCCCGCGGCGGCGGTCACCGCGGCGGTCGCTGCCACCCCGAGCACGACCAGCAGCAGCTTCGTGCGCTCGACGCGTACGCCCAGCATCGCCGCCGTGTCGTCGCCCAGTTCGAGCCAGCGCATCCGGCGCTGTGCCACCGGGGCCACCAGGGCGACCACGGCGATCAGGCCGGAGGACATCAGCACGGCGGGCCAGCCGATGGCGCTCAGCGAACCGGCGCCCCACACCGCGGCCCGCAGCGCGGTGTCCACATCGGCCTTCACCGAGAACCAGGTGTTGACCGAGGACAGCAGCGCACCGACCGCGATGCCCACGATGATGAGCCGGAAGCCCTTCACCCCCCGCCGGAACGCCAGCAGATACACGGCGAAGGCGGTGACGAGCCCGCCGGTGAGCGCGCCCACCGCGAGCGCCGAGTAGCTGCTCGCGCCCGCGAGCAGGGTGAGGACGACACCGGTGTAGGAGCCGGTGGTGAAGCCGATGACGTCGGGGCTGCCGAGCGGGTTGCGGGTCAGGGACTGGAAGATCGCGCCGCCCATGGCGAGGGCGGCCCCGAACAGGACGGCGGCGACGATACGCGGCGCCCGCCACTCCAGGACGACGGTACGGACGCTGTTCCTGGCGGTGCCGGACAGGACCGCGCTCAGGTCGCCGAGGCTCAGCGGGTAGCTGCCGAGCGTGAAGGCCCACACGGCCAGTGCGGCCAGCGCGACCGAGAGCAGCCCGCACACCAGGACCGAGCGGCGCGTCGCCCTGAGGCTCAGGGGCCCTGCCCTGAGGACGAATGCCCCGCTCACAGCTCCCTCACCCGGCTTCCGCGTACGAGCATGATCAGTACGGGCGCGCCGATGAGCGGCATCATCACACCGACCTGGAGTTCGGAGGGGATCACGATCAGCCGGCCAAGGACGTCGGCGATCAGCACGATCACCGGGGCGAGGACGGCGGAGTGGACGAGGATCCAGCGCCAGTCGGGCCCGGTGATCCAGCGCACGGCGTGCGGCACCATGAGACCGACGAACATCAGCGGTCCCGCCGCGGCCGTGGCCGCACCGCACAGCAGGGCCACCGCGACCACCACACCGCACCGGACCGCGCCGACCCGCAGCCCCACGGCCCGCCCCGCGTCGTCGCCGAGGGCGATGGCGTTGAGCGGGCGGGCGCAGAGGGCGGCGGCCAGCAGCCCGGCCAGGACGAAGGGCAGGATGTCGCCGGCGGTGCCCGTCGGGCGGTCGGTGATGGTGCCCGCCCCCCAGAACCGCATCCGGTCGAAGGTCTCCGTGTCGATCAGGGCGAGGGTCTGGGAGATGCCGACCAGGACCGCCGTGAAGGCGACCCCGACGAGGGTGAGGCGCACCGGTGTCGGTCCGCCCCGGCCACCGCTCGCGGCGAGGTAGACGAACGCCGCCCCGACGACGGCGCCGACGAGCGCGAAGGGCAGGTACTGCTCGATGCGGGTGACGCCGAAGACGGCGACGCCCAGGGTGACGGCGAAGCCGGCGCCCGCGTTGACGCCGAGGACTCCCGGGTCGGCGAGCGGATTGCGGGTGAGCGCCTGCATGAGCGCCCCCGCCACGCCCAGGGACATGCCGACGACGATGCCGAGCAGCGTACGGTCCACGCGGGCGCCGCTGACCGTGGCGTGCGAGGCGGAGCCGTCGGGGGCGGTCAGCGCCTGCCACACCACGTCCGGCGGGAGCAGCGCCGAGCCGATCGCGACGCTGAGCAGCACCGCCACGAGGAGCGCGCCGAGGGCGACGCCCAGGCCGACGAGCCGGCGGGTGCGGCGACGCGCCGACCGCGACGGTGCGGTCGGTGGTGGCGCGGCCGTCTTCGCGAGCGCCTGTGCCATCTGTCTGTTCTCCCTGAGCAACCCGCCACCCGGACAGGCCGAAGTGCCGTGCGTGATCGACGTACATGTGCTGCCGGGACGGCCGCGGCCCCGGCTCCCCCGGTTCAGTGGCCGCCGAGCGCCTCCGCCGCGTCCGTGGTGAGCGCGCTCACCGGTACCCCGGACTCACGGCTCAGCGCGCGCAGCAGCCCGGCCCGGGTGGCGTAGCCCGCCGCCCTGGCCGCCGCCGTCAGCTCGCCTCCGCCGCGGAGGTGTTCGACGGCCGCGTTCATCCTGGCCCGGTTGCGCCACCGTGTGAAGGGCAGTCCGGTCTCGTCGAGGAAGACGCGCTGCACCTGACGGGCGCTCATCCGGTGCCGTTCGGCGAGGCTCTCCAGGGTGGCGGAGGGGGTGCGCAGGGCCTCGCGGGCGAGGGCGCGCACCGCTGGATGGACGGGCAGGACGACCGGGAAGTACTGCCGAGAGATGCCTCTCAGGACGCGCCCGAGCGCCTGCCGGAACGGCTCGACCTGCTCCGGCGTGGTCGGTGCCGCGCCGAGTGCGGTGGTCATGACCTCGGTGAGCGCGGGCACCGCCCCGAGCGGCTGGACCCGGCATCGTGGCTGGTCAGCGGGGTCGAGGAAGGGTCCGAGCGCCATGCCGCCCGGCTCGACCCGCAGGGCGTGCGGCACCCGGGGAGCGAGCCAGAGCGCCTCGTGGCGCCCGAGCCGCCACTCCTCGCCGTCGGCGGTCAGGCGGGCGTTGCCCGTCACCACGTAGACGAGATGGGGTTCGTCGTGCGCGTGGGTGTCGTGCCCCAGAAAGCGGATGGCGTTCTCGGCGACCACCGTGCCGAGGGATGTCATCGGCAAGCGTGCCTCCCGTTGTGCGATACGTCGTGTCCGTCACCGACGATGTCGTACTCGGATCGACGCAGCGGAACCAGCGAGGTTAGCCTCACCTTACCAACAGCTCGAACGTTCGAGCCTACCCAGCCACATGAGGTCCCATGTTTGCTCCTGCCCGTCTTCTCGCCGTCGCGGCCGTCGCCGCGCTGGCCCTCACCGGCTGCTCGGCCTCCGACCCGTCGGGCGACGGGGGCAGCGCGTCCGCCGCGAAGACCCGTACCGTCACGACCGACTACGGCAAGGTGAAGGTGCCGACCGAGCCCAAGCGGGTGGTCGTGCTGAACCACGCGCTGGCCGGTTATCTGTACGACCTCGATGTGCCGGTGCGGGCCACGATTCCCGAGGACGCCGACGGCAAGGGCGCGTTCTCCCCGTACTGGGAGAAGGAGGCGAAGGAGGACGGCACGACGTTCCTGCCGTGGAGCGTCGACGGCTTCGACCTGGAGGCGATCCTCGCCCTCGATCCCGACCTCATCGTCGGCGGCGGCATCGGCTTCCCGCTGTTCCAGGCGGAGAAGGTGTACGACGACCTCTCCGACATCGCTCCCACCGTGCTCGTCGGCAAGAAGCTCGGCGACTGGCGGGCCCAGTTCTCCTTCCTCGCGGACGACGTGTTCGGCAAGCCCGACGTCTACGAGGAGCACGTGGCCGCCTACGACAAGCGGATCGCCGAGGTGAAGAGCGCGATCAAGCCGCCGGCCGGGCCGGTGTCCTTCCTCACGCTCACCGGCGACGGAACCGCCTTCGGCCTGGTGGAGAGCGTGGGCCTGCCCACCGAGCTGAAGAAGGTCGGCATCGAGCCGGCGCCGATCTTCGCCGACGGCGGTTTCAAGGTGTACGGACAGGGCGGTGACATGTTCGAGCTGTCGACCGAGAAGGTGGGTCAGACCATCACCCAGCCGTCCGTGTTCGTCATGGGCTTCAACGCCGACACCACCGACGTCGCCACCCTGAAGAAGAACCCGGTCTACGGCGCGCTGCCCGCCTTCAAGGCGAACCGGGCCTACGACCTCCCGCACTGGGTGCTGCGCGGCGACTACGACGAGTCGATGGCGCTGCTCGACATCATCGAGAAGAAGTTCTCCTGATGGCGGCCCAGCGCGCCTACACGACGCACCCCCTCGTGCTGCGCCGGGTCACCGTGCGCCGCGTCGAGGAGGTGACCCCCCGGATGCGGCGGGTCGTCCTCGGCGGCGAGGACCTCGCGGCGTTCACCCGCGACGGGATCGACCACCCCGGCTTCGCCGCGCCCGGGTTCGACGACCACGTCAAACTGATCCTGGCCGCCGACGGGAACATCCGGGCGGCGCTCCCGGCGCAGTTGCCGCACGGCATCGAGTGGACGCCGGCCGAGCACCGGGTGACCCGCGACTACACGCCCCGCCGGGTCGACCTCCGTACGGGAGAGCTCCATCTCGACTTCGTGGTGCACGGCGAAGGGCCCGCGGAGGCCTGGTCCGCCTCGGCGCGGGAGGGCGACGAACTGTGGTTCGTCGGGCCCAAGTCGTCGCTCCGGCTGCCGGAACGGCTGGACTGGATCTTCCTCATCGGGGACGAGACGGCGCTGCCCGCGATCGGCCGCTTCCTCGACGAACGCCCGCTCGACGCCACGGCGCATGTCCTCGTGACCGTCTCGGACGACGCGGCACGCCAGGAACTGGCGCTGCGCGACGGCGACACGGTCACCTGGGTCCACGCGGAACCGGGCGACGCGGCGGCCCTGGAGGCCGCGGTCCGTGCGCTGCCGGTGCCGGCGGGCGAGGGCTATGCCTGGGCGGCGGCGGAGAGCCGGGCGCTGCTTCCGGTACGCCGGTATCTCCAGCGCGAGCGGAAGCTCGCCAAGGACCGGGTGAACATCACGGGTTACTGGCACCGCGAGGAGGCCACCGCACCGGAGGCGGAGGGCGCCGCCGAGACGGGCGCGGCCGCACAGAGCCCCGCCGGGATCCCGTCGCCGCTGCCCTGGCTGGTCGCCCGCGCCGCGTTGCAGCTGGGCGTCGTCGACGCGGTGGCCGACACGCCGGGGCTCTCCGCCGGGACGCTCGCGGCCCGTCTGGGCGTGCCCGGGCCGGGCATCGACGTCCTGCTTCCGCTGCTCGCCACCTACGGCGTGGTGACCGGCGGCGACGAGGGGCTGCGGCTCGGTCCGGCGGGCGAGGAACTCCTGGAGGACCACGAGCGCGAGGAGTACGCCGGCCACGAGGCCGAACTGCTGCTCGCCCTGGCCCGGTTCGCCCCCGCACTCCGGAGCGGCACATCGCCCTGGCGGCTCGCCTCGGGCGCCACCCTGCACGAGACGGTGACGCGCGACGCGGAGCGCTACGGCGAACTGGTCGAGGAATGCGAGCAGTTGGTCTTCCTGCTGAACGGTCTGACGGCCGACTCCCTCTGGGCGGACGTCGAAAGCTGTCTGCTGACCGGTCCCGGCAGCGCCTCGGTGGTCGCCGCCCTCGACGACGCCGGACGGCGGCCGAGGCTGCGGATCGCGGAGGAGGCCACACCGGCCGGGGTCCTGCGCGGGCACATCACGGCGCCGGACCGGGTCGACTGGACGGCCGGTCCCGCCGATGTCGCCGTCGCCGCGAAGGCGCTCGCCCACCGCACCGACGAGGAGGCCGTACAGCTCCTCACGCGGCTGGCCGGCTGGACCCGGACGGCGGTCCTCGTCGAGGCCTCCCGCCCCGACGGTCTGAGCCCGCACGCGGCCGAGGCGGGGCTGCACGCCTACACCGCGACCGGCAGCGCGCTGCGCGACTCCGCCGCCGTCGCCGCCCTCGCGAGGCGGTCGGGCTGGGACGTCGAGCGGACCGTCGGGCTCGGCTGGGGCACGGAGGCCACGGTCCTGCGCCGGAGCTGACGCCCGCCCCCACAGGGGAGCTGCGGGCGGGAGGCCGCCGGGGTCAGTCCGACCTCGGCGGCTTCCGCGCGTCGAAGGCGAAGAGGGTGTTCTCGGCGGCGGCCACGAACACCGCCCGGCCCGCGACGGTCACCCGGGGGCTCGCGTCCTGTTCGCCCGTCAGGCCGTCGGCCTGCGGATCCGTGCTCCACAGCGGGGCGCCGTCGTCCCGCGACAGCGCGACCACCCGGCCGGTGGCCGAGCTGAAGTACACCGCGTCGCCTCCGGTCGCCGGGCCCGACGCACCCTCCACACCGGTCTGCCGTGACCACTTCCGCTTCCCGGTCGCGGAGTCGAGCGCCGTCACCCGGCCCGTCTGCCCGCTCACGTAGACCGTGCCGTCCGCCATGCCGGCCGTGCCCGCGTACACCTGGCCGAACCGGGAGTACGTGACCTTCCGCGCGGCCGGGTCGACCCGCGCCACCCCGTCGTACCCGGCCCGCGACGCTCCCTCGTAGCGCTTCGAGAGGAGGACGAGCCTGCCGTCGGCGGCGCCCACCGGCACGACGGGGCCGTCGACCGCGACGGGCTCGCCGAGCGCCCCGGAGGCGAGGTCGAGCGTGGCCAGGGTGGGACGGCTCACCTGTACGGCGTCCACCTCCGCGTCCGTCGCGCACATGGCGAGCAGCCGGGGGCCCGCCGGGACCGGGGCGCACTGGGTGGAGCCGGGGAACGGCGTCGTCCAGGTGATCTCGCCGCTGTGGGCGTCCCGGGCCTCGAAGCGGGAGTTGGAGGCGTCGACCGTCACCACCGCGGAGCCGGTCACGACGGCGTCCATGGACCGGCCCGTGACGGCCGTCGACTGGGCGCCGGACGGCACGGACCACAGCTCACGGCCGCTGTCCGCGTCGAGGGCCACCACCTCGCTGCGCGGGCCCTGCGGGTCGTCCTGGGCGGCGAAGCGGTAGCCGAGGACGGTGTCGTCGGTGGCGCCCACCAGGTGCATGCCCTGGACGGGTACGCCCGGGCTCTTCGCCACCCACACCCGCGATCCGTCGCGGGCGTCGATCCGGGTCGCGACCACACCGCCGCCCCCGCAGAACAGCGCGTCGTCCCGCGCGACGCACCGCAGTTCGTCGGGGATGTCCTCGCGGCCGCCCGGCACGGTCCCGCGCCATGGCGCGAAGCCCTTCGGAAGCGCGCCGGCGGGCGAGGCCGCGGTGCTGCGGCCCGTGTCCCCGCCGCCCGGGTCCGCCCCGCCGCCGGACGCCCCGAAGCCGCCCGTCGTCAGCGAGGCCACTCCCCCGCCGATCGCGGCCACCGCGACGGCCGCCGCGAGCACCGGCCGCCAACGGCGGCGCAGCCGGCCGCCGATCGCGGTGCCGGTGCTTCCCGTGCCGGACCCGGCCGGGGCGGCCGGCGCCGGGTCGGC